>SHBB01000266.1 GCA_004213565.1 Sandaracinaceae bacterium
CCGTAGGAGGCGCCGCCGTAGAGCGTGACGACACGCACGGGGAGCTGGGCCGCGTAGGAGCGGAGCGCGTCGGTGACCTGGAGCGCGAGCTCGCGCGTGGGGCACAGGAGCAAGGCCTTCACGGACTTGCCGCCGGCCTTCACGCGCTCGAGCACGGGCAGGCCGAACGCGGCGGTCTTGCCGCTCCCGGTGCGGGCGCGGCCGATCACGTCACGGCCGGAGACCAGGGGCGGGATCGCCTCGGCCTGGATGGGGGTGGGTGACTCGAAGCCCAGTGCGCCGACGGCGTCGATGAGGCGAGGGTCGATGGAGAGTCCCTCGAAAGTCGAAGGCGAAACGTCGGTCGGTACTGCAGTTGTCACGGGGCCTCGGGGGCAGAGGAAGCCCCCTGCTATGAGGCATCGTCGCGGCTCGCGCCACCCGATCGACGCAAAGATCGCGCAACGAACCATTGTCGAAGGGGGCCCAGGCCGGCCATCCTTCGTCCTCCGGCCATGGCCAGCAGCTTCGCCAGACCGATCGAGATCATGATGATCGAGCGCGACTCGGCCATGGTCGAGCTCGCTCGCAGCAGCCTCGAGCTGGCGGGTCTGCCGGCCGAGGTCCACGCGTTCGGCGCGCGCGAGGCGGCGCTCGGCGCGCTCGCGAACGGTGGCCAGGACGTCCTGTTGGTGGATCTGGAGCTCGTGGGGAGCGGCTTCCTGGACCGGCTCCGCGCCGCGAGCGCCCCTCGAAAGCTCCCGCTGATCGCGCTCTCGGCCACGCCCGACGACGCGGCCGACTACGTCTTCCCTCGGCCGCGCGACGAGGGCGACTTCATGGGCATCGTGGCGGCCATCAAGTTCTTCTGGATGAACGAGGCGCCCTCGCTGCCGCCGCCGCCGCCCACCGCGCCCAGCCTGCCGAGCGTCCCGCCGCGCCGGCTCTCTCACATCGACCTGATGACCCTGCCGATCGAGCCGGCCGAGGCCTATCTCCTGTCGATCCTCGACGGCGCGATGGGGGTCGACGAGCTCTGCAGCGTGCTGGGATCGCCTCCGGCCCAGGCGCGCAAGATGCTGCGGCGCCTCTCCGACCTGGGCGCGGTGAGCTGGCAGGCCCCCCACCCGAGCCTCCCGCCGCCGCCGCCGCCGGTCGCGATCTCGTCGCCCTCGTGGCCCGCGGTGCCCTCCACGCCCCCGCCCGCCGAGCCCGCGGCGCCTCCGTCCGAGCCCGCCCCCGCCGCGGAGCCCGCCGTGGAGGCGTCGGGCGCGCGCTTCACGGCCGAGCGGAAGCGGCAGATCGACGACGCGTACGCGCTGGCGGACGAGGCCGATCACTACGAGCTGCTCGGCGTGCCGCGCGACGCGACGCGCAAGGACATCCGCGAGGCGTACTTCGCGCTCGCGAAGCTCTTCCACACCGACACCCTCTACGGCGTCGAGCTCGGTGATTATCGCCACAAGATGGACCGCGTGTTCCACGCGATCACCGAGGCGTACGACGTGCTCGGCAAGTCGAAGCGTCGGCGCGAATACGACGAGTACCTGGGCGCGCTGCGGGAGACGGCGGGGCTGGACGAGGCGACGCCGCCCGAGCCCGAGCCGCCGCCCGAGCCAGCTGCCCCGCCGGCCTCCGCCTCGAGCCAGAAGCCGCGGCGCACGCGCTCCGAGACGATGCGCGCGATCGCCGACCACCGCCTGCGGGACCTGCGCGCCAACCGCCGCAACGCGGCGCCGCCCCCGGCCGCGCCCGCGGACAAGCCCGACCCGCTGCGGTCACTCAGCCGGGCGCTGACCCAGGTGTCTCGGTCGTCGGGTCGCCTCGATCGGGCCGACCGCCTGATCGCCGACGCGCGCGACGCGGAGAAGAAGGGCAACTTCGCCGGCGCGGCGGAGGCGCTGCGGATCGCCGTCGCGTGGCGGCCGGACGACGAGACGCTGAAGGCCGACGCGGAGCGGCTCCGCTGGCAAGCGGTTCGGAGCAAGGCGGAGGCGTTCGAGAAGCGCGCGCGGTACGCCCAGGAGCGCATGCGCTGGGAGGAGGCCGCCAAGTGCTGGGCGAAGGTGGCCGACGCGCGCCCGAACGAGGCCGAGCCACAGGAGCACGCCGCGAACGCCGCCCTCCGCGCCAACGAGCTGCCGCTGGCCGCCCGCTACGCCAAGCGCGCGGTGGAGCTTCGGCCCGACGCCGCGAGCGGCCACCGCCTGCTCGGCATGAGCTTCGCCGCCGCGAACAAGCCGGCCAGCGCCAAGCGCGCCCTCGAGAAGGCGCTGTCCCTGGATCCGAAGGACGTCGAGGCGCGCCAGCAGCTCGAGCAGCTCGACGCGTAGCGGGTCAGGCGCTCGAGAAGAGCCGGCCGCGCTCGGTGACCGCGACCGCGATCAGGCTCGCGACGCCCAGCGCGGCGAACCCGAGCAGCAGCGGCGTGGTCGTGCCGTCGTAGGCGCGGCCGATGAGGCCGCCGAGCAGGCCGCTCACCGACGTAGTGGCGAAGCCGTACGCCGCGGACGCGGTGCCGGCGATCTTGCCGAGCGGCTCCATGGCGAGCGCGTTGAAGTTGGCGCCGATGAGCCCGAAGAGCGCGAAGACCACGGCGAACATGGGGAAGAAGAGCCAGAGCTCCTCGCCCACGAAGTGCATCACCGCCACGAGCGAGAGCGAGACGGCGATGAAGCCGACGAGCGCCACGTGGCTGAGGCGCCGCATGCCGAACCGCTCGACGAGCCGCGAGTTGGCGAAGTTGGCGCAGCTCAGCGCGAGCGCCACGCCCGCGAACCAGAAGACGAAGGTGTCGCCCTTGCCGAAGACCTCGCGGAAGACCTGCTCCGACGCGGAGATGAACGCGAAGAGCGCGCCGAAGACGACGCCGCTGGCCACCATGTAGCCGAACGTCACGCGGCTCTTCACCACGGCGAGGTAGGCGCGCAGGGTGGCCCGCACGCTCAGCGGCTCGCGGTCGTCCATGTCGACGGTCTCGCGCAGCCGGAGGAACGTCCACGCCAGCATGCCGAAGCCGGCCAGCACCAGGACCCCGAACGTCCAGCGCCACGGAGCGATCAACAGGACCCCTTGCCCCAGCATCGGCGCGAGGATCGGGACGACCATGAAGATGGTCATCACCAGCGACATGATGCGCGCCATGCCGCGGCCCGCGAACAGATCGCGCACGACGGCGACGGCGACCACCCGGCAACCCGAGGCGAAGACGCCATGGACGAAGCGCGCCATGAGCAGCTGCTCGAAGCTCTGCGTGGCGAGGCACGCGAGCCCCGCCAGCGTGTAGCCGATGAGCGAGACGAAGAGCACCGGTCGGCGCCCGAAGCGGTCCGAGAGCGGGCCCCACACCAGCTGCGGCACACCGAAGCCGAGGATGTAGGCGACGACCACCAGCTGTTGGTCGTTGCCGCCCACGACCCCGAGGTCCGTCGCGATGGCGTCCAGCGCGGGCAGCATGATGTCGATGGCGAGCGCGTTGAGCGCCATCAGCGCCGCCACCATCGTCACCAGCTCCGCGGTCGAGATCGACAGCGGGGTGTCGATCTCCGCCGCGGCGGGGAGCGCCTCGGTGGGCGCCGGGGGATGAAGGGAGCTGCGCATCGGCTCGAGTGGGTGTGGCGCCGTTCGGGGAGGGCGCAAGGCACCAATGAGCGAAAGCGCCGGTGCTGGAAGGTCAACGGTCGCGCGTCGCGAAAATGAGCGGTCGCCTCAGAGGAGCCGTCCGCGGACGAAGCGCTTCAGCACCTGGCGGTCGAGCTCCAGCTCGGGGTGGGTCGCCGGATCGTCGGCGTAGATGCGGTAGAGGACATTGAGGATCCGGGCCAGGCCGCTGGGATGGATGCGAGCCAGGGCGAAGCGCCTCACGTCGGTGCCGCGCGCCACGTGCTGCTTTCGGTCGAGCACGCCGTCGAGCACCATCGCCGTCGCCTCTTCGGGCGTCATCGCGCGGGTGTCCTCGTACTTGCCGGTGGCGTCCATCATCGGCGTGCGGACCCAGTGGAGGTAGGCGTTGGTCACGCGCACGTTCTCGTGGAGGTGCTCCGCCGCGAGCACGTCGCCCAGCTGGCTCAGCGCCGCCTTGCTCGCGGTGTACGCGCCGAAGCGGGGGCTCGGGAAGTGGGCTCCCGCGCTCAGCACGTTGACGATGTGCCCGCCCCGCTCACGCATGCTCGGCAGCGCGCTCCGGATCAGGCGCGCGGGCGCGAAGAAGTTGATCTGCATCACGCGCTCCAGATCGTGGAAGCGCTCGAGGCTCTCCGCGAGCGGGCGGCGGATCGACTTGCCGGCGTTGTTGATCAGCAGGTCCACCGGCAGCGCGCGCGCCATCATCGCGTCGACCGCCGCGTGGTCGGTCAGATCGGCTGGCGCCACGGTCGCCTCGCCGCCCGCCGTCTCGATCTCGTCTCGCAGCTGCTCCAGCTCCGCGCGCCGCCTCGCCACGAGCACCACGTGCGCGCCCGCTTCGGCCAGCGTCAGCGCCATCGCCCGCCCGATCCCGCTCGAGGCCCCGGTCACCAGCGCGCGCTTGCCTGCGAACGCGGCGGCGTAGCGCTTCTTCCGGTCGCGCTTCGGGTCGAGGTTCCGCAGGTAGTAGTCCCAGAGGGCTTCGACGTACGCAGACTGCGGAGGGCAGCGGATCCCCGTGCTGGCCAGGGCCGCCTCCACGTTCGTCGTCTCGTAGGTCACGTCCGGGTTCGCCGCCGCGCGGACCGACGCAGGGACGCCAAAGTCCGCCGCCAGCTCGCGCCGCATGAAGCGCAGGCTCTCGAGCTGGGCGATCACGTGATTCGCGCCCGGGAGCATCCGGGTGAGCTTGCCGAGCCGCGCCTTGCCCAGCTTGGGCGCGCCGGCCGCGTCCGCGATCAGGTTGAAGGTCTGCCGGAACCCGGGCGGCGCAGGATCCACGAGGTGGAAGCCCCGTGCATCGAGCCCCGGCTGAGACGCGATGGCGGCGATCGCGTCCGCCACGAAGTCCACCGGGACCATGTTCAGCGCCGGGCCCTCGAAGCCCGGCAAGGTGACCCAGGGCGGCAGCGCGTTCCGCAGGGCATGGATGGCGCGAAAGAGGAAATACGGCCCGTCGATCCGGTCCATCTGACCGGTCTTCGAGTGACCGACCACGGCGCTCGGCCGGTAGACGCGCCAGCGAAGCGTCGAGCTCCGCACGAGCGTCTCCGAGGCGTGCTTGCTGCGGTGGTAGGGATGCGCGAAGCCCTGCCCCTCGTCGAGCATGTCCTCGCCGAACGCGCCGTCGTGTGTGCCCGCCACCGCGACCGAGCTGACGTGGTGAAGCACCCCGGCGAAGCCCCGGCCCTCGAGCAGCGCGAGCAGGCGCCGCGTGCCCTCGACGTTGACCGCCTCCATCTGCGCGGGCGCGCCCTCGAGGTCGTAGTAGCCCGCCACGTGGAAGACGTGGTCGATGTCTGCCAGCGCCGCCGCGTGCGCGTCGGAGAGCCCGAGCCCGGGCTCGGTCACGTCGCCGGGCCAGACCTCCACGCGCTCACCCCAGCGCTCGAGCGCGCCGCGGCGGCTCGCGCGAGATCCGGGCCGCAGGAGGATCGACACCGCGCCTCCGCGCGCGAGCAGTCGGTCGACGAGGTGGCGCCCGATGAGCCCCGTGGCGCCGGTGACGAAGGATCGAGTCATGAAGTGAGCGTGCAGGACCTGGACACCGCCCACCAGAATTGAGGAAGCGCGACACACCGCGTCGGACGCTGGTCGTCCTTTCAGGTGCCAGCGAATCTGCGTCGCCTTCTGCGGAACGGCGCGACGCCGTCGGCTCACGGGCGCAGGCGGGGCAGCGCGACGCGGTCGAACGAAGACATGCAGCTGCGGGCGGCGCCGCGCACGGCCTCTCCCTCGATGGCGCGTGGGCCACCGCTGCGCTGGTCCACGCGGGCTCGACCCGAGAGCGCGAGCACGGGGCTCCCTCCGCTGGCGAAGGTGAGCCGCAGGCGCACGCTCACGTGCCGCCCCGTCCTCCAGCGGACCTCCTCCACGCTCGTCTGCACCGTGTAGCGCGGCCGACCTGCGGAGCGCGGCGCGCCGGCCGAGACCACGAGCAGCGCCGGGTGGTCCTGGAGCGTTCGGCTCACCTGCTGGTGCGCGATCGTCAGGAGGGTCGGGTCGATGCCCGGCGCGCCGGTGGCGTTCGGGATCACGACCTCCACCGAGGGCGCGGGCGCGCCGACGGGAGCGGCGTGAGCGGCGCCGCTGAGGAGCAGCACGGCCAGGGCGGGGAGGGCGCGGCGCATGTCCCCAGCGTGAGCGAAGAACGGCACGCGGTCGAGCCCGCGCGGCGTATTCGGAGTTGACGGTGCGTGGGTGGGCGCGCACGGGCCACTGGCGGTTGGGGAAATGGGCCCGACACTCGCCTGGATTCAGGCAGGAGGTGCGCGTGCGTCTCTGGCTTCTGTCCCAGCGGCATTTCTCGAGACCGCTCCCGTCGCCTCGCCGGCGGGACCGACCTCGTCGCCCCGGCCGTGCCTGCTCCGCGGTGCTGGCGTGTGCCCTGGGGATGGCGTCGTGTGGCCCGGCCGCGGGCCCGACGGATGGCGGGCCCCTGGACGGAGGCGCGCGCTCTGTGCGCGACCGGATCGTCGAGCCCGAGCTCGAAGAGCGGGTGTCGGCGCGGCCGGCGTTCGCGACCCTGGCCGTGCGCGGTCTCGGCGAGCGCGAGCTGGCACTCGAGGTGACCCGCGACGCGACGTACGCCCACCGGCGCCGCGTCTCGCTGCGTGGCGTGTGGGAGTGGATCGAAGCCGAAGGGGAGGTCTTCCACGACGTCGTCGTGCACCCGTCCGGAGATCTCACCCTCGCCGTGGAGGACACCCGCCGAGCGCGCGACGGGTTCTCCCTGGTGCGGTCGGGCCCGGACGGCGAGGTGAGGAGCCGAGCCCCTCTGCCGTCAGCCCCCCTGCCCACGTCGGACCTCGAGCCCGGCCTCCCCGATCCGCCGTGGCTGGGGAGGGCGCGCCCGATCGGGGCGCTCGGGCAGGGCTGGGTCCGACTGGTCGCCCGAGGGGAGGACCTGGTCGTCGTGTTCCAGTCCCTCGTCGCCGCCGACGCGTCCGACCTGGTCTCGGCCGTGAGCGCGCTCTCGTGGAGGGGCGAGGCGTGGAGCGCGCGCTGGACGCGCCTCGTGGACGGGCGGCACCGCGTGGAGCCTCCGTTGTGGAGCTACGACGAGTTCCGCTTCACCGACGTGCTGACCCGCCCGCTCCTCGCGGTGGACCCGGAAGACGGCGCGATCGTCGTGGGCCGCACCTGGACCCAGAGCCGCTGCGACGCAGCCCGACGTCAGTATTCCGAGTTCACGCGGCAGCGCTGCTTCGAGGAGGCCACGGGGAACGTCGAGTCCCGCGTCCTGCCGTTCTTCTTCACCGCGTTCTCGGCCGAGGGAGACCGCCTCGGCTCACACACATTCGTGCCCGCTGGCGGCCACTACTACGGGGTGCACGACCTCGACGCGCGGGACGGCGCGGTGGTCGTCGTGGGGACGGTGGCGGAGGCGGACGGCGCGGAGGGGCCGCGTCTCTATCCGTCCCGCCCGGGAGGTGCACCCGACATGGTCGCCTTCGACGGCCTCCTGGCGGTGCTCGACCGCGCGTCGGGCGCGACCCGCCTCGAGCGGCACCTCGACCGCGGGCGCGGCGACCTCTTCCTCGCGGTCCGCTGGACCGAGGGTGGCATCTTGACGGCGGGGGCCACCGACTGGGACCGTTGGCCCGGCGGGATGAGCGTCTCGAGGGGATCCGATCCCTGGGTGGTCTGGCTCGATCCGTCGGACGGCGACCTCGCGGTGGCCGCCTTCGACCGGCCCTCGGCGAGCCGCCATGCCCTCGCCTACGCCGTCGAGCCCTTCACCGACCGACTGGTGGTGGCGGGAGCCGACGATGCGCCGATGACCCACTCCGGCGACGGCGGTCGATTGGACGCCATGACCTTCGGCGGGCTTCACCTCACGCTGCGATAGCCAGGGTTCGTCGATCTCGGAGCTGGACCTCGGCGCGGGCGAGCGAACACACTCGGTCTCGATGGACTTTCGCCTGCCCTGGAGCGAGCTGGACCCGGCTCGGCGCGCCGCGCCCGACCTCGAGGACGCGCGCGAGCGGGCGGTGGCCGCGCTGAAACGCAAGCGAGGGCGCACAGCGAGCGGGCGCGAGCTCGCCGAGCGTGAGCTCCGGTTCCTGGTCTGGACCGCGCTCGGCGCGTGGTGCAGCGGTTGGCACGATCCCGTGCGCGCGGGGGGCGCGAGCCTCGTCTGGGACGGCGCGGCCAGCGTCGGCGACGACGACGAGCTGACCGCGGGGCGCGTGGTGGAGGCGCTCGAGGACTGGCAGGCCTGGCTCGGCGCGCTGCGCGAGCGGTTCGAGGCGCTGCCCGCCGACCCCGACGGCGACGAGGTCGACGCGCTGGTGCACGCGGGGCGGGAGCTGCTGCCCGTCGTGCTCGAGCGGACCTCGGCGCAGGGCGACTGGTCCCGGACCTTCGCGAACGTGATGAGCTGGTACGTCCAGGCGTGCGGCCGCGCGAACGAAGACCTGAGCGAGCTCATCGCGACCGCGATGGAGGGTCAGGTCGAGCCCGGCGTCGCGCCCTCGAGCGCCGCGGCGCAGGCGCTGGTCGAAGAGCTCGCGCTCGCCCTCGCCGTCCGCGACCGGCCGCCGTTCGAGGGCGACGCGCTCGAGGCGTGGTGGGCGGTGCGCGCAGCGTCGCCCTGGGGGATCCCGACGCCAGCCGGCTATCGCCCGACCGAGCGCGACGCCCACCGCCAGTTCATCCGCCTCCACGATCGCCCCCGGTCCACGGTCCGCGCCGACGCGATGACGCGGGCCCTCGTCCGCGCGCGCTACGGGGCCAAGCAGCGCCTGAAGCTCGACCAGGGCCTGCTGCGCGAGTGGCTCGAGATCGCGCTGGTGTCGAGTGACTTCACCCTACGACGGGGCGAGGTCACGTCGAGGGACGGCGGTGAGCGCTACGCGCGTCCCAAGGACCTCGAGCAGCGTCTGGCGCAGGTGCTGGCCGACGCCACGGACGACGCGGTGCCTCCGATGTCGCGCGCGGCCCGTGTCTACATGGATCTCGGTGTCCTCTGCCCGTTCAGCGACGGCAACGCGCGGGTCGCGCGGCTGACCTTCGACTACGTGCTGTCGCGCGACGGCCTGGGCATGCACGACGCGACGCCCATCTTCTGCGTCCGCCGCTGGGCGCACGACACGAGCGAGCCCTGGCGTTTCCAGCGCGTCCTCGCCGCCTGCACGGGCCCGAGCTGAGTCGTCGCGCTGGCGCCACGTGCGGCGTTTCAGCGAAGGCGCTTGTGTCGCGGTACGGCAGGGCCGATCATCCCGCGATGCGCACCGCCTCCTGGATCTCCTTCGCCGCCCTCCTCGTGACCCTCCCCGCCTGCTCGCCCGATGGCACGAGCGGCGTGCCGTTCGACACCGTCGCGGTGGGGACGTGGACCGCGGAGGGAGGCGGCTCGGTCACCTTCGCGGCCGACGGGACGGGCGAGACGGACTCCGTGTTCCTCCTCGAGCGGAGCTGCCCGACTCCGGTGCCGATCAACTGGCTCTTCACCGACGACGCCTTGTGGCACTCGATCAGCATGGCGAAGTCGAGCACGACCGATTGCCCCGGCAATCTCAACGTCGGCTTCGACTTGATCTCCGTGTCCGAGGACGAGTTCGTGGTCGGCAACGTGCTGGTCGACCCCGTCCAGCCGCAGCAGGTGTTCACGCGCAGATAGCCTCGCCTGCCTTCTGCCGGGGAATGGACTGACCCACCCCGCGCATTCGCATGCCGCATGCGCACGGCAGCTCGGATCGCGCTGGCGGCCTCGCTGGCCTGGGGCTGTGAGACCACCCAGCCGGCGACGCCTCCGTCCGCCGCGCCCACGGCCATGCTCGACGCGGGCCCGCCGATGGTGCCGCTCGGGCCCCGCGATGAGAGCAAGTACGCGCCGCCGCCGTGCGACCCGGAGTGGCGGCCGTTCATGTCCACCCCGCCGCTCGGCGCCCTCGTCGCGACCTCGGATGGACGCCTCGTGGCGCTCGCCTGGGGCTACGCCGCGGTGGCCGTGGAGGGTGAGTGGGTGGAGGCGTCGGTGCCGGAGATCGAGCTCGGCCGCGACCGCCGGGTGGTCTTCCAGGACGCCGCCTCGTTCGACGGCGACGTCTACGTCGTGGGCACCCGCCTCACGGTGCTCCGCTGGGACGGCGTCGCGTGGAGCCTCGAACACCAGGACGTCAGCCTCGGCCCGCGACGCTTTCTGTACGGCTCGATCCGCGACTGCGAAGGACAGCTCGAGGCGCGCGTCGAGGTGGGCGGGGTCCGCGGCCCGGACGGGGCGTGGCGGCGCGTCTCGCGGGAGGCCCTGCGCTGCCCGCAGGAGGTCCCTCGCACCCCACGGCCCGACGAGCGCTGCGGCAGACACACGCCCTGGGATCGCGTCGTGCGGTGCGCGGCTGGCTGGAGGCTCTGGTCGGCCGCGCGCGAGCGCTGGCTCGCGCTCCCCGACGGATTCGCGGAGGGCCGGCTCCACGCGCGTCCCTCCGTCTACGAAGACGAGACCCACGTCTACGTCGCGACCGACGAAGGGGTGCTCCTCGAGACGACGGACGACGGCGCGTCATGGGACCGCGTGCCGCTCGGCGGTGAATCGCGCGTCAGCGTGGTGCTGGGAGGCGGGGGCCGCATCTACGCGGCCGGCGCCGAGACCGTGTTCGTCCGCGAGGTGTGCGCGCCGCGCTGAGCCGTTCCGAACGCGCTCGAGAAGCCAGCGGTCTCGTCCCCCGTCACCGTCACCGGCGCGCAGCGCAGGGTGAGGATCCGGACCTCTCCGCCGGAGGCTTGGCCAGCGACGCCGACCACGGCCTCGCCCGTGGGGCACGACGCCTTCATCGACGACCCGGTGAACGTCCAGACCCCGCGCACGCCGCTCGCGGGCACGCGGGCGCCAGCGCCGATCGAGGTCGTCCAGCCGCCGCTGCCATCCGCGGTGAGGATCACCTCGCCGCACTGCATCGAGTACTGGGCGCGCGTGCCCGAGTAGAACCCGGCGCTGACCGAGGCCGTGAGCGAGCGTGAGCGCAGCGAGTGCCGCCAAAGCGGATTATTTCTTGATTACGTCCGGCGCCGGACACTACGCGCCGCGCCGATCGATCGGAAGTCATTTTTGCACGATCGGCTGCCGGCGCGCGAGGACGACTGGCGTTCATGCATCCGACCGAGTACAAAAGCAGTCGGCCGCGTGGGAGAACGCCGCACTGTGGACCCACCGATGGAGCGCTCGGATCAGCAGGTCGAGCTCACGCCGGGAGTGACCCTCGAGGGACGCTACCGGATCGACGGGCTGCTCGGGCAGGGGGGGATGGGGCGCGTGTGGAACGCCACCCAGCTGAGCCTCGGCCGACCCGTGGTCGTCAAGACGCTGCGCGCCGAGGTGAGCCGGAGCGACGTCGTCGTCAGGCGATTCTTGCGCGAGGCGCGCTCCGCCGCCGAGCTGGATCACGAGGGCGTCGTGCGCATCCTGGACGTCGGTCGTCTTTCGGACGCCTCTCCTTACTTCGTGATGGAGAAGCTCGAGGGACAGACCGTGGACGACGCGCTCGCGGGCCGAGGCTCGTTCTCGGTGGAGGACACGTGCGAGTGGCTCGCGCCGGTGGCCGGCGCCCTCGACGCGGCGCACGCGGGCGGCATCATCCACCGCGACGTCAAGCCGGCGAACATGTTCCGAGCCAGGACGGCGGGGGGCACGACGACGAAGCTGCTCGACTTCGGCGTCGCCGCCCTCCGAGACGACTCCGGCGCCGACCGGGCCACGAAGCTGACGCTCCAGGGCACGCTCGTGGGGACGCCGCACTACATGGCCCCCGAGTGCGCGGAGGGGGAGGCTGGCGGCCCGCGAAGCGACATCTACGCGCTCGCTTGTGTCGCGTACAAGATGCTGACGGGGCGCGTGCCCTACCACGCCGACACGACCATGGGCGTGCTCACGGCGAAGGTCCACGAGTCCGCACCGAGCCTGTCCGAGCGCGGAGGGACCGCGTTCGCGGCGTCGGTGGAGGCGCTCTTCGTACGAGCGCTCTCGCGCGATCCTGCCGAGCGCCCGAGCACCGCGTCCGCCTTCGTCGCCCGCCTCCGCGAGGCGGCTCGCGACTCGAAGGCGGCCATCGTGACCATCCCGCCCGCTCGCCGCGAGCCGAGCGCCGACGACCTGCCCTTCGCCGAGGGCGCCGAGCCGCGACCCCGCGGTGACTCCCCCCGCGCGGCCTCGGCGCAGCGCAGCGACGCCGTGTGGTTCGCCGCCGCGAGCTTGGCGGTCATGGCGTTGATGTGGGCCGGCTGCCTCTGGCTCTGACAGCGGCGCGCGCGCTCCGTCAACCGCATTGATTCCGGGACCGCGCTCTCGCTACCTTCTCGCGGATGCGAACGACTCGGGGGGTAGAAGTCGGCGCGGCGCTCGCTGTCTTGGTCGCCTGTGCGGGGTGCACCGAAGTGCTCGGCTTCGGTCGTTTCTCCGGCGAGGGCGAGGACGCGAGCGCGCCGATGGACGGGCAGGTCGATCTGGACGCGGGCGGCGACGCGGCGGCAGACGCGGGGATGGACGCTACGGTGGACGAGCGACTCGCGCTGACCGTCACCGTGAACGGCGAAGGCACCGTGACGTCGGACCCGCCGGGCGTCGACTGCGGCGCGAGCTGTGAGGGGCGGTTCGCGCCCGGGACCAGGGTGACGTTGACGGCGACCGGCACCGACACCGGGATCGTCAGCTGGGGCGGAGACTGCGGCGGCTTCGACGAGACCTGCGTG
>SHBB01000267.1 GCA_004213565.1 Sandaracinaceae bacterium
AACGGGATCGGGGTCGGGTTCGGGTTCGGGTTCGGGAACGGCCGCGGACTCGGTCGCGGACTCGGTCGCGGAGGCGGACTCGGTCGCGGACTCGGTCGCGGAGGCGGACGCGGAGGCGGACGCGGTCGCGGAAGCGGACTCGGTCGCGGAGGCGGACTCGGTCGCGGAGGCGGACTCGGTCGCGGAGGCGGACTCGGACGCCCGACGCGGACGCAGCTGCAGAGGCGGACTCGGACGCGAAGGACTCAGATTCCCGGTCGCCCACGGCGTCCGGCGCTGCCTCGCGAGCGCCGACGATCGGGCTATTCGGCTTCGGGCATGGGCGCGCGGCCGCTGGGGACCATGCGCATGCGGCCGCCGAAGCTGCCCTGGATGCGCCACTGGAACGCGCCGTTGGGGGTTCGCGCGGGTCGGATCTGCGGGTTCACCTCGAGCAGCGCGAAGAGGCCCTCCATGCGGGGGCTCGACGTCTTGTAGGCGTCCTCGAAGTTGATCCGGAAGAGCATGTCGACGCTGCTGAGCTGGAGCGGCTGCACGAGGCGCACGCTGCCCGTGCCCCAGATCTCCGCGTGCTCGCCGTCCGCGTGCAGCTCCTGGATGCGCGCCGCGCCGCGCTCGACCTCGGCCCTCAGGCGCAGGGTGCCGAGGTTCATCTGCTCGAGCGTCAGGCCGCTCGATCCGAGCCCGTCGATCTGCAGCGCGGTCTCGCCGTCCGCGACCGAGAGGTTGCGAATGGTCAGGTCGGCCGAGCCCTCCGTGGCCGCCGCCTCGGCGCCGACGGTCAGGTCGATGTTGCCCTCGAGCCGGCCCGTCATCGGGAGCCCGATGGCGTCGCGGATCAGACCCACACGCCGTAGATCCACGCGCTGGATCTCGGCCTCGATGTGCAGGCTCTCCTCGCTCTTGGCGTAGTTGCCCTCGAGCGTTCCGCCCCCGTCGAGCTCCAGCGCGTAGTCGATGTCGGTGTCGCCGCCGAGCAGCGACAGCAGGCCGACGCGCGCGTTCGCCCGGCGGATGAGCAGCTCGGGCGGCGGCCCGTCGGCGTCGTCCGACACCGTGGCCACGCGCACGCCCTCCGCCTCGACCCCGGTGACCCAGTCGGGCTCGAGGCTCGTGATCTCGAGCTGCAGCGATCCGCCGCGCTCGGCCTCCTGCACGATGAAGTCGCGCACGTGGTCGTAGGGGAACGTGAAGTACGCGCCCACCACCAGCGAGAACAGGAAGAACAGTGGACACGCCACCGCGTAGAACAGGATCTTCTTGAGTCGATCGGTCATCGTCGGTCTCAGTCGGCGAGGCTCAGGGCGCGGGCGGGCCAGCGCGGCCGCCTCGGTCGGCGGGCGCGGCGGTGGGCGCGCCCGGGACGCCAGCGTCGGCGCCGCCGCCCTCGCGATCGAAGGCGAGCACGCCGATCTGGACGTTGTAGCGGTCGCCGGATTGATGGTGGTCGACGTGGATGCGCTCGATGGCCACGGGGTAGCGGCTGTTCTCGATGGCCTCCATCATGAGCACCGCGTTGCGCAGATCCACGCCCTGGAAGCGGGCGCGCGTGTGCCGGATGCGGAAGCGGCCCTCCTCGCGCTCGGGCTCGTGCTGCACGTCGCTGATGGCCACGCCCTCGAACTCACCCGCCTTGGCCTCGAGGAAGGAGCCGAGGGACGGCGCCTGCCGGCCGTAGCGCATCTCCGCCGCGGCGCGCTCCGCCTGCTGCGCGGCGAGGCGGCCGCGGGAGTGCGAGATGCGACGCAGCGCGGCGGTGATCTGCTGGTTGTCCTCCTCGAGGTCGCTGATGCTCGTGCTGAGCAGATAGACCGGCAAGAGGATGAAGAGCAGGGCGGCCACGCCGCCCATCACGCCGACGAGCATGCGCTCGCGCTCGGAGAGGTTCTCCCAGTAGGTGCGGAGACCCGCGAACATGCCGCTGAGGCGATCCATCAGTTGCTCCTCCGGCGGCGGCCCCGGCGCCCGCTGCTCTCTTCTTCCGACAGCTCCTGATCCTCGGGGAGGCAGCGGATCTGCCCCTCCAGGCGATAGCTGCGGCGGTCTTCGGCCGTGGACGTCGTGTTGCCCAGGTCCAGCTCGTGGAAGCAGCGCAGCCGGGTCTCGGTGTCGCCCTCGGCGCGCACGACGCGGTAGTTGTTGATGGCCTGCACGACCTGCTCGGTGTCGCTGACGCTGTCGACGGTGCCGCGGATCGAGAAGCGCCCCGTCTCGTCGCCGTCGCCCAGATCGATCTGCAGCTGCCGCACGTCGTGCGTGACCTCGGTCGGGATGGCCGCGCTCAGCGCCTCGAGCGCGTCGTACGCGTCGAACTTCGGCATCGGGTCGTCGCCCCGCGCGCCGCGCGAGAGCGCTCGCAGCGCCATGTCCGCGCTCCGGGCCTCGGTGCCGAAGTACTCCTGCGTCACCTCGGCCAGCTGGTCCTCGAGCTGCTGATGACGCGCCTCGAGCACCGAGTAGCGCGCGTAGCTCGAGAAGATGAAGGCGAAGACGACGGCCGTGGCGCACGCCGCGATGAGCGGCAGGTGCTCGCGCAGCGCGTTCGCGGCCTGCTTGGTGGCGAACGGACCCTGCCGCGCGTCGAGGTGCTTGCCTCGAGCCAGCGCGCGCCCGGAGAGCGCCGCCGCCCGCGCGAAGGCGGGCCGCACGGCGTCGTCCGCCCCGGGCGCCTGCGGCAGGCGCAGCGTCTCCACCGGCGCGCCGACGATCTGACCGAGCCACGCGTCGGTGCCCGGGCGGATCGCCATCTGCCCGCACACGAAGAAGGTGCTCGGGCTCGAGCCGCCCTCCATGCGCCACGCGGCGAGCGTCTGGCGCAGCTCGCGCTCGAGGACCGACTGCCGGCCCGCGTCGAGGTCCGCGATGGTCACCGAGAGCGTGCGCGCGAAATGGCACACTCCGTTGACGAGGATGCACACGTCGGTGCCCTCGGGGTGGATGTCGATCAGCGCGTGCGGTCCCGGCGTCGACAGCTCGGGCAGGAGCGGCACGAGCCCGTCGAGGGCGACCGCGCCGACGGCCACGTGCCGCGGCTCGAGCCCGAACATGCGCATCTCGGCGAGGTGGGCGGCGATGCGCTCGCGCGGCACGACCGCCGCGTGCATGCGCAGCTCCCCGCTGACCGTCTCGATCGGCTGGTGGTCGACGATCGACTCGGCGATGTCGAAGGGGACCTTGCCCTCGAGCTCGAAGGGCAACAGCTCGTCGAGCTTCTTGGCCGCCTTGGACGGCAAGGAAGCCTTGCGAATGGAGACCTCGTCGCCGCT
Organism: Sandaracinaceae bacterium; assembly: GCA_004213565.1. Lineage (GTDB taxonomy): Bacteria > Myxococcota_A > Polyangia > Polyangiales > Sandaracinaceae > JAVJQK01. Next base: position 3,267 of record SHBB01000267.1, read on the forward strand.
CAGCTCGGTGATGACCTTGTCGGGCGGCTGGCCCAGGCTGCCGAGCACCCCGCGGATGGCGCGCCGGGTCGCGGCCTGGTGCGCGTCCTCCGGGCCGCCCGCGGCCTCGGTGACGGTGATGCCCCCCTCGCCGGCCTCGGGCGGGGGCGCCAGCTCGATGGGCTGCTGGTAGTAGCCGATGATCTCCGTCTTGCGCAGCGCGGTGCGGACCGCGACCGCGCGGACGGTCTGGGGGTCGATGTCGAGACCGAGAATGGTGGCCATCAGTCGATCCTGAAGTGGTGGAAGACGCCCATGCGGGGCATCGAGCCCGCGTTCGGCGGCGGTGGGGTCCAGGGCGGATCGAAGTTCACGACCGACCGGAAGCGGATGGAGGTGCAGCGGCCGACGGCGTCTTCGTCGGTCTCGTCGCAGGCGCCGACGCGCCCCGTCGACTGGATGAAGATGATGGCGGCGCCCGTGACGAAGCCCTGGTGGAAGAAGCGCTCGGCCTCGGGCGAGACGGTGACCGGCGCGGGCAACAGCGCGTTGTCGGCGCCGAGCACGGACTCGAGCATCGGGCGCAGCTCGCCCGAGTCGCCCTGGCCACGCAGGAACTGGATGTAGTCGGGGATGTTGCCGAACCACGGGATGGGCGCGAGGGAGCGCGCGGTGCCGATGATCTGGATGAACTTCGCCGCCTCGGCGGGGTTGGTGCAGAGCGGCTGGTCGACGAGGATGGCGCAGGTGCGAGCCAGCAGGACGGCGGGCTCGGCCTCGTTGAGGTGCACCTTGCCCGAGCCGTAGACGGTGATGCGCCGGCTGCGCGGGTCGTCGGGATCCGGCTCGACGAAGGTGGCCCAGAAGTCGTCGCCGACGCCGCGGATGTAGCGGAGCTCCTCGAGGGTGTCGAAGGGCGCGTTCTTCACCTGGTAGGGGTCGCGGAACTGCGCGTAGACGTCGTCCTCGGCGCCCGAGTTGCTGTCGACGCTGTTGGCGCCCGGGTCGAAGACGGTGCGCTGCGTGTCGTAGTCCCACCAGTCGATCAGCGCGCCGACGATGTCGAGGCGGGTGGTGATCTGGTTGTCGGCGTCGCGGCGCTCGAAGAGCGGGTCGTAGGGGCTCGACGCCTGGTAGCCGCCGGTCATCGCGAAGACCTGCTGCGCGACGTTGAGCCGCCCGCGGTCGCCGCCCATGTGCAGCGGGTTGTTCACGTTGAGCTTCGAGTTCTCGGCGAAGGCGATGATCTCACAGCTCGCGGGGTTCTCCCCGAGGCCGGTCGCGGCGCTGAAGTCCACGCCGGTCAGCTCGATGTTCCCCTGCGCCGCCTCGTAGTTGCAGAAGGGCGCGAGGATGTCGTTCGCGTAGCTCCAGATCGGCAGCTGGGGCGGCGGACGCTGGAGCACGGCCTGGTAGAAGGGCGCGACGGCCTGGCGGATGGGCTGCTCGTTGCCGATGAGCATGCGGGTCAGGTTCAGCCCGCTCTTGGCCATGTACTCGGCCTGCAGCCGGTCGCGCTGCGTGCTCGCCAGCGCGTAGGAGGTGCCGGTGTTCTCGTGCATGTCCGAGAGCACGACGGCGAGGATCATGATCGCGATGATCGCGAGCACGAGCGCGATGCCCTTCTCGCGCGCGCCGGCCCCGCGGCGGATCGAGTGCGGGTGGGGCGGCCGCCAGTCCCGCGCGCGCGAGTCCATCGAGCCGCCGAGGCCCAGGATGGAGGAGCCATGTGCCTGCGGGGTCATCGCGCGATGTAGATGGCGTGGTTGAGGGCCCAGGTGTTGCGCGGCTCGGCGCGCGTCACGAACGTCCGGCGACGGCTCGAGGCGCGCTCGTCGGGCACGGTCAGCGAGATCTTCACCTGCACGGGGAGGCGGTTGGGCTGCGCGGTGATCTCGCGCGTGTCCCAGGTCTCGCTCCACTCGCTGGTCGCGATGTCGAAGTACTCCACCTCGAAGTCGAGCACGTCGTCGACGAGGATCATCGTGGTCCCGCCGGACTGCGGGTCGTCGTCGGGGCGGTTGTCCTCGCGGCGCGCGAGGACGTAGCGACCCGGGTCCTCCGGGTGCGAGGTCATGAAGTAGCTCAGCTCGTTCTGGTCCGACTCGTGCGCGTCCCGGTAGAGCCGCCGGTGGCTGAAGCTGGTGAAGTCGACGCGGTGCCCGCGCCCGCTGCGCCCGCCGATGAAGCAGGTGTTCATCATCTGGAGCGCGGGGTTCGGGTTGACCTGGATCGACACGTACGCCTGCGACAGCTCCGCGACCATGCGCTCCATCGCCACGCGGATCACGTGGCTGCGGTCGGCCATCTGCTCGACGCGCGCCTTGTTCCGCATCGTCGTCGAGAAGCCGCCGAAGATGACGGTCGAGACGATGGCGAGGATGGTCACCGCGACCATGATCTCGATGAGCGTCATGCCCTTGAGCGTCCGCCTCATCGCTGCGCTCCCGGCAGACCGATGCGCGGGATGGTCGGCGTGGCGGGCGCGCCGAGGGTGCCTGGCGTGCCCGGCGCGGTGGCGCCCGAGGGATCGTCCGCGCTCGTCATCGAGCCCTGGTCGGCGACCAGGTACTGCACGACGTCGAAGGACCGCTCGTCTTCGCCCTCGGCCCAGAACACCGTCACCGTCGCGCGCCGGACCTGCTCCTCGATGGCGGGGCGCAGGACGGGGAAGGCGAACTGCACGGCGAAGGACCCGAGCGCGTCGCCGCCCGCCGCGCCGGCGAGCGCGTTCTGCATGTCGGCGGGGTTGGCCGTGTCGCCCTCGTGATCGCCGGTCAGGCTCCCGAGCGCGCTCGTGGGGTCGTCGGCGCCCATGTCGAGCGCGTCGGGCAGCTCCACCCGCTCGACGCTCCACTCGCACCGGAAGCCCTGCTGCTCGCCGCCCTCGCAGCACTCGTCGCGCCCGTCGTCGCTCACGGCGGGCATGCCCTCGCGGAGAATGTTCTCCTCGATCTCGCCCATCTTGCAGCGCGCGAGGAGCGACGCGACGGACATGTGCCGCGCGCGCGCGCCGACCCGGATGGCCCCCGCCTCGCTCGAGAAGATGGCCGTGAGCGCGATGCCCAGGATCGCGACCGCGACCATGACCTCGAGGAGCGTGAACGCGCCGAAGATCTTCCTGCGCATCAGTCGTCGACCTCCGATCGGGTCGCGCCTTCGCCGTCGTCGAGGAGCTGCTCGGGCTCGTACGCGTAGTCGTAGACCTGCGCGCGGCCGGTGAGCGGGTGGATCTCCACGGAGTAGATGCGGTCGGAGCTGTCGCCGAGCCACACCACCGCGTGCTCGGTCTGGCCGCCCGGGAAGAAGTAGACCGCGCCGGTCCCCTCCTCGAGCGGCTCGGGCTCGTGCGGGACGAAGAGGCGCACGACGCGCACGCCGTCGGCCAGCTCGCGCGCCTGATAGCGGCGGCCGGGGATGGTGGCGAAGGGCGAGGCGCCGAAGGACGGGTTGAGCGTGTCCTCGAGGCGCGCCTGGGCCGCGGCCCAGGGATCGACCGCGGCGCCGTCGTCGCCGTCCTCCTCCTCGAGGTCCTGTCGGGTGGCGTCGCCGATGCGCGCGAGGGTCACGTTGCCGTGCGCCTCCTCGAAGCTCATCTGGCTCGTCTCGAAGTCGAGCTTGAGCCGGACGGTGCTGTTCTCCGCGATGGCGCGGCCGTAGGCGAAGCGCGACGCGGCGGCGAAGGTCATCGCGCCCGAGCGCAGGTTGGCGCGGGTGATGGCGCCGATGCCGTAGGTGATCCCGGTGACGGCGAGCGCCCCGATGATCACGACGACGATGACCTCCATCAGGGTCATGCCGCGCCGCCGCATCGAGGGTGAGCGGCGGACACGACGCATGGATCCCCCCCGGCGCGCGCGCGCCGGCAGGGGTCCCATCGTCGTGTCCCGGGAGGCCATGGCTACTGGATGTCGTCCTCGGTGCCCATCTCGGTGTCGGGCCCGGCGCTGATCACGATGATGTCGTCGCCCTCACACTCGATGAGGAAGTCGCGATCCCAGGCGTCGGTGGTGCGGCGCGAGCTGTCGAGGTAGCCGCCCTCGGTCAGATCCTCGACCGAGGGGCAGTCGCCGCCCGGGTTCTCCGAGACGTACATCACGGCGGCGCCGCGCACGGACTGCGCGTCGGTGCGGCTGCTGTCGATGCGCGCCTGCTTGAGGCGAGGCAGCACCGCGACGCCGACCGCGGTCGCGATGAGCGCCATGATGATCACGACGATCATGATCTCCACGAGCGTCATGCCTTCGCGGCGCCGGGCGCCGCGGCGGAGGGTCCCGCGGCGGAGGGCCCCGCGGATGCGTGCATAGCTTCGAACGTTCATCGATTCCTCACTGAATGTTGTCGTCGATCAGAAAGTTGCCGCTCGGCCCCGCGCTGGCGACGTCGGCGCCCTCCGGGTCGTAGCGACCCGGGCAGCTCACGAAGAAGGTGTTCCCCCAGCCGTCGAGCGGCACCTGCCGGAGGTAGCGCCGGCCGCTGCGCGGCGGGTGCATCAGCTCGTGCAAGGAGTGCGGGCAGCGCCCGAGGTCCGCCCGGAAGGCCGAGAGCCCGCGCTTGATCTCCGCGATGGCCGCCCGCGTCTCGCGCTCCCGCTGGCGCTGCTCCGCCGCGCGGCCCACGCCGTAGAGCACCGCGAGGCCCACCAGCGCCGCGAGCAGCACCTTCCAGCGCCGCCCCGCGAGCAGCTCGCGGATCCACGCCCCCCGCCGCTCCCAGGGGAGCGAGATGGAGCGGGTGCCGCGTCGCCTTCGCGTCATGATGGCCACCCATCACCCCGCCACGAACTCGTTGATCCGCATGAGCGGCAAGAGGATCGGGAAGATGACGGCGACGACCATGCCGCCGAGGATCAGGATCATCAGCGGGTTGAGGAGCGCCGTCATCACGGTGACGCGCGACTCGACCTGCTGCTCGTAGCTGTCGGCCACGTTCTCGAGCATCTCCTCGAGCTGACCGGAGCGCTCGCCGACCGCGATCATGTGGGTGACGATGGGCGGCAGCCGGCCCGAGCGCTTGAGCGGCTGCGCGATGCTCTCACCCTCACGGATGGAGTTGCGCGCGTCCTCGATGACCTTCTCGAGGGCCACGTTGCCGAGCACGTTCCGCGTGATCTCCATCGCGCGGAGCAGCGGCACGCCGCTCGAGAGCAGGGTGGCCAGCGTGCGGGCGAAGCGCGCGACGGCCGCCATCAGGTTGAGCTTGCCGAAGAGCGGCATGTCGAGGACGAAGGCGTGCCACTTGGCCTTGCCCTTGTCGGTCTTCTTCCAGCGCATGAAGCCGTAGCCGCCGCCGACCGAGAGGATCAGCAGCAGCCACCAGTAGCCGCTGAGGAAGTTGGAGAAGCCGATGAGGGCCAGCGTGTACCAGGGGAGGGCCTGCTCGAAGTCCTCGAAGATCGCGGTGACCTTCGGCACGACGACGATCATCATGATCGCCACCGTCAGCATGGTCATGCCGAGCATGATCACCGGGTAGACGAGCGCGCCGACGACGGTGTTCTGGAGCTTGGCCTGGTTCTCCAGGAAGTCCGCGAGGCGCGCGAGCACCACCTCGAGGGTGCCGGAGGCCTCGCCCGCGCCGACCATGTGCACGAAGAGCGGCTTGAAGATGGTCGGGTGCTGGCCGAGCGCGTCCGCGAAGCTCGTGCCCTCGTTCACCCTGTCGCGCGTGATGGTGAAGGCGCTCTTGAGCTCGGGCTTCTCGAGCTGTTCGGTCAGCGCGCTGAGCGACTCCACGAGCGGCACGCCGCTCTTGAGCAGGGTGGCGAGCTGCCGGGTGGCCAGCGCGAGGTCGAGCGCGGAGACGCGACGGAAGTAGCGGCCGAAGTCGACCTCGCGCGCCTTCTTGACGCGCGCCTCCGACTCCTCGAGCACCTCCGTGACGAGGATGCCGTCCTTGCGCAGCGTGGTGCGCAGGACGCGGGGGTTGTCCGCGTCGCGGGTTCCCTTGACCTCCTTGCCGGCGGTCGTGATGCCGCGCCACTCGTAGACCGCCATGGCTCAGTCCATCCCCTCGCCGGCCTGCGTGGCGGCGAGGACCTCTTCGAGGCTCGTCGTGCCGGTGAGCACGAGGCGCGCGCCGTCCTCGCGCAGGCTGCGCATGCCGCGCGTCTGGGCGACGCGGGAGATGGTCGCCGCGTCCGCCTGGTTGAGGATCTCGCGGCGCACGGGCTCGTCGATGATGAGCATCTCGCTGATCGCGACCCGGCCGCGGTACCCGGTGTGGCTGCACTCCTCGCAGCCCGTGGCGCGGAAGAAGACCGCCCGATCGAGCTCGTCCGGGAAGCCGGCCGGGACCTGGGAGAGGCGCTCGCCGCCCTCGAGGTCGGCGACGTCCACGCCCGGCGGCGGCTCGGCGATGTGGAGCTCCTCCTCCGGCGACGCGAACACGCGCGTGGGCTCGGCGCTCATCTCCTCGAGGCCCTCGAGCTCCTCGACCTCGAGGCCCGCTACATCGAGGCCGGCGAGCTCCGGCCCGCTGAGCTGGGCCGCGTCCTCCGCCGCGTCCTCCGCCGTGTCCTCCGCGCCCGCCTCGGCCTCGTGGGTCAGGCCCCGGAAGGTCTGCACGCCGGAGCCCTTGAGCGCCTCGAAGCGCGCCGCGTCGACCCCGAGCGAGCGGAAGTCCTGCGCGCTCGGGCGGTAGGGCTGACGGCACTGCTTGCAGAGGCGACGCACGAGGCGCTGGGCGATCACGCCGAGCACGCTCGAGCTGATCAGGAACGGCTGCACGCCCATCTCGACCATGCGCGTGACGGCGCCGGCCGCGTCGTTGGTGTGCAGGGTGGAGAGCACGAGGTGGCCGGTGAGCGACGCGTGGATCGCGATCTCGGCCGTCTCGTGATCCCGGATCTCACCGACCATGATGACGTCGGGGTCCTGCCGCAGGAACGAGCGCAGCGCGGACGCGAAGCTCAGCCCGATCTTCGGGTGGATCTGCAGCTGACCGATCCCGGGCAGCTCGTACTCGACCGGGTCCTCGGCGGTGAGGATGTTCCGGTCGGGGGAGTTGATGCGGCTCAGGCACGCGTAGAGCGTCGTCGTCTTGCCCGAGCCGGTCGGACCGGTGACGAGGATGATGCCGTTCGGGCGCGTGATGAGGTGCTGCATCGTCTGCAGCCGGCCGCCGTAGAAGCCGAGGTCCGTCAGATCGAGGAGGATCTTCTCCTTGTCGAGCAGACGCATCACGATCCGCTCGCCCTTGGCGGTCGGGATCGAGGAGACCCGCACGTCGATCAGGCGGCCCTGGATCTTCTTCGTGATGCGGCCGTCCTGCGGGAGGCGCTTCTCGGCGATGTTGAGCCCGGCCTCGATCTTCACGCGGCTGACGATCGACGCGAGCGCGCTCTTGGGCGCGGTCTTGGCCACGAAGAGCTTGCCGTCGATCCGGTTGCGGACGACGACCTCCTTGTCGCCGGGCTCGATGTGGATGTCGGACGCGTTGCTGCGCGACGCGTTGTAGAAGAGGTTGTTGACCCAGCGGATGACCGGCGCCTCGTCGGTCATGTCGATGAGGTCCTGGAGCTCGTCCTCCTCCTCCGCGTGGTCCTGGCCGATCTCGGCCTCGGCCTTGCGCTCGTAGATCGCGTTGATCAGGTCTTCGATCAGCTCGCCGGTCGCCGCGACGGGCTCCACCGGCTTGCCGAGCAGCGCGCGCAGGTCGTCGAGCGGCGCGGGATCGAGCGGGTTCGAGACGGCGACGTGCACGCGACCGTCGCGCTCCTCGAGCGGCAAGATGCCGTGCGCACGCGCGAAGGTGATCGGCACCAGCTCGATCAGATCGAGCGAGACGTGCTCGGCCTTGATGACCTCCCGGAAGGGGATGCCGACCTCGTCCGCGAGCGCCTCGACGATGGGGCGCTCGTCCTGCTCGCGAGACGCGAAGAGGAGATCCAGGAAGTCGACGTCCTTCTCGACCGCGGTCTGGAGCAGCTCTTCCATCCGGGCCTCCTCGAGGGCGCCCCGGCGGACCAGAATCTCACCGACGTAACGCTGCTGCTCCATTCGTCTCTCCTGACGCGCGGTAGGATGGCTTTCCTTCCGCGCGTGCGAGCTTTCCTATTCTTCTCCGGTCTCGGCGTCGGCCTCGACCTGGATGTTGGACTCGGCCCCATCGGAGGAGGTGTCCATGCTCTCTTCCCCGTCGGGCCCGATGATCACCGCGCCCTCTTCCCCCTCGGTCGCGTCGAAGGGCGCCGAGCCGATGGGCGGCCGCGGGTTGTGCTCTGGCGGCGGCTGCGCCTCCATCTCCTGCATCAGGCGTTGTCGCTCTTGCTCCGCCTCGATGGTGTTGAGGATCTCCCCGACCAGCCCGCGCGTGCGGGAGTAGTCGGTGGCCGGCGTGTAGCCCGAGTCGCTGAACACGAAGTAGCGGTCGATGAACTCCTGCCGCTCACGCATCTTGCGCTCGAAGATGGCGCGCAGATCGGCCGGTGAGCGGATGATGTACGGCGTGAGGAAGAGCAGGAGGTTGGTCTTCTGCGTGGTCGTGGACTGACGCCGGAAGAGCACGCCGAGGAGCGGGATGTCGCCGAGGATCGGGATCTTGTCCTCGCTCGTCGACACGCGGTCGCGCATCAGCCCGCCGATGACGATCGTCTCCTGATCGCGCACGACCACCTGGGTCTTGGCGATGCGCTGGTTGATCGGGATCACGCCGAGCGTGCCCTGGGCCTCGCCGGCCTCGGAGATCTCCTCTTCGATCTCCATCCGGATCTCGCCCGCGTCGTTGATGTGCGGGGTGATGCGGATGGTGGTGCCGACGTTCTGCCGCTGCACGCCGCCGCCGAGCCCGCCGCCGAGGCCGCCGAGGCCGCCGAGCGCGCCGAGGGCGCCGAGCGCGCCCGCGCCTCCCTGCTGACCGGCCGCCCCCGCGAGGGCGCCGAGCCCGCCGCCGCCGCCGAGCCCACCCAGCAGGCCGGACGTCTGGAGGGGGACGTTGGCCCCGACGGTGATCTCCGCCTGGATGTTGTCCATGGCGATGATGTGGGGCGTCGACAGCACGTTGACGTCTCCCGAGTTGGCGATGGCGTTGAGCACCACGCCGAAGCTCGGGATCGAGACGCCGATGAGCTGCGCGGACTGCGGGACCTCGGGGCCGCGGATGCCGACCGCGAGGCCCGTCAGCAGGCTGCTCGGGTCGAGGCCGGCGGAGCGGCTCGCCTCGAAGCCGAAGAGGCTCAGGGCGCCTTCCTCCGGCGCGTCCGGGACGCCGCCGTGGAACGAGAGGCCGAGGCTGCTCGAGCGCTGCACGCTCAGCTCCATGATGACCGCCTCGATGAAGACCTGTCGCGGCGACACGTCGAGCCGCTGGATCACGCGCCGGAGCGCCACGTAGTCGTGGAGCGACGAGGTGATGAGCAGCGAGTTCGTGGACTTGTGCGCCTGCACGGCGATCTGCCCCTCGAACGAGGCCCCGCCCGCGCCTCCGGTGGCCCCGGTCACGCCGCCCTGCTTGGTGGCC
>SHBB01000268.1 GCA_004213565.1 Sandaracinaceae bacterium
AACGGGAACGGGAACGGGAAACGGGAAACGGGAAACGGGAAACGGGAAACGGGAAACGGGAAACGGGAAACGGGAGCGGGAACGGGAACGGGAACGGGAGCGGGAGCGGGAACGGGAACGGGAACGGGAGCGGGAGCGGGAGCGGGAACGGGAACGGGAACGGGAACGGGAACGGGAACGGGAACGGGAACGGGAGCCGAACGGGAAACCGCACGACGACGTGAGCGATCACGAGGGCGCCGACGGAAGCTCGCGTGCACGCGTACGGAGCCGGTGTGCGGGCGCGCTCGCGCCGGATCCCCAGCGACGCTCAGCGCGGGCGGACGCCGCTCGCGTCGACCCGGAACAGGGCCGCGCTGATCGCGTGCGGGGCGCGGGCGGCGTCCTCGGCCACGCGGGCGCGGAGGGCCTCGGCGAGGGCGGGGCTGTCGGCGCTGGCCCAGAGCGCGTCGCGGTGGGGGACGGCGGCGAGGAAGGGGGAGCCGAGCTCGGTCGACAGGACGTCGTGCAGGGTGGGGAGGAGCAGGCGCGCGCCGTCGAGGCCGTCGCCGGAGCGCGCGACGACGATCGGGCCGTCGCCGGTGTCGACCCGCGCGAAGCGGGCGCCCTCGGAGCGCGCCGCGAGGTTCCGGGCCGCGAGCGCGAGGGCGTCGTCGAGGGAGCAGCGCGCCGCGTCGAGCTCGTCGTCGCGGAGGTAGCGGGCGCGGTCGTCGTAGGCGAGCACGAGGGTGACCTCGAGGGCGCCGCCGAAGAGCGCGCGCGCGGCCAGGGCGCCGCGACCCTCCGCGCCGAGCCGGGCGACGAAGCCGGGCGCCACCAGCCGCGGCACGAGCCGCGCTTCGATCTCCTCCCACGCGAGACCGGCGCCGCCCCGCCCGGGAAGCATGCTCACCAGCTTGTCGATGGCCTGCACCGCCGCCGCCTCGCTCTCGTCCTCGGTGGCGCGCAGCACGCGGCCCAGATCGAGCTCCACGCCGTCGTCGAGGATCACCTCGGGGCCGAAGGCGCGCGCGACGCGATCCGATCCCAGGCGCTCCTCGAGCAGGCGCATCAGCCGGCCGACGCCCGCCGCGCCCGCCGCCTCGGCCTCCGCGCGTCGCACCTCCTCGGCCAGCACGCTCCGCGCGTCCGGGCCCTCGAGCGCGCGATCGATCGCCGCGAAGGGATCGAAGAAGCCGCCGCGTCCGAGGCGGACCCGGTGCGTGCCCTCCTTCGCGACGTGGGCGCCTTCGCCGACGTGGGCGAGCAAGAGCAGCGCGAGGACCGCGCCGGCCCCCTCGACGAAGCGCTCCTCGTCCTGCGCGTCGACCTCCTCGCGCTCGGCCCAGTCGTCGATGGCGTCGGCGAGCTGGCGGAGCCCGTCGCCGCCTTCGCCCATCGGCCGCGGCGCGCCCGGGTGCCCATCGAGAAACGCGCGCGCGGCGGGGAGCAGCGGACCGGCCACGGGCGCGAGGCGCGACAGCCAGGGCACCCGTCAGACGCCCTTCAGCAGGTGGCGCGCGATCAGCACCTTCTGGATGTCGCTCGCGCCCTCGTAGATGCGCAGCGCGCGCACGTCCTCGTAGAGCCGCGCCACGACGCTCTCTTGCAGCACACCGCGGCCCCCGTGGAGTTGCACCGCGCGGTCGATCACGCGGAACGCGGCCTCGGTGGCCATGAGCTTGGCCATGCTGCCTGCCTTGGCCTCGAGATCGCGGCCCGCGTCGCCCCGGTCGGACTGGGCGGCGCACTTGTAGACGAGGAGGCGCGCGGCCTCGAGGTCGCAGGCCATGTCCGCGATGGACATCTGTACGGCTTGTTGCTCCGCGAGCGGCCCCCCGAACTGCGCGCGTCGCGAGACGTGCGCGAGGGTCTCGTCGAGCGCGCGCTGCCCGAAGCCGAGCGCGGCCGCGCCGACCGTGGGGCGGAAGCGGTGCAGGGTGCCGAGCGCGACCCGCATCCCGTCGCCTTCTTCTCCGAGGCGGTCGGCGGCCGGCACGCGCACGCCGTCGAGCCGCAGCTCGCCGATGGGGTGTCCGCCGAGCACGGGGGTCGAGGTGCGCTCGAGGCCGGCCGCGTCTCCGGGGACGACGAAGGCGCTGACGCGGCGCCGCTCGCCCGCGGGCGCGGTGGCGGCGAAGAGGGTGAAGACGTCCCCGATGGGCGCGTTGCTGATGAGGACCTTGCGGCCGCGGAGCACGTAGTCGTCTCCGTCGCGCTCGGCCGTGGTGGCGAGGCCGGCGAGGTCCGAGCCGGCGCCGGGCTCGGTGAGCGCGAAGCCCGCCACGGCCTCGCCCGAGAGCACCCGAGGCAGCCAGCGGGCGCGCTGGTCGGCGTCGCCGAACTGGCTGATCGCGTAGCTGCCGAGCCCCTGCATGGCGAACGCCAGCTCCAGCAGCGGCGAGGCGTGGCCCAGGCGCTCGCGCGCGAGGCAGACCGCGCGCCACTGGACGGCGTCGAAGCGGCCGCCGTCCGCCGCGTTCAGGACGAGCGCGAGCACGCCGCGCTCGCCGAGCAGGCGGACCATCGCGCGGAGCGACGCGTGCGGGTCGCCGGTCTCGAGCGCGACTCCGTCGGGGGCCACCGCCCCCGGGGCGCGCCAGCCGGCCTCGATGACGGCCTCGTCGAGGAACGCGCGCTCGAGCAGCGCGTCGGACGGCTCCGCGAGGTCGCGCGTCATTCGAAGTCCGCGTCGCGCTTCTCGACCCACGCGTCGTAGGCCTCGCGGAAGTCGGGGTGCTGCATGCAGATGGCCTGCGCCTGCGCCTCGGCCTCGATGCCCGTCGCGAAGTCCACGTGGGCCTCGTACTCGAGCATGCGCTTGGTCATCGCGTGCGCGAACGCGGGCCCCCGCGCCAGCTTCTCGGCGAAGGCCTGCGCCTCGGCGGCCACGTCGTCGCACACCTGGTTGACCAGCCCGATCCGCTCCGCGCGCTCCGCCTTCACGAACTCGCCCGTGAGTAGGAGCTGGCTGGCGCGGCCGAAGCCGACCACGCGAGGAAGGAGCCAGGCCGCGCCCATGTCCGCCCCGCTCAGGCCCACCTTGGGGAAGAGGTAGGCGATGCGCGTGTCGGGCGCGGCGAGGCGCACGTCGCAGGCGAGGGCGATGACCGCGCCGGCGCCGCAGCAGACCCCGTGGAGGGCCGCGATGACCGGGGGGCGGCTCTGGCGAATGGCCTGGACGAGCGCGCCCGTCATCCGCGTGAACTCGAGCAGGCCGCGCATGTCGCGCGCGAACAGCTCGCCGATGATGTCCTCCACGTCGCCGCCGGAGCAGAACCCGCGCGGGCCCTCACCGCGGAGCACCACCGCGCGCACCTCGGGGTGGCCGTCCTTCAGCGCGCGAAAGAAGTCGCGCAGCTCCGCGTAGATCTCGAAGGTCAGCGCGTTGATGCGGTCGGGCCGATCGAGCGTGATCGTGCCGACGCCCGCGTCGTCCAGCGCCCAGCGAAAAGAGCTCGGGGAGAGGGTCATCAGCGTTCCTTCCGTGTCGGAGGCCTCAGGGGAGCACGGCGGTGGCTTCGATCTCGACCCGCGCGCCCTCTTCGAGGAGGTCGGCGACCTCGACGAGCGCCATCGCGGGGTAGTGCTTGCCCATGTGGCGGCGGTAGGCGGCGCCGATCGCCTTGGTGTCGGCGAGGTAGGCCCGCTTGTCGGTCACGTAGATCGTCAGCCGGCCCACGTGCTCCGCCGCCCCGCCGGCCTCGCGCACGACGTCCATCACGTTCGCGAGCGCCTGGTCGAACTGGGCCGGCAGGTCGCTCGCGACGAGCTTCGCCTCGCGCGTCCATCCGATCTGCCCGGCGACGAAGAGCACGCGCCCGCCGGTCAGGATCATGCCGTTGGAGTAACCGCGCGGCGGCGCGAGGCTGTCTGGGTTCACGATGTCGGCCACGGGCGCGAACGTACCCGATCCGACTTCGTGTGCTAAGGCTCCGGAGACATGGCGAAGCGGAAGAAGCGTCGCGGAAGCGGCCCGAAGAAGCAGGCCGAGGCCGCCGAGGAGATCGCGTCCGAGGAGGACGAGGGGCTCGAAGAGGGCGCGGAGGAAGAGGCCGCGGCCCCCGAGGAGCGCGCGGCCGGGAGCCGCCCCCTCGCGCCCGGCGTGCCGGATCCCGATGGAGACAACGTCAGCACGGGCGGCGGCCTGGTGATGATGGGCATCGTGTTCTCGCTGATCGCGCTCGCGGTCGTCGCCCAGTATTTCATGGAGTGACCGGCCTGGTCGGGTGGCGGCTCCAGTAGCCGGCCGATCGGCCGAAAACCTCCTGATTTCCAGTGCTCGCGCTGGCATCCGTCGTGCATCTCCTCACGCCGGACGCTGCCGAGGCTCGCTCGGGGTGTCATAGAGATGCGCGGATCCGGGGTTTCCCGGTCCGACCCATTGACGCGGTGCGTAACAGACTTCGCACTCCCGTCTGGGAGCCGCATAGCGACCTGCGCAGCGATCTGCGCGGTCCCGGGGTCAGAGAACTGAAGCGGAGAGAGCGAATGAGGTCAGGACGAGAGCTCATTGCCGCGAGCAAGCCCTTCCAGAAGGAGAGCAAGGCGCGCAGCTGGTTCCACGTGCTGGAGACCTTCGGCGTGATCGCCGGGTTGACCGCGCTGGCCGCCGTCACGCCTCAGTGGTGGATCCGCCTGCCCGTCGCGCTCCTCAACGGGCTCGTGATCGTGCGCGCGTTCATCCTCTATCACGACTTCATGCACAACTCGCTGCTGCGCGGCTCCAAGGTCGCCAAGTGGGTGATGTTCGCCTACGGCGTGCTCGTGCTGACCCCGCCGAAGGTCTGGCGCCAGACCCACAACTACCACCACGCGCACACCGCGAAGATCGTGGGCTCGCACGTGGGCAGCTACCTCATGGTCACCACCGAGATGTGGTCGAAGCTGAGCGGGAAGGAGCGGTTCATGTACAAGCTGATCCGCCACCCGCTGACCATCCTGTTCGGCTACTTCACGATCTTCCTCTACGGCATGTGCCTCAGCTCGTTCTTCCGGAACCCGAAGAAGAACTGGGACTCGGCGCTCGCGGTGGTCGTGAACCTGGCCCTCACCGTCTCGCTCTGGTGGGCGTTCGGCTTCCAGGTCTTCTTCTTCGCGTACTTCCTGCCGCTCTTCGTGGCGACCGCGACCGGCGCGTACCTCTTCTACGCGCAGCACAACTTCCCCGAGATGGACGTGCAGCCGCGACACGAGTGGGAGTACACCCACGCCGCGCTCCACTCCTCGAGCTACATGAAGACCGGGCCCATCATGGGCTGGCTCACCGGGAACATCGGTTACCACCACGTGCACCACCTCAACCCGGGCATCCCGTTCTACCGCCTCCCCGAGGCGATGAAGGGCATCCCCGAGCTCCAGGTGCCGCACGTGACGTCGCTGCACCCGAGGGACATCGTCGCCTGTTTCCGCCAGAAGCTCTGGGACCCGGAGCAGCGCGTGATGGTCGGCTACCCGAAGGGCACCTGAAGGCAGCGGCGCCCGGGCGCGGACGATGTAGAGTCCGCCCGTGCCTCACCGGCGGCAGCGGTACCTGGCGCTCGGCGCGATGATCGCCATCGCGCTCCTCGCGGCGGGCGCGATCTGGTGGGCGATCGCGCCGCGGAAGTCGCACCACCTCGATCCGCTGTTCACGGGAGAGGTCGAGGACCAGCCCGCGTGGCCGCCTCCCGCGCCCGCCGACTTCGCGACCGAGGTGGCGAGCAGCCGCGCCATCCGCGCGCTCACCCAGGAGCTCCGCTTCGACTCCGGGATCCCCGACGCGGGGCTGCCCGCGCTCGAAGGAGACGTGCCCGGGCTGCAGGTGCGGACCGGCTGGGCGGAGGGGCTCTACTACGTCGAGGCGGTCTTCGGGCGGGGCGCCAACTTCGACGATCCGATGCCGATGGCGGTGCTCATCCACGGCCGCGGCGACCGCGCCCGCATCCCCGGCGGGCCCTTCTGGGGGCTCGGCGCGCCCCTGCGCGTGATCGTGCCCCAGGCGCCGGATCCGCTCGGCGACGGCTTCGAGTGGCTGCCGGTGCGGGTCGGCCAGAACCTCGTCGACCGCCTCACGACCTCGATGCTCGCGCGGGCGGGCCAGGTGGCGCGCATGCTGCACGAGCTGCGGGTGACGCTCCCGACGGTGGGCAAGCCGATGATCGTCGGGTTCTCGCAGGGTGGGTTGCTCACCTTTACCTTGGCCATGCAGCACTCGGACACCGTGCAGGCCGCGTTCCCGCTCGCGGCGTGGCTGCCGCCCGCGCTCGTGCCCGCGTACAAGCGGGACGACATCGCCCATCCGCGGATCCGGGGCATGCACGGGACCGCCGACACGGTGATCTCGGTGAGCCCGACCGAGGAGGTCTACGCCCTGCTCCAGGAGCGGGAGTTCGACGCGGAGCTGGTGCTCTTCGACGGCGTGGCGCACGAGATGACCGACGAGATGAACGATCAGCTCCACGCGTGGCTGGCCGAGGAGCTGGGCGTGCTGGTCGACCAGGGGGTGCGGCGAGGCCTGCTCGACGGGGGCGTGCGGCCGTGCGCGCCGCCGGGCTGGCCGATGGGGGCCGGCTGGCCGGACGCGGGGCTGCCCGAGGCGGGGTGGCCGGACGGATCGTTCCCCGACGCCGGGCCCTGGTGGGAGTGCCCCGACGGTGGACCGCTCGACGCGGCGAGCGACGCGGGCCTCGACGCAGGCGCGCGCTGGAGCCCCCTCAGGCGTCCAGCAGCAGCTCCGGCCCGATGACCGGGTAGCGCTCCGCCGCGTCGGGGTCGGCGGCGAGGGCCTCCTCGAGGCGCGCGCCGAAGCGATCGAGCGCGATGGCGTCGGCCGGGGTCGAGCCCTCCACGAACGCGATCAGCGCCAGGCGCCGCGCCACGAGCAGCAGGTGGATCACGCAGCCCGTCTCCGGCTCGAGCGCGGACCGGACATAGCCGGATCCCTCGCGCAGGAGACCGCCCAGCCGCGCCTCGAGCTCCGGCGTCGCCACGTGCGCGAGCCACTGCATGTCGGCGCCCTCGGCCTCTCCGGCCACCGCGACCACGCGCCCCGCGCCGTCGACCACGAACGCGATGCGCACCCTCGGATCCGAGGCGAGCGTCTCGATCGTCTCTCGAAGCAGCGTCTCCACGGCCGGAACATAGCGCCGAAGTCGCCCCCGCGGGAGCAGAGAGGGTTGTGCGTCGGCAAAGATGCCTTGTGTTGACGGTGGGTGCTGACCGTGGGTGGTCGTCGGGCCCTCTCAACCAGCAGACAGCTGCGGCCGCTGCTGGTCGAGCCGGCCGGGGCCGTCGATGAAGTAGGCCATCGCGCTCCGGCCGATCGCGAGGGTGCCCGCGCCCGCCACCCCTGCGCCCACGAGGCTGCCGGCCCCTGGCACGAGCTTGGCCAGCTGCTGCGCGCCCCAGCGCAGGCCCAGCCCGGCGCCGCCCACCACGCCCACGGACGCCAGCCACTCGCTCGCCGCCTTGCGATCCCAGGGCCGGCCGCTGAGGTAGGCGATCCCGGTGACCATCGCGGCCTGGAGCGGCAGCAGGACGAACGCGTCGGCGAAGGGGATCGGCGCGAGGCCGACCGTCACCGCGAGGGCCGAGCAGCTGTTGACCAGGGCGCGCCCCACGCGTCGGCGGGCCTCCCGGCCGACCTCGAACGCGCGCACCGCCTCGAGCTGGGCCGCCTCGGGGAGCCGCTCCACGATCGCTTCGCCGACCGCCTCGACGTTGTACCGCGGGGCGCTGACGTCGCCGTTGGGCAGCGCGCTGGCCGCGAGGAACGCGTCGTCGGGCTGCCCGAGCTCGGCCAGGGTCTTGCGCGCGCTCTGGAGCGCCAGCTCGATGCCCTGGGTCTTCTCCTGCGGGTAGGGCAGGGGCACGTAGCCGGGCGGCACTCCGTCGGCCTTCGTCACGACGATCACCACGGGCGCCTTGTCGCCGTCGCGGTCGAGGTGCTTCTGCAGGGCCTGCAGCGCGTCCTTGAGCTTGGCGCCGGCGTCGCGCTCGGTCCCGGCCTCGAGCACCCCGAGCAGCAGGTCGGGGCGCTGCTCCTCGAAGCCGCGCCGCGCGAGCTCGAGCAGCGCGTCCTCGCCCTCCGACGCCGGCAGCTCCATCCAGTCCAGGCGGCGGCCGCTGGCGTCGATGTGGACCCAGCGGCCCGGGTCGGGTGCGGGCATCACGCCGCTGTCCCCGAAGGTCATCGCGTGGAGGAGCGCGTTGGCGAGCGCGGTCCGGCCGCTCCCGGGGGCGCCGACCGCGACCACGCGCGGGGCGCGTCGATCGTAGAGGAGCCGCCGCAGGGCGTTGAAGTCCCGCTTCACCGAGGAGACGAACGGGAGGCGGTCGACGACCTTCACCCAGTCGTCGAGCTCCTCCTGTTCCGTGCGCCAGACGTCCTTCATGTGACTCCCGATCTCGTCCCGGACGGGGCCGGTGGCAAGCACCGATGGCAACCGCGGGGACCGCCCACCCCTTCCACCGGCAGCTCGCGTAGCCACCCCATCATCCCACAAATCCCCAGCAATCACCGCGGCTGGATCCGGTACGATGCATGCACTAGCTTCCCGCGGCGCATTTCCGGAGGTTCCTCGTGCTTCATCGTTCCATCCCGCTCTTCGCTCTCCTCGCTCTCGGCTGCGCGCCGAGCGCCCTCGACGAGGCCGTCGCCGAGACCGGCGTCAACGGCCCCTTCACGGAGGTCCCGGCGGACGGGAAGTACGACGGCAGCGCGGCGCGCGGACCCCGGGTCTCGGCCGGCGTGGCCACCGAGGTCTGGTCGGTGTCGAACGCGTGGGCGGACACGGACACGGCCGCCGCGCGTCGGGCCGGCATGGCCTGGGGCGAGGACTCGGGCCTCGACTGGGAAGAGAAGTTCGACCTCTGGGTCGCGAGCTTCGAGCTCGAGGATCGCCACCACGGCTCGGGTCAGACCTTCATCATGACCACCCCCTACGGCGAGCGCAGCTTCCACGCGCCCACCCTCGAGTGCGCCGAGGTCGCGTACCTCCTCCGCGCCGCCTTCGCGAGCTGGTACCACCTGCCGTTCTACGTGCAGGGCTGGGACAGCGAGGGCCGCCAGGCGCTCTACGTCGGCCACTTCGGCTTCATCAACGCGAGCGGTGAGCGCGTCGGCAAGTTCCCCACCTTCCGCAGCAGCTACCGCGACTACGAGGGCGACTGGAGCCCGGGTCAGCCGTGGCCGAGCGACAGCCGGCTGCGCGGATACCGCCTCGGCGACGACGACGCGATCGAGTTCCTCTCGACCGACGGCCGCGAGGTGGGCGCGGGCGCCTACTTCGACGAGATCTTCCTCAACAAGCGCGTCGGCTACTTCATGCGCCTGCTGCTCCTCTACTTCGGCAGCACCAACCTCGCGGACGGCGCGAACATGTTCCACGTGCGCCCCGAGGCGATCGCCCCCGGCGACGTGCTGCTCAAGCGCTGGCAGCGCCGCGGCATCGGCCACGTGATGCCGGTCATGCGGGTCACGCGCCACGCGGAGGACGCGCTCGAGGTGGCCATCGCGAGCGGCTCGATGCCGCGCCGCGAGCCGGTCTGGGAGGACCCGAACCGGGCCCGCTCGAGCTTCACCACCGACACCACCGGCGGCCCGGGCGAGAGCAGCGACGGCGAGCCCTACGCGGCCCTCGGCGGCGGCCTGAAGCGCTGGCGCAGCGCGGTCCTCCGCGACGGCCGCTGGCGCAACGAGGTCCCCGTGGCCGACCGCGAGGACTTCATCAACGACGCCGACCACGAGGCCATCGCGGCGCGCCCGGCCCGCTTCGAGGAGATCCTCCGCAGCCTCTCGCCGGAGGAGCGCCGCGACGTCGCGCTCCTGGCCGTCGAGGCCGCGCGTGAGCACCTGCGCAACTACCCGGCGAGCTGCGCGGCGCGCATCCGCCGCGAGGACGCGTTCGACAGCCTCTACGAGGTCATGAGCGAGCAGGGCATGGACCGGCCCACCGTCGACGCGACCTACCGCACCCTCGAGGACTACGTCTTCGCCGCCCTCGTCTACGAGGAGTCGCGCACCTGCTGCTGGAACCGCAGCACGGCCGCGATGCACGGCATCATCATGGACTACGCCGAGAAGGAGCAGGCGGACGCGGCGGCGATGGAGATGTGCGTCTCCCCGAGCGTCTTCCGCGCCGAGACCGACGGCTACGCCCGCTGGCAGACCCACGCCGAGTCGCTCGGCCGCGCCGGCGAGTGGAACGCCTGGAGCGAGGACGAGACCTGCGCCCAGCGCGACGTGCCCCAGGACACCGTCGACGCGGCCCGCGCCGGCACCGACTACTGCGCCCTCGGCGCTCCCGTGGAGCCGCCCCCGGCCGGCCTCGGCTGCGACGCGACCGGCGGCTCGACCCAGAGCGACGCCACCGCGCTCGCGAGCGGCGACTGGAACGACGCGCGGATCTGCGCGGGCGAAGAGGACTGGTTCCGCGTCGAGGCCACCGGCGAGGTGACCGTGCGCATCACCTTCGAGCACGCCGCCGGCGACCTCGACCTCGAGGCCGTCTCCGCCGACGGGACCCGGCTCGACTCGAGCACGAGCGTGCAGAACGAAGAGACCGTCACGGCCACCGGCCCGTTCTTCGTGCGGGTCTACGGCTACTCCGACGCCGCCAACGCGTACCGCATCCAGGCGGAGTAAGACGGCGAGGGCCGCGTCCTCGCGGCCCATCGTCAGCGCGATGCGCGACCCAACGCAGTCGGCGACAGCGTCGGAGTTGGCGTGAGCGACCGCCTCGGTCGCTTCGGCCGATGCGGTCGCGGAAGCGGCCGCAGACTCGGTCGCCGACGCGGTCGCGGAAGCGGTCGCGGAAGCGGTCGCGGAAGCGGTCGCGGAAGCGGAAGCGGTCGCGGAAGCGGAAGCGGAAGCGGAAGCGGTCGCGGACTCGCCCTCGGTCGCGGAGGCGGACTCGGACCTCGGGCTCGGCCGCGGAAGCGGACTCGGGCAGGCAGCGCAACTTCGGGGGCGGAGCCGGCTCGGAAGGCGGTCCGCGTCCGACGCCCGCGATGGCAGCCGACTCGCCGCCGCCGCCCAGCGTCCGACGCCGGGCCGAGCTCGGCGGAGGCTGCCGCGAGTCGCCGCCCGGGAGAATCGACGGGAGAAGCCGGGCGGCGGGCGACTTTCGGTCGCGAGCATTTCTCGTCGAGATCGACGGCAGAAGGCTGATCGCGAGCATTTCTCGTCGAAGGTCGACCATCCGAGTGGCCTCGACGGGGAGCAAGAACGCCTCGGCGTGGGGACCAGGTGTGGCGTTTCGCGTCGCCTCCTCGCCTCACAGCCACCACCGCTGGACGTGGCACGCGTCGCGCACACGTGCCGGGCGTGTCACAGCCATCGGAGCAGGGGCGGGTCGGGGTCGAGATCGAGCTCGGCGGCCTCGCGCTCGAGCGCGCGGCGGAGATCGCGACGCGCGAGCTCGGCGGGGTCGCCACGGCGGTCTCGCGCTACGAGCGCTCCATCGAGACGCGCTGGGGGCAATTCCGCGTCGAGCTGGACTCGCGGCCGCTCAAGGAGATCGCGAAGGGGTGGGGCGCGCGACCGAGCCCGCTCGCGGAGCTGACGGCGGACGCGATCGAGGCGGTGGCCATCGAGTGGGTGCCGTGTGAGCTCGTCTCGCCGCCCATGCCCCGCGCGGACCTGCCGGTGCTGGACGACGTCTGTCGCGCGTTCGCCGAGGCCGGCGGTCGCGGCACCTTCGACGCGCTGCGCTTCGCGTTCGGGGTGCACTTCAACCCCGAGCTGCTCGATCCGCGCGCGGACGTGATCCGCGCCCACATCCAGGCCTTCGCGCTGCTCTATCGCGAGCTCGTCGAGCGCCTGCAGGTGGATCCGTCGCGGCGGGTCACGCCGTTCATCGACCCGTTCCCCCTCGACTACCTCCAGCGTCTGATGAGCGAGGGCTACGCGCCCGACCTCGCGACGCTCATCGACGACTACCTCCGCTTCAACCCCACGCGGAACCGCGCGCTCGACATGCTCCCGCTCTTCGCCCATCTGGATGAGGCGCGGGTGCGAGCCGTCGTGCCCGACCCCGCGGTCAAGGCGCGGCCCACCTTCCACTATCGGCTCTGCAACAGCCGGGTGGGCGACGAGGGCTGGTCGCTCCTGGACGAGTGGCGGACCTGGCGCCTCATCGAGACGCTCGCGAGCGACGCCGAGCGCCTCGAGTCCGCGCGTCGCCGCTGGCGGGAGCGGACCGAGCCCGACCTGCTCGACGGGCTCAAGGCGGCGGTGGGCT
This sequence comes from Sandaracinaceae bacterium, assembly GCA_004213565.1. Classification (GTDB taxonomy): domain Bacteria; phylum Myxococcota_A; class Polyangia; order Polyangiales; family Sandaracinaceae; genus JAVJQK01. The sequence goes on from SHBB01000268.1 coordinate 12,204, forward strand.
GGACGTGAGGCCGCGGGTGCTGGTCAGCGCGCCCCGGCGGCGCGGGCGCATCGCCTACCAGCTGACGCGCATGATGGTGCGCGCGGCGGGCGGCGAGACGCGGCGCGTGCGGCCGCGCGACGGCGAGATCCCGTGGGACGACGCGCGGGCGGTGATCCTCGGCGGGGGCGAGGACATCGATCCCCGGCGCTATCGCGAGGAGGCCGAGGTCGAGGCGCGCCTCGATCCGGAGCGGGACGCGCTCGAGTGGGCGCTGCTCGACGGGGCCGTCCGGCGACGGCTCCCGGTGCTCGGGATCTGCCGCGGGGCGCAGCTCTTGAACGTGTACCTCGGCGGGACGCTCTTCCAGGACCTGCGCGCCGAGTTCCCGCGCCACTCGCCGCGGCGGCAGCTCCTCGCGCGCAAGCACATCACGGTCGACGCGAGGAGCCGACTGCACCGCGCGCTCGGGGCGACGTCGCTCCGGGTCAACTC
>SHBB01000269.1 GCA_004213565.1 Sandaracinaceae bacterium
CCCGCCTCCGCGCCCGCCTCCGCGCCTGCCTCCGCTTCCGCTTCCGCTTCCGCTTCCGCTTCCGCTTCCGCTTCCGCTTCCGCTTCCGCTTCCGCTTCCGCTTCCGCTTCCGCTTCCGCTTCCGCTGCCGCTGCCGCTTCCGCTTCCGCTTCCGCTTCCGCTGCCGCTGCCGCGCCCGCACCCGCTCCCGCGTCCCTAAGGGAACCGCGCGCGCCGCTTCCGGCTGCATCGGGCACGATCGAATCCGTCAACCCGTGGAGCTCAGGCCGGGAGCGACGGCGAGGACACGGCCAAGGCGCCTCGTGCCTACAGGCGAGTTGAAGCGTCCGGCGACGATCAGCCGCGCGAGAGCACGACGACCGGGGCGAGCTTCTCGCGCTCCTCGTCGCTGAGCTTGCGGGAGAGCTCGCCCGCGGCGTCGAGGATCGGCACCGCAGGGGCGAGCTCGACGAGCTGGCGGCGGTCCGCCTCGCAGGGGTGGCCGACCACGATGACGTCCGCGCCGGCGACGGCGTGCGCGACGCTCGGCGCGGCCTGGGCGCGCGGGTCTCCGAGCGCGGCGCGCAGGGCGTCGATGCCCAGCGGCGGGACCGTCGCGTCGAGGATGCCCGCGTCCGCCACCGTGACGTGCACGCCAGCGTCGAGCAGCCGGTGCACCAGCTTGACCGGGGCGCTGTCGCGCACGTCGGACGCGCCGGGCTTGAAGCCGACGCCGACGATCGCGGCCTGCTGCGGCGCGTGCTTCATCACCGCGTCGACCAGGTAGTCGAGGTGCGCGTCGTTCGAGCGCAGCAAGGAGCCGAGGAGCGGGGCGTCGACCGCGTGCTCGGCCGCGTGGGCGGCGAGCGAGGCGACGTCCTTGGTGAGGCACGCGCCGCCGAAAGGGAGCCCAGGCCGGAGATACGCGGCGCTGGTGTTGAGCTTCTCGTCCGCGCAGAGGAGGCGCATCACCGCGAAGGGGTCGACGCCGATCGGGCGGGTGACGCGGGCGACCTCGTTCGCGAACGCGACCTTCGCCGCGTGCCACGCGTTGTTGACCAGCTTGAGCACCTCCGCCGTCGCCGGGTCGGTGCGGTGAAGACGGTCCCGCTGCTCCGCGTAGAGCGCCTCGATGAAGCTCGCCGCGTGCGCGTGCTCCGTCGCGAACACGATCAGCTCCGGCTCCTCGTGGTCGGCGATGGCGTTGCCCTCGCGAAGGAACTCGGGGTTGAGCGCGACGCCCACCGCGGGGCTCACCGCCGCCACCCGCGCGCTCGCCCGCGCGTGGAGGCCGGGCGGCACGGTGCTGCGGATCACGATGACGTGCGGGCCCTCCGCCGCGCGGGCGATCGCCTCGCACGCCTCGAGCACGTCGGTCTCGACCAGCTTTCCGTCCGCGCCCACGGGCGTGCCGACGCAGACCAGCGAGGCGGCCGACGCCTTCACCGCCGACGCGAGGTCCGTCGTGCAGCGGAGCGTCCCCTGCATGCGCGCGCGAGCCAGCCGCTCGGGCAGCCCGGGCTCGGGGATCGGCGCGACGCCCTCGCACAGCGCATCGACCAGCTCGGGCCGGCGATCGACGCCGATGACCTGGCGCCCGGCCGAGGCGAGCGAAGCGGCCACGACGGTGCCGACGTAGCCCAGGCCGATGACGGCGATCGCGTCTCGTTCGCTCACGGGCAAGACGCTACGGAGCCGCAGGCTGGCCGTCAACGACCCAAGCCGCGCCGGCCAGGGAGGGTCGGTCTGCACCAGCCTGGACACCCGGCGCGTTCGCGCGCGATGTTTGTGATGCCGTGACCCAGCGCGCCCCCATCGGAAGAGTCGGGCTCCACCTCCGTTTCGGATGGTGGTCGCTGCTCGTGTTCCTCACCCTCGGGATCGCGCTCGAGGCGCTGCACGGCTTCAAGGTCGGCTTCTATCTCGACGCGGCCAACGAGACGCGGCGGCTGATGTGGACGCTGGCCCACGCGCACGGCGTGCTCCTCGGGCTGGTGCACGTGGCGTTCGCGGCCACCTTGCACCTCTGGCAGCCGGGCGGGCTGCAGCCCATCTTCGCGTCGCGCGCGCTGATGGCCGCGAGCGTGCTGTTGCCGGTCGGCTTCTTCCTCGGCGGCTTCGGCATCGCGGGCGGAGATCCGGGCGTGGGCATCGCCTTCGTGCCCCTCGGCGCGATCGCGCTCTTCTCGGGCGTGCTGCTGACCGCGCTCTCCCTCCGGAGGCGCGGGTGATCGTCGCGGTGCTGTGGACCGTCGGCGTGGCCGCGGTCTGCTTCGTCACCGCCGTCGCGATCGGCCGCGGTTTGCGCCTCGTCGACCGCGCGGCGTTCGGGGTCTTCGGCGCGGTGCTCGGCGCGGGCGTCACCTTCGCGCTCCTGCCGAGCGGCGCGGACGCGGAGCTGACCAGCCCGCTGCCCGCGATCGGACCGCGCGAGGGCTACCTCTCGAGCAACGCGTGCGGCGCGTGTCACCCCGGCCAGCACGCGTCGTGGCACGACTCGTTTCACCGCACGATGACCCAGGTCGCCACCGCCGACGCCGTGCGCGCCCCCTTCGACGGCCGCGTGCTGCACGAGCGGGGGCGCTACTTCACGGTGCTGCGCGACGCGGATCGCTTCTACGCGCTGGAGCTCGACGCGGAGGACCCGCGGCCGCCCGAGGGCGACGCGTGGCGCGACCACCCCGCCGCGCGCCGCGTGATCATGACCACGGGCTCGCACCATCTGCAGGCCTACTGGGTGCAGTCCGCGGACGGAAAGCTCGAGCAGTTCCCCTTCGTCTACGTCATCCGCGAGGGCCGCTGGATCGCCAACGCCGACAGCTTCCTCGGCCCGCCCCCCGATCCCGAGGACGACCTGCGCCGTTACGTCTGGGCCGAGGGGTGCGTCGCCTGCCACACGACCGGTGGCCCGTGGGATCCGACGAGCCAGGGCATGGGCGAGGACGTCGACACGTCCGTGGTCGAGCTGGGCATCAGCTGCGAGCAGTGCCATGGGCCCGGCGACGAGCACGCGCGCCTCAACCGATCTCCTGCGCGCCGCTATCAGCTTCACTTGCGTGGCGCAGGGGACGACTCGATCGTCAACCCGCGCCGCCTGCCGCACGAGGCGAGCGCGAGCGTCTGCGGCTACTGCCACGCCATCTACCCCGACGACGAGTCGCCGGACGACCACACCGACTTCCGACCCGGACAGCGCCTCTCGGACCACTACGACATCACGGCCGTGCACCTCACCGCGGATCGGCACGCGGGCGAGGCGGACCTCGATCACCTCGACAGCGACACCCTCGACACGGTGGAGGCGTTCTGGCGCGACGGCTCGGTCCGCGTGGCGGGGCGCGAGTACACGTCGATGATCCGATCGGGCTGCTACCTCGAGGGCGAGATGGACTGCACGAGCTGCCACTCGATGCACGACGGGGAGCCCGACAAGCAGGTCGACCCGGCGCGCGCGTCGGACGCGATGTGCACCCAGTGTCACGCCGAGGAGCGCGATGATCTCGAGGCGCACACGCACCACGCGCCCGAGAGCGAGGGCAGCCGCTGCGTCCAGTGCCACATGCCCCACACCAGCTACGGGCTCTTGATGGCGACGCGCAACCACCGCATGGACGGGCCGACGGCGAGCGGCGCGGCCGGTCGACAGCGCCCCAACGCGTGCAACCTCTGCCACCTCGACCGCTCGCTCGGCTGGACCGCAGACCACCTCGCGGAGTGGTACGGGCAGCCGCGTCCCACGTTCGGAGATGCGCACGAGAGCTTGCCCGCGGGCGCGGTGTGGATGCTGCGCGGCGACGGGGTGCAGCGCGCGTTGGCCGCGTGGCACGTGCGCTGGGAGCCTGCGCGAGAGGCGTCGGACACGGACGGGCTCCGTCCCGCCGTCGCGCGGCTGCTCCAGGACCCGTACTCGGCCGTCCGTCAGGTGGCGAGCGACGCGCTGCGCGCCCGCGGGGACGCGTTCGAAGGAGGCGCGCGATCGGAGGAGGTGGCGGCGGACGCCCAGCCCGCGCTCGAGCGGACGCTCGCCTTCGAGAGCGACCTGCTGCCGCCCGCGACCATCGACGCGCTCTGGGCCGATCGCGACGACACCGCCACGTCGATCCCCGAGTGAGGCGGTCGTCAGCTGCACTCCCAGCTGCAGCGCCCGTCCGCGCAAGCCCACGCGCCGACGCACATCGCGTGCACGAGCTGTTGACTGTCGCAGTCGGCGGCCGTGTCGCACTCGCCCTCGGGCCGGCACGTGCCGCTCGCGTCCGGGTAGTCGCCGTCCATGTCGCACCACTGGCGCTCCGGGCACTCGAAGCCCGCGATGCCGCCGCACATCCCGTCCGGTGAGGTCCGCCGCGTCGACGGCGGAGGGATGTCGTCCGCGGGCGCCTCCTCGCCGCCGGCGGCGGGCTCTTCGGTGGGCGCTTCGGTCGAGGGCTCGGCGCTCGTGCCGTCACAGCCGAACAGGAGGAGCGAGAGCAAGACCAGGGGGGCGGCGTGTCGCATGTCCGTGGCTCTATGCACTGCGAGCCGCCTCGGCAAGACGCGAGAAATCACCCAAGGCGTCGCCCGGGGCCGTGTCTCTCGTAGGTGCGGGCGCAGGTGGCGACGCCGCCGCGCCGAGCGAAGGCACCCGGGCCGAGGTCCGGGAAGGGCGGCGCGGTCCGTCCGGAGGGCGAGGGCATGAAGGTTCAGTGCGAGACGTGCGACGCGAAGTACGCGATCGCGGACGAGAAGGTGGCGGGGCGGGCGTTCAAGATCCGGTGCAAGAAGTGCTCGACGCCGATCGTGATCCGCGGCGACCAGGTCCAGGCGCCGGACGGAGACGGCGGCGTCTGGTACGCGCTGATCGCCGGCGCGCAGTCGGGGCCGTGGACCGAGGGCGCCATGGAGCGAAAGCGGGACGCAGGGGAGGTCGCCGCGGAGACGCTCGTCTGGCGTGAGGGCATGGCCGACTGGCAGCCCTGGGCCGACGTCTTCGCGCCGCCCGATCTCTTCGCGTCGCAGCCCGAGCCGTCTCCCTTCGCGCCGCCCGACGCCTCGCTGACGGGGACGCGCAACGAGAGCTCGGTGCTCTTCTCGCTCTCGAACCTCTCGAGCCTCACGCCCGCGCGGTCGCCCGAGACGTCGAAGGCGCCCGCCCGCACGGAGGGCTCGGGCTTGATCGACATCCGCGCGCTCGCCGCGTCTCCGATGCGCAGCGCGTCGCCCGAGCCCGCCGATCGCGTCGACGATCTCCTCGCGATCGGGGCGCCCGCGGCCGGCCTCGGGGCGCCGGTGATCGCGCCGGCCGAGCCGCCGAAGCGCAACCCGGTCGTGATCGTGGCCGGGGCCGTGGGCGTCATCGCGGTGCTCGCCGCGGCGGCGGTGACGGTCGTCGCGCTCACGCGTCCGGAGGCGCCGACGGCCCCGCCGCAGGTTCGAGAGGCGGCGCAGCCAGCGTCCGCCCCCACGACGGCGGCCACGGGCGCGATCGCGCCGGCCGCCGTGCAGCCGCCGCCCGAGGTGGAGTCGCCAGAGACGAGCTCGTCGGAGACCGCGTCGACCGACGGCGCCGACGCGCCGGTCGTCACGCCATCCACCCGCAGCGAGCGCCCGGCGCCGCGGACCCGGCCTCGGTCGGAGCGCATCGCGCGCCCGACGCCTCCGAGCTCGCCGAGCCCGCCGCGCGAGCGCAGCCTGACCGAGCTGGTCGAGGACGCCGTGAACCCGGACGTCGCGCCGCGTCGACCGGCGCGCCCGACCGCGCCCGTCGGTCCCGAGACGCCGGGCCGAGGCGACGTCCGGCGGGCGATGGACGGAGTCAGCGCGGCGGTGCGTGGCTGTGGGGACGGCGGCGCGGGCCGCGTCGTCGTGGAGGTCACCTTCGCGAGCGAGGGCAGCGTCCGCAGCGCATCGGTCACCGGCGGCGACGTCCCGCCGCCCGTCCGCTCGTGCGTGGCGCGCGCGCTCCGGCAGGCTCACGTCCCGCCGTTCACCCGCGCGAGCTTCCGGGTCACGTACCCGTTCATGCTCTGAGGCCCGTTCTTGCTCCGAGGCCGGGGCCGATCAACGATCGCTCCGCGCCATGAAGGAAACAGGCTCCGACGACGACTCTCCAGCGCTGGCCCCGGGCGAGTTCCTCATCGACGCGAGCGGCTTCCCGCTGGTGAGCATCGTCTACCCCGCCGACTCACCGGTGGAGGGGATCGACCGCTACCTCGAGCGGATCGGCCGCGTGTTCGAGCGGGGGCGCTTCGTCACCGTGGTCGACATCCGCGCGGTGAGCCTGGCCGTGGCGCACGCGGCGAACCGGAAGCGCGTCGCCGAGGGGATCGACCGGTTGACCGAGGCCTTCCCCGGCGTGCTGGTCGGCGAGGCGGTCGTCGTCGCCAACGGGCTCATGCGCGGGATGGTCACCGCGTACAACTGGCTGCGGCGCGACAAGAGCACGCCGACGGAAGTGTTCACCGGGCTCGACGACGCGCGCGGCTGGGCGCGTGAGCGGGCACGCCTCGCCGGCTTGCTCTGAAGCGCTCAGACCCGTCGGCCCTCGGTCCACGCGTCGAGGCGCCGGCCGTTCGGATCGAGCATGGACGTCGGCTTGCCCAGGCGGTGCAGGAGGAAGCGCGACGCGGTGGAGAGGCAGCCGAGCCCGTAGCGAACGCCGGGCAGGAACGTGATGGTCTGCATCTCGTCGAAGTAGTTGGCCGGGCACGAGATCTCCCCGATGGGCAGACCGAGCCAGATGGCCTGCGCGAGGGTCTCGTTGTCGAAGACGAAGTCGTTGCGGTTGTCGGCCAGGGGCAAGGTCTCGAGCGCGCGCCGCGTGAAGGCGCGATAGCCCGTGTGGTACTCGCTCAGCCCCGCGCCCATCATCAGGTTCTCGGTCACCGTGAGGCTGCGGTTGGCGACCCACTTCCAGCGCGGCATGCCGCCGGCGAGCGCGCCGCGCACGAGCATGCGCGATCCGAGCACGACGTCGTAGCCGCCGTGCACCGCCATCGACGCCATCGCCGGCACGAGCTCGGGCTTGTACTGGAAGTCCGGGTGAACCATCACCGCGACGTCCGCGCCGCTGGCGAGCGCCTCGCGGTAGCCGGTCTTCTGCGCCGCGCCGTAGCCCATGTTCCGGGTGTGGGAGATCACGGTGCACCCGAGGCGCTTGGCGATGGCGACCGAGTCATCGGTGCTGCCGTCGTCGACGAAGAAGATCTCATCCGCCACGTCCTCGGGGATGGCGCGCACGGTGCGCTCGATCGTGGAGGCCACGTCGATGCCCGGCATCACGATCGCGATTCGCTTCCCAGCCAGCACGGCGGGGACGGTATCAGAACGCCGCGCTCTGTCGGGGGTGTTCAGCGGCGTGTTCAGCGGCGCTCGAGCACGAGGGGCATGTCGTGTGACGGCGCCATCGTGACGCTGCGGCGGCGCGGGACGATGCGGACGCCGGGCGCGGCACGGACGCCGTGGCGCCGGAGCACGGTCGCGAGGACCACGCGCATCTCGTAGAGCGCGAACGCCATGCCGATGCAGCGCCGGATCCCGCCCCCGAAGGGGAAGTGCGTGTACGGGCTCGTGCGCTGGCCGAGGTGACGCTCGGGATCGAAGCGCGTGGGCTCGGGCCAGACCCGCGGGTTCATGTGCACGAGATAGATGGAGGGCACGGCCATCGTGCCGGCGGGCAGGTCCCACCCGCCGATGTTCCGCGGCGCAGAGAGCACCCGGCCCACCGACGCGATCACGGGCGACAGCCGCATGGTCTCCTTGATGACGGCGTCGAGGTACGGGAGGTCGTGCGCGCCGTCCGCGGAGACACCATCGCCAGGGAGACCATCGAGCTCCTCGTGCACCCGCGCTTGCACGTGAGGGTGCTCGATGAGGTGGTGGAACACCCACGCGAGCGACGTGGCCGTGGTCTCGTGTCCCGCCACGAGCAGGGTCATCAGCTCGTCCCGCAGCTCGCGCGGCGTCATCGCGCGGCCGTCCTCGTAGCGCGCGGTCATCATCATCGAGAGCACGTCGTCGCGCTCGGCCGCGCTCGCGCGCCGCGCCTCGATCTGCTCATAGAGCAGGGCGTCCGCCGCCTCGCGGGCGCGCAGGAAGCGGCCCCACGGCGAGCGCGGCCCGAGGTCGCGCTGGAGCCAGGGGACGAGGAACGCCGGGTTCGAGGCGCCCTGCACGAGCCGATCGATGCCCTGCCGGACGCGCTCGAGCTCCTCGCCTTCGCTCACCCCGAAGACGGTGCGGAGGATGATGTCGAGCGTGATCGCCTGCGTCTCGGGCTGCACCGCGAAGGGGCGCCCCACCGGCCAGCGCCGCAGCGCCTCCGCGGTGACCTCGCGCATGATCTCGCCGTACGACTGCATGCGCTCGCCGTGGAACGGGGGCAGCAGCAGCTTGCGCTCGCGCACGTGCTCTTCGCCGTCGAGCAGCAGGAGCGAGCGCGTCCCGACGAGCGGTCGCAGGGTCTCGTTCGCCTGCCCCGCGTGCAGCTCGCGCCAGGGACCGGTGAAGATCTCCTTGACGTGCTCCGGGTCGTCGAAGGTGACGATGTGCGGGTAGTTGGGGAAGCGCATCGAGAACGGCGCCCCGTATCGCCGCCGGATGTGCTGCAGCGTCGGGTAGGGCCGCAGCATCCACGCGGTGAGCTGGGCGGCGGGCGGCCACGAGGGGCCGGGCGGAAGCGCGCGCGTCTCCCGCTCCCGTCGGCGAAACATCCGCCGGGCCGCCGTCGTCACCGCACCCACCCGGCGAGAGTAGCACTGGCTCCGGGGTTGAGGCTTGGTAGCATCGGCGCGCCGAACAGAACCGCTGCCCGAGCGGCGGACACGACGGGAGAAGAGCGAATGGCGACCGACAATCCGCACCAGAACATCACCTTCCCCTCCAACGGGCACGAGGCGCACGGCTACCTGAAGGCGCCCGAGTCGGGCAAAGGGCCGGGGCTCATCGTCATCCAGGAGTGGTGGGGGCTGACCGATCACATCGTCGACGTCTGCGACCGGTTCGCGAAGGAGGGCTTCGTGGCCCTCGCGCCCGACCTCTACGGCGGCAAGGTCGCGCACGACGCCGACGAGGCGGGCAAGATGATGCAGGCGCTGCCCGAGGAGGACGCCGCGCGCGACCTCGGCGGCGCGGTCGACTTCCTCCTGAAGCACGACGCGGTCACGTCCGCGAAGGTCGGCACGGTCGGCTTCTGCATGGGCGGCGGCTTCGTCATCCAGCTCGCCGCGCAGCAGGGCGACCGCATCGGCGCCGCCGTGCCGTTCTACGGCGTGCTCCAGAGCCAGCCCGACTTCACGAAGATCACCGCGCCGGTGCTCGGCCACTACGCGGAGACCGACGACTTCGCCTCCCCCGTGAAGGCGCTCGAGATGGGCGCCGCCATTCGCGAGGCCGGGGGCAAGGCCAAGATCAACGTCTACGGGGGCACGCACCACGCGTTCTTCAACGACGAGAACCCCTTCGGCAGCTACGACGCGGCGAACGCCAAGATCGCGTGGGAGCGCACGGTGAGCTTCCTGAAGGCGAAGCTCAAGGGCTGACGCCCGGCAGGGTCGACGCGCCGGGCACCGAGACGGAGGCGAGCGCGCTCAGCGCGAAGAAGAGCACGACGTATTGCGCGAGCCCGAAGCGGTCTCCCGTCTCGGGCGCCTCGCCCATCACGCTCCGCGCGATCGCCGCCACGAGCGGGATCGCCAGCAGCCACTGCATCGCGCCGAACGCGCCGGTCGCGAGCATCGCCACCCCGATCGCGGCGGCGGCGAGGCCGCGCTCCTTGCGGGTCAGGCTCGCGAAGCCGCGGGACCCGTCGAGCTGCCAGACGGGGATGAGGTTGAAGAGGTTGAGGAAGGCTCCGACCTGCGTGAGCGCGGCGAAGATCGCGTGGCCGGTCGCGAGGTAGAGGCTGTAGACGACGAGGGTGGCGCCGAGACCGGCCCACGGCCCGGCGAGCCCGACGCGCGCGTCTTGCACCGGAGTGGCGGGCCGCTGATCGAGCCGCACGAAGGCGCCGACGCCCGGGATGAACATCGGCGCGGAGGCGGGGATGCCGTAGCGCTTCAGCGCCACCACGTGCCCCAGCTCGTGCACGTAGAGCGAGCCGACCACGCCGAGCGCGAAGGGCCAGCCCCAGGCGACCCAGTAGACGCCGAACGACACGAAGATCGACAGCGCCGTCTTCCAGCTCGCGGCGCCGGCCAGGATCAGCTTCCCCTTCGTGGCGAGGAACGCGAGGATCGCCTTGGCCTTCCAGAGCAGGAGCCCGACCGCGCCCAGGCTCGCGAGCCAGCGCGGCGCGTGGCTCGACTTCGCGCCCTTCGCGCCGGGCTCGGGGGCCAGCGCGGCGACCCGATCACGGATGGTCGAGGCCTGTTTGGCGGAGGGGGGCAGGAGCGCCAGGGCGCGCTCCCAGGCGGCGCGCTCGCCGTCGCGGTCGTCGGCGTCCCTCGCGGAGCGCGCCTCGGCCGCGAGCCGCTCGAGCGCGCTGGCGTGCACGAGCTTCGCGCAGCCCGGGCAAGCGAGCACGCGCGGGCCCCACTGCGTCCCGCAGCCGGGGCACCGGGACGGCGCCTCGAGGCTCATCCCTCGGGCGCGCCGCCGAGCGCGAACGGCCCGGAGATCTGCTTGTAGGGGCGCTTGTTCACCTTCCACGCCTCCCACAGCGCGAACGCGATCAGCGCGAGCCCGATGATGTTCTCGAAGCCCATGAGAAACGGCGCGAACAGGGAGATGAAGCACGCGATCACGAAGACGATCGGCGTCCAGAGCGCGTCTCCCTCGGCCTGCCCGACGCTCCCCTCGCTCGGCCTCGACTGCGGGCCGGCCTCCATGGGCTGGGCGTGCGCCACCGAGGGCCCCGAGCGCAGACTGGTCTCCTCGGACGGGGTCTCCTCGGACGGTAGGTGGCGGAGCTCGTCCATGATATCGGGCACGTAGGTGCTGACGATGGCGAGGTAGGTCAGCGTCATCGCCATGCCCTGGTAGAAGAAGCCGCCCATCTGGCCGCTCCCGATGCGCACCGCGAAGCCGACCGCGAGACCGACCGCGATGGCGATCAGCCCGATCTCGTACCCCGTGGCGGCGCGGATGCCCCACCAGACGAGACCGCTGGCCATCGCGGCGAGCCCGCCGAGCGCGAATGCCCTGGCCGCGCGTCCGAAAGGCGACGAGCCCGGGGGCCCATGCCGAAGCACCTGCACGCAGGCCTCGCACACCGTCGCCGCGTCGACGTCGTAGTAGCGCTCGCGGATCGCGCCGCCGCAGCCGCGACAAGGCGTGGACGGGTCGTCCATCCACGCCTCGTCGAAGGCCACCTCGTCCACCGGGTCCGACTCGTCGAAGGACGGGGCCTCATCGAAGGACAGGGCGTCCAGATCGTCCGTCTCCTCGGACGGCTCGCCACGCAGCTCGTCTTCCCGCGTGCCCCCAACGCTCGCTTCGCTCATGAGGGCGACGATACGGCAAGTCGTCTCCCCATGCTCCCCGAAAATCGTCGATCAGGACACGAGGCGCTCGACCGTCGCGAAGAGCTCCTCGAGCTCGACCGGCTTGACGAAGAAGCGGTCGGCGCCGAGGGCGCGGAGGATCTTCCAGTCGCGCGCGCCGCCCTCGCCGCTCATGACGATGATCGGGAGCTTGCCCTTCGGCGCGAGGGCGCGGAGCGCGCTGGTCAGCTCCACCCCGTTGAGCCCGGGCATGTTCAGGTCGATCAGCGCGATGTCGGGCGCCTCGCGCTCGGCGGCCGCGATGCCCAGCTCCCCGTCCGACGCGCCCTCGACGATCGCCTCGGGGAAGCGGTGGGTGATCGCGATCGCGAGCATCTCCCGCCAGTCGGCGTCGTCGTCGACCACGAGCACGCGGAGCTGGCGGTGAGTGCCGCGCAGCGCCTTCTCCAGCTCGTCCACCAGCTGCATCGGCGTGGCGGTGCGCTCGCGTGGGTTCTTGAGCAGCGCGCGGAGCAGCGGCGCGTCGAGCCGCTTGTCGAGCCCCGGGGCGAGCGAGCTCGGGTCGGGCGGCGTCTCGTTCGCGTGCATCTCGAGCAGCTTCTGGGGCTCCCCGCTCTCGAAGGGCAGCCGCCCGGTCAGGAGCTCGACCGCCATCACGGCGAACGAGTAGACGTCCTGTCGCGGCTGGAGGTCGGGCGGCACGGTCAGCGCGGTGGCGCGCTCGGGCGAGATGTACGCCGGGGTCCCCCGGACCTCGGTGCTCGGCTCGTCGCGACCGAGCGCGCGGCTGAGCCCCATGTCGGTCAGGGCGATCTGCGACTCACGCGTCCCGAGGAGCACGTTCGACGGCTTGACGTCGCCGTGGATGCGACCGACCGCGTGAATCGCGGCCAGGCCCTTGGCGATCGACCGCAGGATGGGGAGCGCCTCTTCGGGCGCCAGCGAGCCGACCCGCATGAGCTTCGTCTCGAGCGAGCCGCCGTCGAAGAGCTCCATGACGAAGTAGGAGAGGTTCCCTTCCGTGCCGCACGAATGAATCTGCACCACGTTGGGGTGCCGGATGGCGGCCATCGCGCGCGCCTCCTCGAGGAAGGCCTCGCGCGCGATCGGCGACGCCGAGAGGGCGGGGTGCACCAGCTTCAGCGCGACGTCCCGATGAAGAGTGGTGTCGTGCGCTCGGAGCACGATGCCCATGCCGCCCTGCCCGAGGAGCCTCTGGATCTCGTATGCGCC
>SHBB01000027.1 GCA_004213565.1 Sandaracinaceae bacterium
CGCGCGCGCTCTCGGAGGTCACGCGGCGCCCCACCGTGATCCTCGATGCGCGGGTCGAGCCCGTCGCCTCCTGTGTGCGGCTGTCGGTCCTCGCGCGCGAGCCCCTCACTGAGCGCGAAGCGCTGGAGGCCGTCCGCCTCGCGCTGGCGGGCAGCGGAGTCCGCCTCGACGTGCGGCCGGGGGCCCTGGTGTTCGTCGCCGACCCCGACGCCGCGCTGCCCCCTTGCGCCGCAGCCGAGGTCGCGAGCGCTCCCGACGCCGACCCCGAGCCCGCGGCGCCGGAGTCCTCGTTCGACGCGGAGCGCGGCCGCCGCGAGGCGATCACCGCGGCCTTCGAGCGCGCCCTGCGTCGCGTCTCCGACACCGAGGTGATCCTGGCGCGCCGGACCCTCGACGAGGGCGGGGTCACGCTCGCGGCGATCCTGGAGCAGGCGCGCGTGATCCCCTACCGCCAGGACGGGGAGATCACGGGGTACACCATCTACGGCCTCCGGAGGCGGAGCCCGCTCGCGCTCCTGGGGTTCCGCAACGGAGATCGCGTCCACACCATCAACGGCCTGGCGCTGCATCCACCCGAGGAGGCGCTCCGGACGCGGCAGAGCCTGCGGGACGCGGCCACGCTCCAGCTCGCGGTCACGCGACGGGGCCGGCCGATGACCTTCGTCGTCCGCTTCGTGGACGCGCTGCCGCAGTAGCCTCACGCGGGCGCGGTTCCAACCTCGTGGCCTCGGGGGTCGCTGAATCCGCCGCGATCAACGGTCCGCTCGGCCTTCTTCGATCAATCCCACACGCACGTGCCGGCGCTCGAGATCCACCAGGTATCAGGGCGTCGGCTCCAACCGGATCACGATCCGTGAGCGGACCGGACAGTAGCCGGCGGAGGCCTCGTCGTCAGTCTCGCCGCAGCGAGCGCCGAGCACGAACGACGCCGGCAGGTAGTCCGGGTGCGTTACTTCCAGCGTGCATTCGCGGCTGAACCGGACCTCCATCAGGAGCCTGAACGCGCCCTGGCCATCGGATGTGGCGGTCAGCGTTTGCGTGCCGAGCTCCGGACAGCGGACGGTCACGCGCGCATCCGAGATGGGCACGTCGGGACCCGCCGAGGTCTGCAAGACGTTGCCCGCGATGGAGGCGGCCGGATGGCAGCCCGCCACGAGGCCAAGGGCGAGCACCCCCAGAAAGCGACTCGATGACCCGACGGACATGGGACCACCATACCTCGGGTCGTGGGGGGGCCGTTCAGCTCTCGGACTCGCCGTGCTCGGCCACGATTCGGTCCCAAAGGTCGAGTCACCCGCACGGACGCCGATACCGCGTCGTCAGGCGGCGACGCGGCGCCGAGCCTCGGGGACGATCCTATTCGTTCGTCGATCACTCGGTCGGACGCAGCAGCTGCTCGGCTCGCTCGCAGCCGCTCGGGAGCCCGAGCTGGCAGGCGCGTGCGTAGTACCGGCCGACGCGAGCCCAGTCGGCCATCGTGCAGCTCGTCGCGACGCCGCTCAGGCAGCCGTGGATGTACTCCACGACCGCGTCGATCTCCACACGTCGGGTGGCGGATCCCCCTCGAGCGACGCCCGCTGCGCGTCCCCGCGACGCAGGCACGACGCGGCGTCGCCCCGCTGGCACGTGGTGTCTTCTTCGAGCGCCGCCGCCAGCGTCTCGAGGTCCGCGCGGGAGAGCGTGTCGCCCCCACCCTGCTCGCCGTCGCGCCCGGCCTCTTCCCCCTCGCCCTCGGCCACCTGCGCGAATCCGCGACGTGGCGCGGTCGTTTCGGCCGCCGGCCGTGCTGCGGCTCCCCCGCAGCTCGCGAGGACGGGGAACAGCACCCACATCGCCGCCGAGGCGAGCGCCCCTCGCACGGCGTCGCGTTCACGCATGGCGCGCAACGTACAGCGGGCTGCTCCCGTCCGACAAGACGTTCGCGCTTCGCGGGGCCGAGCGTCGGGGACGATCCTATTCGTTCGTCAAAATCCGGCCCAGCGTCATGCCCCAGTCCCTCTCGGGGCCGCGATGGACCCGGGCAAGACCCGAACCGGGGTCTGTGACAAGGCCGGTTCTCAGGACGTGATTTGCACCCATCTCGTCGGTCATTCGCCCATGTCTGGACTCCGGCCCCGGACCGTGGAGTCGAGTTCCTCCGCGCGAACGTAGCCGTCTGCCGAGGCATCGTATCGCCATACGTTGGTCCGCCAGTCCTGGTACTCCGCTGGCGAGAAGTGACTGTCGCGTCCTTCCAGGTGCTGACGAACGACGACGTCGCGATGCTCGTCGCCGTCGAGATCCCGGAGCGACATCACGCCCGAGAGGTCCTCATAGTCGAGGCCACACTCTGGAGCCCGCTCGTATCCGAGCTCCAGCGCCAGCTGTGCACGGAAGGAGGCCAAGTCGAAGATGAACAGCCGGTGGCTACGGTCGGTTCCCGCGCTCATTTCCTGCCAGCCGCCAGTCCGCGTTTCGACGCGTACCTCCGTGGTCCCATCTCCGTCGAGATCGCCATGTCGTAGGTCGTGGCCGTAGAAACCGCATGCTTCGACATCCAAGTTCTCGAGATGAATCTGTTCCACGGAGTGATCCGGGCCATGCTGCGCCCGGAAGAAATGCACCTCCGGTGCCGCATCAGAGTCGCACGAGCCACGACGGTCGAGGTCGGCGTTGGGGGCCCACGGTGCATTCCTTCGCTCCTCCCCGCGGGGTCCAGTGCGGGGGGCCCGTGACGGATCGTCTCCCGTAATCATGAAGCCGTCGATGCCATCGTCGTCTTCCGCATGGCGGACAACCACAAGCCCAACGGACAGGGAGGCGCAGCCGCGGGCAGCGAGCCGCAACCGCCCCACTACTCGCGCTTCGCGGCTGAGCGCCGCGCTAACGCGCGTATCGATCTCCGCCATACTTCCAGGCCCTTCGAGTGGAGGTGGAGAGTTCACCGCGTACCAGCGGCACGGAGGAAGCGCGGCGTGGCGCTCCTCGGTCCTGGGTTCCTCCGCCTCTGTCGAGTCAAGTCCAGGGGCCGCCTCGCGCTGTGAAGCCCCGGACGCCTCGACGTCGATGTCGCCCTCGTCCGGCTCGTCGGGAGCAGACCTCGACTCGGTTGACGATGGGGCCGTCTGGTCTGGAGCGGGTGCGGCCCGCCCTCTGGCTCCAGGGATCTCAGCCGAATCATTGTGCCTGGCTGCGCCACAGCCTGCGGCAAGAACGAAGCCGGCAAGAGAGAACCCGAAAGGCGACAACGTTCGGCGCACACGGCAAATGGTGCGGGCTTAGCAGTTCGGTGTCTACAGCCACGACCTACCGTGAGGGGGCAAGACCCGAACCGGGGCCTGTGACAAGGGCGGTCGAGCTGGCCCACGATGGGCAGGCTGACGTCGTCCATTCACGCGTGGCGTGAACGCGCGTCGATCGCCCGTGGATGGGCCCCGCTTCGCGCCGTGGCATGTGTGTTGCGGTGGGTTGCCCACCATGTGGACCCGCGCCTCGTTCGCTCTCTTGCTCCTGATGGCCTGCGACCCGCCGAACACCGAGGGACTCATCGACGACGTCGCGTGTCCGAGCGACAGCCGCTGCCCGGACGCGAGCGGCGCGTTTCGCGTCGGCGCGGCGCGGCGCGTGATCACGCCGGTGGTGGAGAGCTGGGACGACGAGGACGGGGACGGGGTGCGCGACCCCGGTGAGGCGTTTGACGACGTGGACGGCGACGGCCGCTGGGACCCGGTCTGGATCGCCGGCTTCGATCCGGGGCGGGCCGCGACCGGGGTGCACGACGACACCTGGGCGCGGGCGCTGTCGATCTCGCGCGGCGAGACGCGCCTCGGGATCGTCGTGCTCGATCTGCTCGGCGTCTCGCACGACGACGTGGTGGATCTCCGCATGGCCGCGCAGGCGCGCGGGCTGGACGTGGATCACGTGGCGGTGGTCGCGACGCACACGCACGAGAGCCAGGACCCGCTCGGCTTCGGCGGCGCGCACTTGATCGCCAGCGGCTACGACCGCGCCTACAACGAGCGCGTGATCGCGCAGGCGCTCGACGCGCTCGCGGAGGCCATCGACGCCGAGCGCGAGGCCACGATGACGTTCGCGCGCACCGCCGCGCCGCACCTCGTGGCGGACAGCCGGCTGCCCGAGGTGATCGACGCGACGATCACCGCCCTCCGCTTCGACTCCGCGGAAGGACCGATCGCCACGGTGGTGATCTGGGGCAACCACGCGGAGGCGCTCGGGGGAGAGAACACGCTCGTGAGCTCGGACTACCCGCACTACCTGCGGCGCGAGCTGGAGGCGGCCTACCCCGGGGCGGTGGCCTTCTACATGCCGGGCGCGCTCGGCGGGCTGATGAACCCGATGGACATCGCGGGCTGCCCCGATGAGGCCGGGCGCGAGACCTGCGCGACGGGCACGTTCGAGAAGGCGGAGTACGTGGGGGCGGGCGCGGCGACCATCGCGATCGAGGCGCTCGAGTCCGCGCCGACCACGGTGGTCGAGCCCGCGCTCGCGTTCCGGGCCAACCCCTTCCTGCTGCGCGTCACGACGCCGGAGATCCTCGGCGCGGTGCAGCTCGGGGTGATCCCGCGCCGGCTCTTCCGGACCGACGGCACGCGGGTGACGCTGGACGAGGAGCCGACCGCGCCCGCCCTGCCGTGGGACGAGGTCCTGCTGGGCGACGTGCGCATCCAGACCGAGGTGAACGTCTGGACGATCGGGCCGCTGCGCTTCCTCGCGCTCCCGGGCGAGCTCTACCCGGAGCTCTGGCTGCAACATCCCGACGGCACGAGCCTCGCGGAGAGCCGCCCCGGCGCGGACTATCCCTTCCTCGCGCCGCCGCCCTCCTTCCAGAGCCTCCTCCCGGAAGACGGGACGACCTCCGTGCTCATCAACCAGGCGAACGACGCCGTCGGATACATCGTCCCGCGCTCACAGTGGGATCGGCTGCCGCCCCACACCTACGGCGACGACCCGCAGTACGGCGAAGGCGTGTCCCTCGGCTCGCACGTCGCGGGCGCGCTGCGCGAAGCGGTGCGCGAGATGCGCTGATGCCGTCGAGGTGGGGCAAGCGTCATCGCGCGCGCAGATGGCGGCACGGGGACGTTGACGGGCGGCGAGAAGTTCACGAATGTGGGCGGTGAGACCTACGACAGAGCGCAGTTCCGCCGGAGCTCCAACGGCAAAGCTCGAGCCGAGCGACTCGAGGCAACGCCGGCCGCGCGGCGAGCTCGATGACGCAGAGGCGCAACCAACATGGCCGACACCAACGAGCTCATTCACAAGATCGGCGGGATCCTGCTGCGAAACGCCGAAGCCGAGCCGCAGCCCTGGGACTACGTCGGCTGGGTCTTCGCCCTGGAAGACGGCGTCAACTACGCCGACCTGCGCTACAAGTTCCTCGGCAAGCTCCAGAAGGGGTTCGAGTTCGCGATCGACAAGGACGAAGCCGTCGCGGCCATGATGGAGCTGCGCGACCTGAGCAAGGGCGACGACGGCGTGCCTTGGCTCGAGGCGATGATTGCGATCCGCAGCTCCGACAATGCTCTGAGGATCCTGTTCGAGTTCGAGGATCCTGAGCGCTGGTCGATCGGCCCCGGCATGTTGTCCCGCCGCTTCGAGATCCTCGTGGGAGAGGCCTTCCCCGAAGCGCTGGACGAATCCGGAGCCCAAGCCGCGACGCGAACCCGCGCCAAGTGATCTCCGACACCGATCCTCGCAGGATGGCTCAGTCGAGCCGAGCCATCTCCGCGTAGGCCTGGGATGTCGCCAAGTTCAGGTCGAACAGATGAACGTCTCCTCCGATCGCGACGTCGCGTCCGTACTGCCAGTTCGTCGTCGGCGCGCCAGGATTCAGACCCGGCCGGAAGCGCGCAGGGGGAGTCGGCGCAGGACCGCTGTCGTTCGTGACCACGTAGCGCGGATATCCCAGAGCGCGACGGAGTAGTCGCGATGCCGCGCCAGGTTCCCGCCGAGGATGTCCGCGACAATCTCCCTCGTGCTGCGCTCCTCTGCGTACCTCCCCACCGTCCACTCCAGCCCTCGGCTCCATGGATAGGCGCCTCCCTGCTGCCAGTCCTGACGGCGAGTCCTGCGCCGCGCCGTTCTCACGTCTGCGGCGCTGAAGGATGGGAACACCCTCCCGTACAGCCCGCCGAGCCCCAGGAACGGGGAGTCACCCATGCGCTCGAACCACCCCAGGATCAGGTCTGGTGGAACTGGCCACCGCTCGAGATCGAGAAAGAGCCTCGTAGTGGCCACCACCCCAGGACGGAACCCGAGGGACGAAGCCACCGCGATGGCGTTGGCCGCGGCGCGGCGTCCACGGTCCCGCGCGGCAGCGCCCCGCAGACCGAGTACTTCTCGTGAAGAGAGACCGTTGTAGACGAGGAGAAGCCGGCAGCCCCCACCTGAGGCGTTCCGAATGAACCGAACCTCGGACCGGTCGATGCTGCGGCGCGGGTCCGGGTTCAGGTAGCGCCCCCAGAACGGTGGTTGGCGCGATTGTAGCTGTCGATTCCGTGGACGTAGCTCATGGTCGGCGCTCTCTCAGCAGCGGGTACTCGATGAGCTCTCGCACCGTCAAGCCGTCTGGCTGGCGCCGTTCTCGTAGAACGAAGAGCGCGTCGTCACCCGCCTGCGCCCCCAATACCCACGGCCCGACGGGGACGGAGACCCGGCGTGACTCGGACTCCCAGAAGGTGAGCGTCGAGCCAGCGGAGTCGACGACGATGAGCGTGCCGTCGTCCGTGACGTCGAGGAATTCACTCCGCGCCGTCGGGAGCCGCTCCACCTCTCGCCCCGCCCAGTCGAATCGTCTGTGCTCGCCCTCCGCGCTCGCCAGTAGGACACCGCTCGCGTCGACCGCCCGGATGGCGAGGAACATCTCGCTGACGCAGAGCACCGTTTCGGTGCGTCCCGAGGCGTAGCGCTCGAGGCACGTGCGCTCGTGGGCTCCGTGAAGATAGAGAAGCGCCCCCATCCACCATCTCGCGTCGAGGGCCGTCTCGCTCAGCTCTGGGCCCCCCCAGAGCCGCTGCTCGGCAGCGCCGTCGTCCGACAGTGACACGAGCCAGAGCGACCCACTGGTCGCGCCCTGCGGCAGCAGCGCCACCGTGTTCGCGTCCCGCCCCACGACACGGGGGAACTGCAAGGGTGAGCCGTCGAGCTCCAGCGAGAAGGCGTCGAGCGTGCCGTCGGCGGCGCGCCAGCGAACCAACGTCGCGTCGACCTCGTCCGGCTCCGACGGTCTCGGACCGCGAACGGCGAATGCAGCCCCGCTGTCCGCGGCAGCTGTGACCAGCAGATCGAGCCTCGACGCGCTCGGAGCTCGCGCTCCTCGGTCCGGGATCTCGACCGCCAGCCCAGCGCGGAACCGGAAGTCGTCTTCGAAGCTCGCGCCGTAGCACCCCAGCCATCTGCTGCTCGACGGCATCGCCGCGCCCCAGCGCGACTCGCCCGTCGCGGCGCAAGGTGGCGTGTCTGGGGCTCGGCTGCCAGGATAGGGGACACCCTCCCGACGCTCCCGGATCGCGCCGTCCTCCAGTCCGACCACGATCAGATCGTCCCGCCAGACAACCTGGGCGATGTCGACCTCGATCGTCTCCCAGAGCACCGCCACGTCGTCCGCCACGCCGACCAAGCTCAGCCCGGAAGTGCTGGTATCGAAGACCCTGCGCGCCCGGTCCGCGATGCCAGGCGGGAGGCTTCGCGCTCCCCGCGTCGGGCGGGGCGGCGTGCCGCCGCCGCACCCCGCCAGGACAACGGCGAGCAGGAGACCTCGCAGTCGCCTCGAGTCCCTCATCGATGCGCACACGGCACAGCAAGGTGGTTACCATACTGTGCCCCTCGCGAGGAAGCCGAAGGCGAGGTCTGCCATCCCGGCCCCGCCCTTCGTGCTCGGCCGTGACGCTTCCCACAGCCCTTCGAGCGGCTCGTGGCCGAGTGGGCTGCACGACCTGGCACGCGCAGGCCGTGGGACCGGCAGAGATGGCGGGCCGAGGTGACCGGAGCCTTCCCTCTCCGACCTCGGTGTGACGGCCGGGGCGACGGCGGTACGCTGGGAACCGATGCGCGCCCCCGCACGACGCCGCTACACGTACCACGACTACCTCGTGCTCGAGCGCACGGCGAACGTGAAGCACGAGTACCTCGCCGGAGAGATCTACGCGATGGCGGGTGGCACGCGCGCTCACGCGGCGCTCGCGGCCAACGTGCTCAGCGAGCTTGGGCCCCAGCTTCGCGGCAAGCGATGCCAGGCGCACAGCTCGGACCTGCGAGTGCGAGTCCTCGCGTCCGGGCTCGCCACTTATCCCGACGTGACGGTCGTCGCCGGCCACGCCGAGCCGGACCCGGAGGATGCCAACACGGTCGTGAACCCCTCCGTGGTGGTGGAGGTGACGAGCCCCAGCACGGAGGACTACGACCGCACCGAGAAGCTCGAGCACTACCAGCGCATTCCGGGGTTGGCGGCGGTCGTGCTCGTCTCTCACCGCGAGCGCTGCATCGAGGTCATCTCCCGCGGCGACGACGGTGCGTGGCAAAGGAGCGAGGCGCGCGCCGGGAACGCGGCCGCGCTGCCGAGCCTCGACGCGACCCTCGTCGTCGACGAGGTGTACCGCGACGCCCTCACGGGCGACTGGCTCGCGTAGCGGTCCGACGCCTGGACCTCGGACAACCTGGTTCCTCCACGTGAGGCGATGGGAGCGGCAACGGCCGGGTCGTCGGCTACCGAGCTTCGCAGCTCGCGGCCTCGGGGGCGACCGGGTAGTGGAGCTCCACCGCCCGTTCGGGTGCGACCGGCGTCTCCAGCCCCTGGAGCGCGCGCTCGACACACCGGGCCAGCGCGCCCGCGACGTCACCCTGCACCTCTTCGCGCTCCTCCCCCGCCCAGCGATAGTGAGTGACGCGGAGGGTACCGAGCACGCTGACCTCGCCGGTCACCGCGACGGTCAGGCTCACGACCACGCGGCTCGGCTCGGCCCCGTAGGGCCCGCAGGGCGCGGAGCCGTAGCAGGCGAAGATGGCCTCCGATCGCCCGCGGGCCGCTCGTCGCACTCCTTCCATCACCTGCGATGGGGAGGGCGCCGCTCGGCGAGAAGGAAAGAGTGAGCGGGTGCCCGGCGGTCTGGGCGCCGTCGCCGAGCGAGCCGACTCTTCCTCCGGGCCCCGTTCGGGAGGCGCGGTGATCGGCGCGGGTGGCGCTTCGCGCGCTGGAGGATCGACGGACCGCGATCGACGCTCGCTTGAGTCGGCGACGGTCGCTCCGGCGCAACCCGAGATGGCTGCTACAGCAAGCAACGGGACTGCTACCATGCCGCCCAGGGAGACATGGCGACATACACGGTCTACCTCGAACGACTCGAGGTCGTGCGCCGCGCGGCACAGGTTCGGCATGTCGTCCACTCTGACATGGAGCCGCTCGCGCGGCGCGCCGGGCGGGGGCTCGCGAAGTGGACGAAGGTCATCGAACGTCGCCTCGCCCCTGGAGAATGAACAGCTCATCACCCCTCGCCTCCGCGGCCAGGACCGGGTGGCAGGCGAGAACGGAGCGCCGTCCGAGATCGTACGGAGGAGCGCTCTGGAGGGTCCGCGTCAATCAGCCGAGGAGCGCTCCAGGCGGTCGGCGTCGATCAGGTCCTGGGGGCGGCCGCTCGCACGTTTCAGTCGAATCAGCTCTCGGCGGCCGACGAGGCAGACCGCGACCTCTCCGACGTCGACGACCTCTCGGGTGGCCCAGGCCTGGGCGAAGTCGCCGCCAGGGATCGCCTTCATCATGTCGATCCGAGCGGGTGGATTTCCCATCCACACCACGTCGAGCCCAGCGGCAGACCGGAGTGATTCGACCGTGGTACGAGGGGCACCGAATGCCTCGAGCGCTCGGGTGGCTCGGCCGAGGTTCTCCGGCTCGTCACGGATCCAGAGGTCTGCGTCCTTCGTGAAGCGCGGGAGCCCATGGAGGGCCAGCGCGAGTCCACCCACGAGGAGGTATTCAACCTTCTCGTCGGCGAACTCCGCCAACAGATCGATCAAGTCGGAGGGGAGGTCCATCGGGGTTCTCCATCGACCACACCATCTGCGCCATCTCCCAGGCGGCCGCGAGGCGCTCCTCGAACGTGGCGTCGCGCCAGAAGTCGGCGTCGAGTCGAGCATGCTCGTCGCTCGACACGCGGCCGCCGCTCCAGCGCGAGCGGCGCAGTCGGGCTCGTTCCTCTCGGGACACGCCACAGTCTAGCATCGGAGCAGGCCCCGTGGTCGGCCTGACGCGAAGACCCTCCGATACGCGCGGCCGCAACCGCGGCGCGCCGCGTCGCCGTGGCGCGCCAGAGCCCACTGTGCGCAATGAGACTTCGCTGGTAGCGTCGCCCGCATGAAGGATCTGCTGGCTCGGATTCGCCCCGTCACCACGCGCCGCGCTCCGGCCTCCACGGAGTCCCTCGCCTGCTCCCGGCGGGGTCCTACCGGCCCGGGGTCGCCTCGTGGTACGGGCGCCGGCCGAAGGCCAGGCGCAGGTTGCCAAACGCGTCGCGCGGCGCGCTCGGCGGCCCGGGCCCGTCGCACCGCTCGGCGCCGGACTCGGTGACGCAGGTCATCCATCCGTGGAGCGCCACGGTCGCGCCCGGGCTCACCTCGAGCACGGGGCGCGGCGCGGGCACGCGGACGAGGAGCGGCGCGTCTGCGGGCACCGTGTCGGGGTCGAATCCGCGGGGCCCGAGCGCGAGCCAGCCGCCCGAGGTCACGGCAGATCCCCAGCACCAGAGGTGACCGCGCGCGACGGCGCACGCGTGCTGCTCGCCGACCCCGAGCGAGGTCACGCCGTCGAGCGGCGAGGCCGGCGACGCCAGCCCGGCGCAGTCGACGCGGTCCGCGTCTCCGTGGACGTAGCAGACGCCGTACGCGCTCCCGGCGAGGAGGCTCACTCCGCGGGCGACCCGCTCCCCATCGGACTCGAGCTGGTCGATGTCCCAGCAGCGAAGCTCGTCCTCCTCTCCTCGAACGACGCAGAGCCGACGCGCCCCCGCGGCGAGGGCTCGCACGTCGCGCATGGCCATCGCGATGGGATCGCGCTCAGCGCTCGCGCAATGCACGGCGCCGGACCGCGAGAAAACGCAGTAACGACCGCCGGTGGCGGCGACGTCGGTGGCTCGCTCCCCGGCCAGGACCGGCGCCACGCCTCGCCCACCCACCGCGAGCCCCCACCCCACGACCCGACCTTCGGAGTCGAGCGCGAGCCCGCCCTGGTCGTCGACGGCGATGTCGACGATCCGCGCCGCGAACCGCAGCGCTCCCTCGTTCCAGCCCAGCTCATTGGTGGGTGCGGTCGAGGGGAGCCCCACCGCCTCCGGCCGCAGCGCAGCCACCGCCGCTCGGCGTCGCCCTCGGTCGAACGCGACCGTCAGGCCCGTGCCGAGATAGCCGAGGAATCTAGGCGCGGAGCCGCCGACCGCGGGCGCGTTCGCCGTGGAGGCGCCACACGCGCCCGCCACCAGCGTGTAGCAAGTGAGCGCGAGAGCGCGCCTCAGGGACAAGCGGCGCCCTCGATGAATCCGCCGCCCCGGACGACGCATGCGTGCAGCTCCGCGTCCGGCGCCCGGGTGCCGTTGGCGAAGCCGAGCACCCGGTCGCCGGCACCACGCGAGTGAATCTCACTCCGAAAGCGGCGACCCGACGGGATGATCGCGTAGTAGTTCTCGTAGCCGCGCAGCTCCAGCTGAAACCTGGACAATCTCAGGTCGCGGGCCGCGTAGTCGAACGCCACCGCGAAGTTGTCGAGCACGGCCTGCGAGAAGTAGCAGGCCCTGAACTCGAGCGCGTGTCGGCCGTCACCCATCGAACGGGTCAACGCCGTCACGAGCTCGAGGTCGACGGTTCGACGGAGCGTCGGCTGGGGACCGTGGTGGCGAGAGATGGGCGCGAGGAACTGCGCTCCCATGACGCCCTCGATCGCGTCGGCCGCTCCGATCCGCACTTGCCAGGAGTATTCCCTGTTCGCATGGCCGATGAAGTAACAGCGGCTGACTCCTCGCCCCGTGCGGGCGCCCATCCACGACTCGAGCGCTTGGATGGCGCCTCTCGTGTTCCGCACGCCGAACGCCCGTCCAGGATCGCCGGCGAGCGCCGATGCGTAGCGGCGATACACGTTCGAGACGGTCTCCGTGTCGTTCCGACCAGCCCCACTCGCCGCGCTCCCCCCTCCCGCGGTGGGCAGCGACCCGAGTCGACGGGTGTCTCCAGTCGTGTAGAACGCAATCGCTTGCCCGGGCATCGGCCTTTGATAGCACGCAGACCCTCGCGCTGGGCGGCACCCGCTCCACCCGAGCGCCGGTCACGTCCCCGCCCGGAACGTCGAGAGAGCACGCAGCGCACCCTGCGCGGGGATGGAGGGCCCTCGGTGAGCGGCCCCAGGGTGCGCGCCCGAGACCCCCGCCAAGTAAGGCGCAGCGGGGGTCCCCGACGCACCAAGCTCGGTCGGTGACCATCACGTCGTCGACGTGCTTTTGCGGAGCAGGACAGCTGGGCGGCCAGACTCTCGATGACGAGGGCGGGTGGTCCGGCGGAGTGGCAGATCTCCTGCGACGACCGTTGGCGAACCGGGCAGCTCTACGTCATCGATGAAGACATCGCATTCGATGACGACGTGGCCAATCTGCTGATCGACCTGTCGTCGATCACGGATGCCGACATCTGCGACGGTTGGGTCTACTTCGAAGGCGCGGAGGGTGTCGCGGGGCTGCTACTTCGACTCGACGTGGTGGGCGGTGCCCCGCGCTGCGGCTGAGTCGGCCAGCGCGTATCCGTTGAGGTCGCAGGCCGTCTGGCGATAGTCTCGCGCCATGCTGCCCACGCTGGTCGCCGCTGAAGTCCGCGAGACCCTGCTCGATTACTTGCGGACCACGTGGGCGCTCTCGGACGGGGAGCTCGAGCGGGCGCTGTTCGCGTATCTGCAATCCGACCGGCTGCAGGGCGGCACGGGGATCTTCCAGGGGCCGTACGTTCGCTTGCGGCTCCCGTTCGAGCCGGCGTCGCCCGACGCGTACACCGGGATCGAGCACCCGCCCGGCTACACGCCGTATCAGCATCAGCTGACGGCGTGGCAGCGGCTGTCGACGCTGGATGGACGCGCGCCGCAGCCGACGCTGGTGGTCACGGGGACGGGCTCGGGCAAGACCGAGGCGTTCCTGGTGCCGATCCTCGACCACTGCCTGCGCGCGAAGCGCCGCGGGGAGAAGGGCATCAAGGCGATCATTCTCTACCCCATGAACGCGCTCGCGGCCGACCAGGCGCGGCGCGTGGCGGAGATGGTCCACGGCGACGACGAGAGCTGGCCCATGCGGGGCAAGCTGCGGGTCGGCATGTACGTGGGCGGGGAGGGCAAGCACAAGGTGATGGGCCCCGGCCATGTCATCGACGACCGGAAGCAGCTCCGCGAGAACCCGCCCGACGTGCTGCTCACCAACTACAAGATGCTCGACTTCCTGCTGCTGAGGCCGAGCGATCGGCGGCTGTGGGAGGACAACGCGCCCGACACGCTGCGCTACGTGGTGCTCGACGAGCTGCACACCTACGACGGGGCGCAGGGCACCGACGTCGCCTGCCTGGTGCGCCGACTCGCGGGGCGGCTGGGGGGCGCGCGCTTCTGCCCGGTGGGCACCTCGGCGACGGTCACGAGCGAGCGAGGCTCGAGCCAGGGCCGGCTGCTGGAGTTCGCGTCGGACATCTTCGGCGTGCCGTTCGGCGAGGACGCGGTGGTGGGGGAGAAGCGGCGCTCGCCGGCGGCGTTCTTCTCGCTCTTCGGGCCGAGCTCGCCCGCGTCGTTGCCCGAAGACGTGACGCCCCTCGCGCCGATCGAAGACGACGACATCGACGCGCACGTGGGGCGGGTGGCTTCGGCGTTCTTCCCCGGGGATGCGCGCTTGTTCGTGGACGGGGTGGTGGACCGGGCGCGGCTCGGCGACCGGATCGCTCGACACCCCGTGGCGCGGGAGCTCATCGAGCGAGGCTCCGAGGCGATCCACACCCTGGACGAGCTGGACGCGGCCCTGCTCGAGCGCGCCGACTGGCGAGCGCGCTCCGAGGCCGACCGACGCGCGCTGCTCGAGGGGATCCTCTCGATGCTGTCGTGGTCGCGCCGGGAGGCGGGCGGCCGCGTCGCGCCGCTGCTCCAGGTGCAGGTGCAGGTCTGGGTGCGCGAGGTGCGACGCCTGGTGCGGGAGGTGGCGGCGGAGCCGCGCTTCGCCTGGCGGGACGAGCAGCCGCAGGCGCCCTCGGGGGTCCTGCAGCTGCCCATGTATCTGTGCCGGGCGTGTGGGCACAGCGGCTGGATGAGCGTGCTGTCGGAGCTGAGCCGCGAGCTCGAGGGCCGGGTCAACGAGATCGGCCGCGCTGCGCTCGAGCGCAAGGCGGACCTGGTCTATCTGCACCGCGACGACGCGGTCGGGGACGAGACGCTGCCCGGGCTCGGCGACCACGTCTGCGTGCGCTGCTCCAAGCTCGCGACGGGCTCGACGTGCCCTCGCTGCAAGGGGGACCAGACGGTGGCCGTGCACGTGCACCGCGCCTTGTCGGGGCAGACGCCGCCCCGAGACCTGCAGCGCTGCCCGTCCTGCAACACCGACGGCTCGCTCGGGATGCTGGCGTCGCGCGCCGCGTCGCTGGCGTCGGTGGCGGTCGGCCACCTCTACACGACGCCGTTCAACGAGGACCAGAAGCTCCTCGCGTTCAGCGACTCGGTGCAGGACGCCTCGCACCGGGCCGGCTTCTTCAGCGGCCGCACGTATCGGTTCAGCCTGCGGTCGGCGATGATGGCCGCGATCCCGAGCGAGGGAGACGTGCCGCTGACGGAGCTGCCGGCGCGCATCTGGGAGGTCTGGGGCGAGCGGCGCTCGGAGGCGGATCTAGTCGCGGCGTTCATGCCGCGCGACCTCGACTATCTGCCCGAGTACCAGGCGTACGTGGAGAAGGTCCGCGCGGCGCACAAGGCGGGGAAGGACGCGCCCGTCGCGCCCAGAGCGCTGCGCGCGAAGCTCGACCGGCGCCTGCAATGGGAGGTGACCCGCGAGCTCGGGCTGGCCGCGCGCATCGGGCGCACGCTGGAGCGGGTCGGCTCGGCGAGCGTGCGAGTCTCGCCCGAGCGCTTCGAGCGGGCGGTGAAGTCGCTGGCGGAGCGTCTGCCCAACCGGGTGGGCGCGGTGCGGGACGTGGAGCCGGAGCGCTGGCGGCTCTTCGTCGCCGGCCTCGTCACCCGCCTGCGCCTCAGGGGCGGCGTGCTCGACGAGCTGCTGCGCCTCTACTTCCAGCAGGACAACCCCAAGCACCTGTCGAAGCGCTTCGGCAACGAGCTGCTCTCGCCGTTCGGCCGCTTCACGTCGCGCCCCATCTTCCTGACCGATCACCCGGAGCCCAAGCGCTTCGACACGGTCCAGCCGAAGCAAGGCAACTGGTACTCCGACTGGGCGCAGCGCGCGCTCGCGGCGCCGCTCTCGGTGCGGGACGCGCGTGAGGTCTACGCGGTGGCCTTGCCCTGGCTGGTGGACGCGGGGCTGCTGGTGTCGCACCGGGAGATGACCCGGACCCACTGGGCGCTGGACCCGGCTGCGCTCCGGGCCGCGCGCGACCCGATGGAGCTGCGCTGTGACGTGTGCAGCGCGACGGCCTCGATGCTGGAGGGCGACCCGGCCGCGCTCGAGGACGCGCCGTGCCTCCGGTATCGCTGCACGGGCGGACTGCGTCGCACGCCGCAGGAGCAAGCGCGCGTGCAGACGTACTATCGGCGCTTCTACGAGCGTGGGGAGCTGGGCCGGGTCTGGGCCTCGGAGCACACGGGCCTGCTCGAGCGGGAGGTGCGCGAGGCCATCGAGGAGGACTTCAAGGACCGGCACCGGCCCGACGCGCCGAATCTGCTCTCCTGCACGCCGACCCTCGAGATGGGGATCGACATCGGGGATCTGTCGGCGACGATGCTCATGAGCGTCCCGCCCTCGACCTCGAGCTATCTGCAGCGCATCGGTCGCGCGGGGCGCAAGACGGGCAACGCGCTGGTGCTGACGTTCACCACCGTCCGGCCGCACGACCTCTACTTCTTCGACGACCCCGAGGCGGCGATGGCGGGCGCGGTCGACCCGCCGGGCTGCTATCTGGAGGCGCCGGCCATCCTCCGGCGCCAGGCGCTGGCGTGGTGCCTGGACGCGTGGGCGAAGGAGTCGAGCCGGGACGGGCTGCCGGGGCGAGTCCGCGACGCGCTCCGCGGTGACGAGGCCGCGCGCTTCCCGAACGCGCTCTTCGACTTCCTCGAGCCGCGGCGCGAGGCGCTGCGCGACTCGTTCGTGGCCGCGCTGGGCACCGAGGCCACGCGCGAGAAGCTCGCCGGCTTCTTCGGAGGCAAGGGCCGCGCGGCGTCGCCGATCGAGATGAGCCTCGCCGAGCTGATGAAGCGGGTGGCGGAGGAGCGAGACGACGCGCGGCGGCTGCATCGGCGGGTGAAGGACAAGCTCGACAAGCTCGAGGCCGCGGGCAGCAAGGTGGAGAACGCGGAGGAGGAGCGCGAGGAGCTCGACCGGGAGAAGCGCTTCCTGGAGAAGGAGCTGGCCGCGCTCCAGGGCCAGAGCCTCATCGGGCTCCTGAGCGAGCGCGGGGCCCTGCCGAACTACGCCTTCCCCGAGACGGGGGTGGAGCTGCGGGCCTATGTGTCCAAGGACACGACGCGCGGGCCGGCCGGGGCGGAGCGCTTCAAGTGGGTGCGCGCCGCGTCGACCGCCATCAAGGAGCTGGCGCCCTTCAACACGTTCTACGGGATGGCGCGCAAGGTGAGCGTCGACAGCGTGGACGTGGGCTCGGGCCGCGCCGGGCGCAGCGGTGAGAACATCGAGGCGTGGCAGCTCTGCGCCGAGTGCGGGCACATGGCGCCGGCCCTCACCAAGACGCCCGAGGCCTGCCCGCGCTGCCAGACGCCCGGCTTCCGCGAGCAGGGCCGGCGCCGCGAGCTGGTCCGGATGGAGCGCGTCTCGGCCTTCGCGCGCCAGCGCGACGCGGCCTTCAGCGACGAGTCCGAGGACCGCGAGCGGGCGTTCTACGAGACCCAGGTCTTGTTCGACCCGGAGCCCGGGACGGCGCGGCACGCACACCTGGACGAGAGGACGCCGTTCGGGTTCGAGCTGCTGCCGGACCTGACGCTCCGCGAGCTCAACTTCGGGCGGCGGCGGAGCGTGCCCGGCTCGTCTCGGCTCGGCGGCCGCGAGGTGCCGGACCTCGCCTTCGCCGTCTGCGCGGAGTGCGGGCAGGTCCACGATCCCGGCGACACGGGGCCCCGCACGCCGAAGCACCGCCGCTGGTGCAGCGCGCGCGACAAGGCCGAGGAGAAGCAGCCGTGGCGGCTGGTCCACCTCTACCGCGAGGTCACGAGCGAGGCGCTCCGGCTCTTCCTGCCCGTCGCCATGCTCGACCCCGGGGTCAAGCTGCCGAACGCGCGCGCGGCGATCGAGCTCGGCATGCGCCACTTCTTTGGCGGAGACCCGGACCACCTGCGGGTCGCGATCTACGACGAGCCCTCGAAGGACGATCCGACGAGCCGGCGGCGCTTCGTGGTGATCCACGACACGGTGCCGGGCGGGACGGGCGTGCTCGCCGAGCTGGCCGCCAACCGGGGCGAGAAGCTGCGGCGCGTACTCGAGCTCGCGAAGACGTCGCTCGAGGGCTGCGTGTGCGCCGAGCGTGAGGCGCCGGCGTGCTACGCGTGTCTCTATGCGTATCGGCACCAGCGCGAGCTCGGCGTGCTCGACCGCGAGGTGGCGCTCGATCTGGTGACGAAGCTGCTCGGCGCGTTCGAGCACCTGGAGTCGGTGCCGACCATCGGCGTGCTCGACACGGCGTCGATCCTGGAGAGCGAGCTCGAGCACCGGTTCCTCGCCGCGCTCTCGAGCTGGGCGGCGCGCGAGGACGGCGCGTCGATGCAGCAGGTGAGCGCGGACAGCTGGCAACTCGAAGTGGCGGGCAAGCGGTGGACGCTGCGCGCGCAGGTCACGCTCGACCCGGGCGACGACGTCGCCGTCGTGACCCGCCCCGACTTCGTCCTCTATCCCGACGGCTTCGAGGCGCGCGCCGTCGCGGTCTACTGCGACGGCGCCGCGTACCACGTGAAGCCCGGCAAGGCGCGAGGCCGCATCGCCGACGACTTCCGCAAGCGCGAGGCGGTGGTGCGCTCGGGGCGCTTCGCGGTGTGCTCGCTCGCCTGGGGCGACGTCGACGTGTTCCTGGCGAAGCCGGACGACGTGCCCCCGTGGCTCCCCCATGACGCGTGGGTTCGGACGGGCGCGCAGCTCGCGACCAGCCTCGGCCTGGGTGCGACGTACGAGACGGCGATGCACGCCGACCCGATGCGCTGGCTGGTCCACTACCTGACGGAGCCGGACGAAGGGCGATGGCGGGACGCCGCGCTGCTCTCGCTCATGCAGCCGCTGTCGGCGCAGAGCGCGTCCGCCGAGAGCGTCGAGGCGCTCGCGGCCCAGCTCCGGGACCGCGACGAGATGCCGAGGTTGGTCGCCGCGCTCGAGCCCGGGGAGACCGCGTTCGTGGCGACCCGCGTCTCGCAGGACCCGGTGGGCGGCCTCGTGGCGTTCGCGCCGCGCGCCGCGCTCGCAGGCATTCGCGAGCAGCCGAAGGCGCTCACGGCGGTGCTGCGTCTCGACGACACCCAGGCGCGCCGCGCCGTGGAGGGCTTCGGCGCGAGCTGGCGCGCGTTCCTGCGAGCCCACATGGCGCTCCAGTGGTTGCCCGGGCTCGTCACAGTGACGAGCGAGCAGCTCCTCGCCCCGCCGGCCGTGCTCTATGACGTGCCGAGCCTCGCGAGCGCACCGACGCCGAAGGCGGCGGAGACGATGGAGCAGGGGATGCTCACCGTGGCGGCGTTGGAGGTGCTGGGCGAGGTGACCGACGAGGACGCGAAGGTGCTGGTACGCGCAGCGCTGGAAGCCGGCGCCCCGATTCCGATGGTTCCCTACGAAGAGGGCGAAGGGGAGCGCGGCATCGACGTGACGGTGGAGGTGCGCTGGCCGGACGCGCGGGTGGCTCTCTACCTGCCCGGTGACGAGGACTCCGTCGCCAAGCTCGAGGCGGCGGGCTGGACGTGCTGGAGCGCTGACGAGGCGGACGCGGCGCAGCTCATCCGCGCGTTGAAGGGCGAGGCATGAACGTCACCACCGCGATCTCGAACGACTTCCTCGAAGCCTTCTCGCGCATCCCGAGGAAGGCGCAGAAGCGGGTCCGGGAGTTCACCAGCAAGTTCCGCGAGGACCCGATGTCCTCCGGGATCAACTACGAGCGCCTGAGCGG
This sequence comes from Sandaracinaceae bacterium, assembly GCA_004213565.1. Taxonomy (GTDB): domain Bacteria; phylum Myxococcota_A; class Polyangia; order Polyangiales; family Sandaracinaceae; genus JAVJQK01. The sequence goes on from SHBB01000027.1 coordinate 19,297, forward strand.
GAAGATCGACTCGCGCCTCCGCTCGGTGCGGGTGGGCATCGACTACCGCGCCATCGTGCTCGCGCCCGAGCAGGGAGACGTCTACGTGCTCCTCTGGGTCGACCACCACGACGAGGCCTACCGCTGGGCCGAGAACCGCAGGGTCGAGGTGCACCCCGCGACCGGCGCGCTGCAGATCTTCCAGACCGAGTCCGTGATCCATGAGCCGCAGCCCGAGGCGACCGCGAGCGCATCGCCGAGCGGGCGCTTCCGTGACCTGACCGACGAGCAGCTCTTCAGCGCGGGCATCCCACGCGTGCTCGTCCCGGCCGTGCGCCACGTCTACACCGACGCCGACTTCGAAGCGCTCGCGCCGCACCTGCCGGCGGAGGCGGCGGAGGTGCTCACGGGCGTCGCGGCCGGCATGACCCTCGACGAGGCCATCGCGGACGCCCTGGCGCAGCTGCCCGCCAGGAAGGAGATCGACACGTCGGACGTCGCGGCCGCGCTCGAGCGCGTCGAGTCAACCCGCCGCTTCCGCGTGCTCGACGACGACTTCGACCTCGAGGCGGCCCTCGACCACCCGCTCGAGTCCTGGCGCGTCTTCCTCCACCCCACCCAGCGACGGCTCGCGGAGAAGACCACGAGGGGCCCGACGCGCGTGCTCGGCGCCGCGGGCACCGGCAAGACGGTCGTCGCGATGCATCGCGCCGTGAACCTCGTGCGCAACCTCCTCGGAGAGGACGGGCGGGTCCTCTTCACCACCTTCACCGTGAACCTCGCGGCCGACATCGCGCATCAGCTCGCGAAGCTCGCGACCCAGGAGGAGCTCACCCGCATCGAGGTCGTGAGCATCGACCGCCTCGCCAGCCGGATCGCGCGCGACGCCGGCCTCGACGCGAAGCCGGCCCTGGACACGTCGAAGCTGTGGCGCGAGGCGATCGACGTCTACGGGGACGGTCCCTGGGGGCTCGAGCTCTACCGCGCCGAGTGGGCGGACGTCGTGCAGGCGCAGGACCTTCGCGATGAGCGCGCGTACCTCCGAGCGAAGCGCTTCGGGCGGGGCACCCGGCTCACCCGCGTCGAGCGCAAGGCGATCTGGCCTGTCTTCGAGCGCTATCGCGAGCTGCTCGACGAGCAGGCGCTGGTCGAGATGGCGGATCTCCTCCGCTACGCCAAGCGCGCGGTCGAGGCGGAGCCAGAGAAGTGGCGGTACGCGGCGGTCGTCGTGGACGAGGCGCAGGACATGAGCGCCCCCGCCCTCGAGCTCTTGCGGGCCCTCGCGGGCCCCGAGCACGAGAACGACCTCTTCCTCGTGGGCGATGCGCATCAGCGGATCTACGGCCGGCCGGTGTCGCTGCTCTCGTGCGGCATCAACGTGCGAGGGCGCCGAAGTCAGCGGCTCCGCATCAACTACCGGACGACCGACACCATCCGCCGATACGCCATGGCGGTCCTGGAGGGAGAGGCCTTCGACGACCTCGACGAGGGCGAAGACGACGCGCGCGGCTACGTCTCGCTCCGCTCCGGCCCCGCGCCCGAGGTGAAGGTGCTCGACGACCTCGCGAGCGAACGCGCCTTCCTCGCCTCCACCCTTCAGCAGCTCATCGAGCGCGAGCGTGTCCCGCCCTCCCACATCTGCGTGACCGCGCGCACCCACGAGCAGCTCGACGCCGGCTACGCCCCCGCGCTCGACGCCGCGGGGCTGGCCTACGAGAAGCTGGGCAAGGGGGAGCCCAGGACCGAGCACGTTCGACTCGCGACGCTCCACCGCATCAAGGGCCTCGAGTTCCCCGTCGTCATCATCGTCGGCGCCGACCGCGCGCACCTCCCGCTGCCCTCGCCCGAGCTGAACGCCGACGACCCCGTGGTGAGAGCGCACGCCCTCAAGCGAGAGCGCTGCCTCTTCTACGTAGCCGCGAGCCGCGCCCGTGACCGGCTGCTGGTGACCGCCAACGGCCGCCTGAGCGCGCTCCTGGACGCGCGAACTGAGCCCTGACCGCCGCCGTCTGCACCAGGCGTCCCATGAAAGAACATGTCTCCGGTCAGCGTTCGGGAGTCATGTTGATGTGCTTGTGTGCAACAGCTTGCGGGGCGGCCCCTGAGAACGGATCTGCTGAAGCTCGCCGTTCTTCGGTTCTGGTCTCGTCGCCCGCCGCGAACGTTGGCCCGGCCTGTCGCGAGGAGATCCCTTCTGTCGGAGAGCGGGCGGTGGGTCTGCCGAACGAGCTGCGGGCAGTTGAGTCCGAACTGGCATCGTCCGCGGTGGAGTTGACGGTGGCGCGCTTTGGCAGCGAACGAGACCCTCTGTCGCGAGCCTCGACTCCAGTCGAGGTCGCATGGTCCATGCGGGCTACCACTCCATGTGTTGAGAGCCTCGTGGCCGGGTTTGCCGCCCTTCAAGTATCTCTCCAGAGCTTTCTGTTCGATGACCCTGTGGCCGCGCGGGTCTACCTGGCTTTTCGCTGCGACCAGTTCGGGGAGGGATGCATGGTTCGCGTCGCTGGTCCCGCTGCTGTACCCGCGTCGCAAGAGTTCTCCGAAAGGGTCTCACACCGCGTGCGAGATGAATCTGGCTCGGCGATCCTCGAGCTGACCGTCGTCGCTGAATGGACGTACGCAGGCGACGACGGTCCCGTGGTCGAGTCCTACCAGCTCAGTCTTCCCGATTCTCAGTAGGGCTCCCGCCGGGCGCAGGTTGGCCTCTGGCCCGCAGGGACCGCGAGCCGCGGCGGTGTTGCGCCCCGTACACTCGTAGAGGGTCCCAGCCACGCACTGCGTCTCACCACACGCCGCGTCCAGCTCGCCGCCGGGGACATCGCCCACACACTCGCAGGGCCCAGGTGTCGGGTTGGAGCAGGCGGTCGCCGCGATCGTCGCCAGCCAGAGCCATCCGACCGCCGAGCTGCTCCACCAGCGCACTCTTCGACGCTATGGGATGCGGCGCGAGCGTCTATATGCGTTGATGCTACATGTTCGGTCGGAGCGGCTATGGCATGTTTGCTACAGCTGCTGGCGCGAGCCGGGTCTGCTCGCGGCGAGGTCGGTGGTACGGGGCTCGGCGGGGCTCACGGATGAGCGAGACCGGCACCCGCCGCGTTGACCTGCGGTCGGACCGTGCCGCAGGCTCACCTCGATGACCGCTGGTCGGTACACGAGTCGGATCGATCAACGCTTCCTCACCGCACGCACTGACCTGTTGGAAGGTCATCGCGAAGGGATCGACCGCGCGATCTCGCCATGGCTGAGCTCTGCGTCGACGCAGCAGTTTCGCGGCGGTCGCTGATGGCGCGCTGGGACGCGGAGGCGATACCGCGGCTGGCGGCGTTGTTCTTCGCGGGCGTCCACGTGCTCCTGGCGGCCGAGATAGCGGGTGTCGTCGCGATGTCCTACGCGCCCGCTGAACGGCCGCTCTGGTTGTTCGCCGTCGGCGCGACGATGGCGGCGGTCGTCGCGCTCTTCCCGTTCGCCGTGTCGCGCGAGGTCCTCCGGCGGCGCGAGTGGGGGCGATACTGGTTCAGCCGGTGGGCGTCGATCGAGCTCGTGCTCGGGCTCTCGCTCCTCGGGCTGGTCCACCCGTCACCCGACATCCCCGAGGGGAGCGAGGGGCTGCTGATCCTGAACGTCATCGTCGCGGCTCCCGCGTACGGGGCGAAGATCTGGCTGCGGAGGCGCATGGCGGAGCCAGACGTGCGCGCGCTGCTGCGCGAGTGAGGCTCGAGAGCTCGCGGACGATCTTGTTCGCTCGTGAGTTCCAGCCTCCCCGGTCGCCTATGAAGGTAGGCGAGGTTCACCCATCCGCTGGAGCTCGGCCAAGCTGTGACCCTCACGCCAGAGGTCGAGCCACGAGGCAAGGGATTCCCTCTCGACGACGAAGGCGGACGCCTGTTGAGGTCCGACCACATCGGTCGCATAGGCGGCGCGGGTAGGGATCTCGGCCTCTGGAGCTTCGCCGAGCCAGTGTGGGTCATACCGCACGACGCGCAGTCGCGGCTCCAGCGTGTCGACGCAGGACTCGACGGCGCAGCCCCAGTTGAACAGCCGCAGGAGCCCTGGCGGCCAGGGGGTGTCGTCGGTCACGTGGTCGCGTTCGATGAGGGTCGCTCCGACCACGGACGTCTCGCCGAAGTCGTAGACGCGCGCTTCCTCCGGATCGCCCTCGAAGATCAGCGGGCGGAAGCCTGCGCCGAAGTGACCGTTTCCACACGTACGATAGAGGTAGCGCAGCGCCTCGGGCAACGGGCCGATGAGCTCCTCGGCGCGCTCGATCGCGCTGGGAAACAGCGCCGGCCCACCCTTCGCGAAGGCGACGTAGCGGTCGATGGCGAGTCTCGTCTCGTCGTCCACGAAGTCGACGAGTAGCTCAGCTCGCCCGACCCATGCAATCGACGTTCGCTGCACGGGGACGATCCTATTCGTTCGTCGAACTTCGGGGGCGCCGTCGAGCGCGAAGCGTCAGCTCGCGACGGCGATGAGCGCGAACCAGCCGACCAGCATCACGCCCGTCGCGATGTGCAGGCCCCACCAGAGGCGCCACCAGATCAACCCTGCTGCGCCCTCACGCTCGTTCGGAGTTTGACGAATGACGAGGATCGTCCCCGGGCGACCTCAAGTACGCGATCTGGAGTGTCAACAGGTCGGGCACGCTGGCACTACGCTCCCTGTGCCCGCCGCCGCAAGAACGTCCTCACGAGCTCCAGCGTTCGGAGTTTGACGAATGACGAGGATCGTCCCCGGGCGACCTCGCGCCCCCCGTCGACCGTGCTCACGCGCCGAACGCGTCGCGGACCTCGCGGCTCTGGAGGTAGCGAGCGCCCCAGACCGCCACGAGGAGGATGGGGACGGCCCAGAAGAGAGCCTCGATCACGTAGTCGCCCAGCGATGGGATGTCGGGCGCGGTGAGCTGCTCGTAGGTCTCGGCCATCGCCGCCTGGAGCGGCCCGGCCGCCCGAAGCGGACGGGTGGTGCGGTGGACCATCTCCTCCATCAGCGTGATGACGCGGTGACCGATCCAGACGTCGGCGGCGTGCGAGGCGGCGAAGGCGCCCGCCGCGGCCAGCAGCCCGACGGCGCCGGGGCGGATGGCGAGCCGGTGTCGGAGGAGGACGAGCGCGCCGATGACGACGAACGCGGCTCCGGCCATCACCCCGAGCACACCGGCGGTGAGCGTCGGGGCGACGAGCGAATCGGAGGGCGCCATCGCCTCGAGCATCGGATGCGCCGGGACCCCGAGGAGCTCGGACCACTGCGCGGCGGCCTCACGGGACCCGGTGACCCGCTGGTGCAGGTCGATCGCGTCCTCCACCCACTTCCGGCGCCTCGCGACGGTGTAGAGGCCGAAGACGAGCACGACGAAGCCGAAGCCCATGGTGATGGGGGAGCGCTGCGACGCCGTCTGCGCCGAACGCCTCGCCCGGGCCGCCTCGCGTTCCTCACCCGAGCCGTACGCTTCGTTGGCGCCACCCCAGGCGCGCGGCCGCTCCGGTATCGGCTCGCGCCGGGCGTCGTCGTCCTTTGCGTCGGACGCCTCGGGTGGCATCCCCCATCCCCTGCTCATGCCACCAGTCTTTCACGGATTCACCTCGGGGCGTCAAGCTGGTCGAGCACCACGGCGGCTCGTCCTGACCGCGCGATTTTTCACGCACCTCAGCGGCCTTCGGGACGCTGAGGTGCGCGCTGCTCCGTCACGCACCGACCTCGCGGAACTCCTCGTCGGCCGGGCCCTCCTCGGCGTCGAGGAGCGCCAGATGGTGCGGCCGGAAGATCTTCTTCAGGGAGAGCCGGATGGGCACCAGCATGGCCACGAAGAAGGGGAAGAGGATCCCGATGGCGCTCGCCTTCACTACCCACAGGACGGTGAGACAGGCGAACTGGATGCCTGTGTAGTAGTGGACGAAGCGGACCGGCACCGCGCGCAGGTAGTGCGTCGGCGGGTAGAGGTTCGGGTCCATGATCCAGAGCTTGAGGCGGTCCACGAACTGGTTCCCGCCGAGGGTGCCGATGCCCATGAACAGGAAGAGCCCGAAGAGCACCGCCATCGGGATCAGAGACAAGTAGGGCAGGAAGAACAGCACCGACGCGCCGATGAGCACGTGGATCATCAGGTTCGAGATCCGGTTCTCGACCACGCCCACCGTCCGACCGCGAGCGTCGGTCTCGACGAGACTCTTGGTGTGGTTGAGCGACCGGACCACGGCGCCGACCACCCACGGGAGACCGAACATCCCCATCAGGCCGACCAGGAAGCCCATGACCGCGATGTCCCAGTGGAACGCGGGCCCCTTCGTCAGCTTGTAGTCGGGGCTGTTCGTCAGCCTCGCGGTGATGTTCTGGTTCACCCAGATCAGGATCGTGAGGAGCAGCGCGGGGATCGCGGACGCGCCCCACACCCAGGCCGGCGCCGCCATCGGGTTCACCACCCACCCGCGGTCGATCGACGGCGCGAGGTGGTCCGGCGCCTCGAGCTTGGGCAGCTCGAGCGACGACCAGGAGTGGGCGATCAGCGTCATGGCCAGGATCGCGATGGCCGGCCCGAAGTCGCTCAAGAACTCGCGGAACTTGGCGCGCAGATAGGGCAGGCGGCGGAAGCGCGCGAGCGCGATGGCGATCACGGTCGTGCCGAGCGCGAGCAGCAACGAGAAGAGCGCGGTCGCCTCCGACACGTCGGAGTCCTGGAACGCGCCCGTCAGATCGTAGGCCGCCTCGCTGATGAAGATCAGCCCGATCAGCGCCGCGAACACCTCGTCCGTGAAGCGGGTGAAGTAGCGGATGAGCGCGCTCGCGTCCGTCGCCGCCAGCACCAGCAAGAAGAAGCCCGCCCAGAGCCCCGTGCAGGCGACGGTCGGCAGGAACGGCACGTCGAAGCGCTGGCAGAGCCCATAGAGGATGCCGGTGAAGATCACGTTCGGTCCGGTGGCGCCGACGATGGGCAGCGGCTGCCCGGCGCAGAGCGACCACACCACCCCGCACACCGCCGAGGCGAGCAGCGTCTCGACCGCGCCGATCTGCCCGTCCGTGAGCGTCGAGAGCAGCCCGCCGAAGGCGACCGCCGCCGCGAGGCACGCCACGAACATGAACAGGACGCTCCCGAGCACCTTCACCCGGAAGCCCTGCCGGAAGTCATCGATGTAGTGTGGCGCGCGGCGCTTGAGATCTCGGATCATGCCGCCGAAGAGCCGCCCCGTGCGCTGCAGCTCGGGAGGGATGCGCTGAAGATCGATCTCGCGCTTCAGCGCGTGCTCGAAGGCCGCGGCCAGCTCGCCCGGGGTCTCCGCCGCGAGGGCGGGCTGGGCGAGGTCCTCGTGATGCATCAGGTGTGCGAACTCGGCCGCCGCGCCCACATGCGGGTGCGTCTTCTCGCTCGTGATCAAGACCCAGATGAAGCGGACGGCGTCGCCCTCGTCGTCCCGGAGCGCCAACGGCTCCTGCGTGCGGACCAGGACGTCGACGTCGACCGGGACGCCGTCCACCGCCGGCACCGAGTCGTGCACGACCGCCACGCCGCCGTCCAGGAGCTCGGGCCCGGAGTCCCCGAGTCGTCGGAGGCTCTCCTTGACCGAGTCGCGGTAGCCGGTCGACGGGTCGGTGGCGAGCTCTTCAGCTACCGCGTCCAGGACGTCGTCGAGGTGCTCGGCCTCCACGTCCAGGAGGATCAGCGTGCGGCCGTAGACCAGAGCCCGGCGCGCGTGCTGCTGCGAGCGGGCTATCGGCAGCCCGTTGGACTGAGAATCTTCGCTCACGGGGATGTGCCGGTTCGGTGGGAGAGCAGGGAATCGGTGCGCATGGAGCCGGCAGACTGCCACCGCTCGCGCGGGGTGTCACCGTTGGCGTGACGGGCACGGGAAACCGAGAATCACCGAGTGAGCCGCTGCTCGCCGAGGGGGCGGGCCGCGTCGCCAACCCCGGTTCGCCTGGCACGCGAGCGCGACGCCGCCTGACGAATCGTGGCGGATCACGCACGCGGTGTGCCCGCTCAATCTGTGGTCAAGAGCCGCCCTCACGCGGGCTCGAGACGGCGCGCGGGACGCCCGGGGCGCCGAGCTCGCACTCGAGGGCGTCGCGATCCCAGCCGCCTCGGTCCGCCGCCGCGGCGTAGGTCGATCGCAGGAAGCGCAGCAGCGTCGCGCTCGGGTCGGCGGCCGACCGGACGGCATCGTAGGGGAGGACGAACTCGCCGAGCTGGTCGTGGTAGCGCGCGCCCTCCGGCTCCACCTTCGCCGCCGCGAAGCCGTCGGGGGCCGGGTAGGCGTAGGAATAGAACATCGCCTCCTCCACGCCGCCGCCGCCCGGCCAGAAACCCGCCGAGGAGACCTCGTGGCTGTAGGCCTCTCGGGTCACCTCGTCCGGGAGGTTGGGGATGCCGCCGGGGTGCAGCGGCGCCCGCCGCCCCGAGAAGCGCGTCACCGCGAGGTCGAGCGCACCCCAGAAGAGGTGCACCGGGCTCACCTTGCCGAGGAACGACGTGCGGAAGTGCGAGAAGACGCGCGCCACCCGGATCAGGGCCTGGTGGTAGCGCTCGACCGCGTCGCGATCGTAGGGGCGGGCGGCCGTGTCGTCGGCGAACGGGATCGCGTCGGGCACCTCGCTCGGCGCGCCGTGGAGGCTGGGCCTGCCGCCCACCGCGGCGATGGCCTCCCGCGCGCGCTCGAAGAACGCGGCGACGCTCATCTCCTCGAGCGCGAAGGCGCGGGTCGCGCCGCCGTCGGCTCGCGCCACGAGGGCGTGGTCCACGAAGTCGAAGTCGAGCGTCACCGTCCGGCCACCGTCCGGCACCACCCCGGTCGTGAGCCCTCGCGGCGTCACGTAGAGCGTCGCGTGCCACGAGTGGTTGACCCAGGGCGTGTGCGCCAGCCGGTATTTCCCCGCGATCTGCGTCCACATGTGGAGCGCGCCGCACGTCTCCCGCCACGCGCCGTAGTCCAGCGCCGGCCACTCCGTCTCGCTCGTGTCCACCATCGGTCACCCCCCGTCGGATCCGAGCATAAGCGCTCGACCCGCTCCGCCAAGCCCGCTCGATGGGCGGATGACGGCGGCAGCAAGCGGTTCCGCCATGGGCCTCGGCGCGCCTGACCTCACCAGGCGCACGTGAACGCGCCGGCGTCGGTGAGGCGCAGGACCCAACCCTGGCTGTCGGGTCGCAGCGAGTAGGTCTCGCCCGCGACGAGGAAGCTCCCGTCGGCGACGCGCTCGAGGCTGCGGGGCAGGTCCCAGTCGGCGCCGCCGTAGCTCGCGGTCCACCGGACGTCGCCCGCGTCATCGACGCGGTCCGCTTCGAAGTCGAGGCTGCCATCGATGCGAGGGCCGATGACGACGAGCTGGCCGTCGGCCGCGCGCGCGATGGACTGCACGCGGTGGTCACCCGCCACGTGATGGACGCGGTCCCGGATGGGAGAGCCGTCGGCGGCGATCACGAGGACCCTCCGCGATTGAGCGAATGGGTCGGTGCGATCGGTGGTCGCGATCGCGGCTGCGTCGCCGTCGAGCCGGACCACGCCGCAAGGTCGCTCCCCGGCGGCGCTCCAGCCGATGCCGTTCGTCCCGTACGTGCGGCGCCAGACCTCGCGGAGATCTGCGTCGAGGCGCAGCGCGAAGAAGGTGTCCTCGTCGTCCACGAAGGTGTCGAACGACCGGCCCACGAGCAGCAAGCCGCCATCGCTCATCTCGGTCGCCGCGCACACTTCGTCGATCGCGCCGAGGTCGATCTCGCGCACGCCGAGCGTCGTGCCCTCGGCGGTCGCTCTCCACACCGCGACATCCCAGCTCCCGGAGGGGCCTTCGGTCTCGTTGACGACGACCCGCAGCTCGCCGCTCGCCGTCTCGAGCACGTCGACGGCGCGGGCGAACGCGTCGCGGGGCATGAGGCGGCGACTCCACCGCAGTAGCCCCGTGGACGGAGCGATGCGTACGAGCAACGCCGCGGACTGCCCTCCATCGCGTCCATCTCCCACCTGCGAGAAGCCGGCGGCGAGCAGGTCACCGTCCGACGCGACGCGGACCGCCTGGAAGCCGTCGCGATACGCAGCCCCGATGGCGCGCGACCAGACGACGTCCCCCGTGGCGTCGAGCCGGATCAGCCACGCGTCGAGATAGCTCCCGAGGGTGGCCGTGGTGGTGCCGCCCAGCAGGGCGCCGTCGGCGAGCACGGCGAGATCCTGGAACTGCTCGTACCCCGGCCCCCCGTAGGTGCGCTCGAGACACGCGGGCGAGACGGGCGACGACGCGACCGCAGCGCCCGGACCGTCGCGCTCGGCGATCGGGGCGGGCACGAACGCGTCGGGCGCGCCCGCGTCGACGCCCGCGTCGCGTTGACCGGCGTCCAGTACGCCAGCGTCCGCTGGGCCCGCGTCCGCCGCCGCCGCGTCCGGGACGCCCGCATCGAGCACGCCCGTGTCCGGCCTCCCCGCGTCGCGCGGTCCAACGGCTGCGTCGGCGCCCGCGTCGTCTGCGGCGCCGCCCCCGCAACCCGAAGCGGCGATCATGAGGGCGAGCAGTGCGCGCACGCTAGCAGGCCGTTGAAGTACCGAGCCCGAAGGATCTCGGAGCGCGACGGCCCGGTTCTCGGTTCGGGGCGACGAGGAAATGCTTCAGCATTTTCGAGGAGACACGGGCCGAGAGACGGGTCGT
>SHBB01000270.1 GCA_004213565.1 Sandaracinaceae bacterium
CGGCCTCCGGTTCCGCGGCCGGCTCGACCGGGACGGGCTCGGCCACCCGCGCAGGCGGCGCCCGCGGCGACTCCTCCGCGTCCGCGGCGGGTCTCTCGGGCGCGGGGCTCGCGATCCAGAGCGTCACCAGCGCCCCGACCGCGCCCGCGACGAGGACGGCGGCGAGCACCCCCGCGAGCCAGAGCGCGGACCGTCGAGGAGGCGCCTCGGTCATCGGCGGCTCCACGGTCGCTGACGGCCGGGCCATGCGCTCCCGCAGGAGCCGCCGTCGCGCCTCGAGCGGCTCGGCGAAGAGCGCCTCGACGCGCTGCCCCACCGCCGCGGGGTTCGCCACCTCGATCCCGCAGCCCTCGAGTGCGTCGGCGAAGGCGGCCGCGGACGGGTAGCGCGCCGAGGGCTCGCGCTCGAGCGCGCGCATGACCACCGCGTCGAGCGCCTCGGGGACCGACGCCACGCGGCTCGGCCGCTTGATCGGCACGTACAGGATCTTCTGCAAGACGTCCTGGCGCGAGTCGCCCGTGAAGAGCCGCCGCCCGGTCAGGGTCTCCCAGAGCACGACGCCGGCCGCGAACACGTCGGTGCGCGGCGAGACCACGCCGCCGCCGAGCTGCTCCGGGGAGAGGTAGCCGAGCTTGCCCTTGACGGTGTGCTCGCTCGTGACCGTGGCGCGCGCCTCCGCCTTCGCGATGCCGAAGTCGAGCACGCGGGTGGTCCCGTCCACACCCACCACGAGGTTCTGGGGGCTCACGTCCCGGTGCACGAGCCCGAGCGGCTCGCCCGCGGCTCCCTTCGCCTCGTGCGCCGCGTGCAGGCCTCGCAGCGCGTCCACCATCACCCGCAGCGCCATCTCGGGCGCCACCCCGCGCCGCTCGTCGCGCTCCGCGCGGATCCAGTCCGAGAGCTTGGCGCCCTCGACGTAGTCCATCACGAGGTAGAGCCCGTCGTCGTCGGCCACGTCGAGGGTCGGCACCACGTTCGGGTGGTGGATGCGCGCCGCGAGCCGCGCCTCGTCCAGGAACATCGCGCGGAAGCTCTCGTCGCCGAGCAGCGTGGGGTGACACGCCTTGATCGCGACGAGGCGCTCGAAGCCGGCCGCGCCCACCGCGCGCCCCACGTAGACCGTCGCCATGCCGCCCTCGGCGAGCTTCGTGAGCACGTCATAGCGGCCGAAGCGCGCGGGCAGCTCGGGGACGGACGACATCCGCGCGGAGAATACCGCGTCGCGGCCCGTGTCAGAGCCCGTGCTTCTTCATCAGCCGGTGCACGTAGGTGCGGTCGATGCGCGCCTCCTGCGCGACCGCGGTGACGTTCCCGCCGTGTCGCGCGAGCATCGCCGTGAGGTAGGCGCGCTCGAGGTGCGAGACCCAGGCCTCGCGCAGCTCCTTGAAGGGCACGTCGAGGTCGACGCCGGGCATCGCGCCCGCGCGCGAGCTGCCCTCCATCATGCCGAGCGCCTCGTCCGGCCCGAGCGCCACCGCGCGCGCCACGAAGTTCCGCAGCTCGCGCACGTTGCCCTCCCAGGGGCGACGCGACAGCTCCGCCACCAGCTCCCCCGAGAGCGGCGACGCGCCCTTCGGGAGGAAGTGCGAGGCGAGCAGCGGCACGTCCTCGGCCCGCTCGCGGAGCGGCGGCAGGGTCGCGGGCAGCACCGCGAGGCGGAAGTAGAGGTCCTCGCGGAAGGCGCCGCGGTTGACCATGTCCCGGAGATCCCGGTGGGTGGCCGCCACCACGCGCACGTCCACGCGCCGCTGCGCCGTCTCGCCCACGCGCCGCACCGTGCGCGACTCGAGGAAGCGCAGCAGCTTGGGCTGCATCGACAGCGGCAGCTCGCCCACCTCGTCGAGGAAGAGCGTCCCGCCGTGGGCCGCCTCCGCCGCGCCGACGCGATCCGCGTGCGCTCCGGTGAAGGCCCCGCGCGCGTGCCCGAAGAGCTCGGCCTCGATGAGGCTCTCGGGGATCGCCCCCGAGTCGAGCACCACGAAGGGCGCCTCGTGCCGGGCCGACATGTCGTGGATGGCGCGCGCCGCGAGCTCCTTGCCCGTGCCCGTCTCTCCCTGGACGAGCACCGTCTCGTCCGACTGCGCGAAGCGGTGCAGCCGCGCGAAGAGCTCCCGCATCGGCACGCTGCGGCCGAGGAGCGGGCCGAAGCGCTCGAGCGGCCAGAGCTGCAGCGGCGTCGGGTTCGGGTCGTAGCCCACCGCGAGCTCCGTCGTGCCCACGCGCAGGGTGGCGCCATCCTCGAGCCGCGCCTCACGGACCAGCACGCCCTCGACGAAGGTCCCGTTCAGGCTGCCCAGGTCGCGCACCCAGAGGCCGTCCTCGCGCGGATCGAGCTCGCAGTGGATCCGCGACACGCTCGGGTCGTCGACCGGCACGTCGACGTCCGGGGCGGAGCCGAGCAGCGCGCGACCTTCGAGCACCACGTCGGTCCCCACGTCGCCGGACCGTCCGCGCAGGTGGGGGCGGTTGCGCGTCGCGCCGGGGAGCGCGCCCATCGGTCCGCTGAGCAGCTCCGTCTCGAGGTCGTCCGCCATCTCGTGCCTCAGAACTCCACGCGCCCATCCGCGAGCGACGGCTCGCCGGCGGCGAGCCCGATGATGAGGAGCACCACCGCCCCCGCGCCGATCACCGCCGCGCCGACCCCGGTGAGGATCCCGGCGAGCTCCAGGTCGCGACCTTCGGCGATCGCGCCCGCTTCGTCAGGAGGGCAGAGGCCTCCGCAGCGCGCCTGCAGATCGGAGAAGCGCGCGTCGGCGGCGACCGTGAGAGCCAGCGCGAAGGCCACGCCGACGAGGGCCACGCCTCCCGCCACCCCGCTCGCGACGAGCCAGCCCTCGCCGCCTCCCGACGGCGCCACCGCCAACGAGGGCGCGGCCCGATCAGACACCGCTCGCAGCGGCACGCGCAGCTCCTCACCCGCGCTCACCTGCACCCGCTGCGGCGCCGCGTCGCCGACCGCGATCGCCACCTCCCCCGGCGTGACGGGGATGGGCAGGCCGAAGCGCTCGGGGGAGATCGCGCGGCCCTCGACTCGCACCCCGCCCTCGAGCCCGCCCTCGCCGCGCTCGAGCACCACGAAGCCCACCTGGTCGGACAGAGCGTCGCGCTCCGCCTCCGCCGCCGCCTCGGTGTCGCGGTAGCGGGGCTCGTCCACCGCGCGGAGCCGCGCCTCGAGCACCGCGGCCTCGAACGCCTCCACCGCCTCCGCGTTCCGGCCCAGCTCGCGCAGGCTGCGCCCGACGAAGAGCATCGAATTCGGCGACGGGAAGAGCCCGTGCGAGCGCCGGAACGCGGCCAGCGCCTCCTCGAAGCGCGCCTCGCGGTAGAGCTCCGCCCCGCGCTCGAAGTGGCGCTGCGCGTAGATCGCCGCGTCGCCTTCGGGCTGCGCCGCGACGGGGGCGCCGAAGCCCATCCCGACGAGGCACAGGAGGACGCGCCCCGTGACGACTGCCGCTGCCCGCATCGCGCGGATGCTACCAGGCGCGCGCCACCGGGGTATCCGCTACTCCAGCCCCTCGGCCGCCCAGCGTCCGTCGCGCGCGCGGAAGGGCCGGAGCTGCTCGTCCGCCACCACCTCCGGCACGCTCTGCCAGCGCTCGTAGGCGTTGGCGACCGCGAACGGCAGCCCCGCGCGCACGTTCGGGCAGACCACCTCGTGCGCCTCCTTCGCGAGCCGCTGGCACGCCGCCTCGTGTCCGGTGGGCGCGGCGACGATCACGCGCCCCGCCCCGCACGCCCTCACCGCGAGCAGCGCCACGTGCATGGTGAAGCCGCTCGCGAGCCCATCGTCGACGAGGATCGCGGTCCGCTCACGCACCTGAGGCGCGCCGCCCTCCCCGCGCAGGCGACGCACGCGCCGCTCCACCTTGACCCGCGTGTGGGCGATGCCCTCGTCCACCTGCGCGCGGTCGAGCCCCACCTCTCTGATGAGCGCGTGATGGAGCCGGAGCGTGCCGTCGAAGGCCAGCGCGCCGTAGCCCGCCTCCGTGTTCCACGGCAGGGTGATCTTGTTGACCACCGCGACGTCGAGCGGCCAGCCCGTGCGCTCGGCGACGGGCACCGCGACCGGCACGCCGCCAGCCGGGATCGCCACCACCACCGGATCGCGCGGCGCCAGCTCGAGCAGCATCTCGGCCAGCGCCACCCCGCCCTCCGCGCGATCGCGGAACACGTCCTCGCGCTCGTCGAGCGCGGCCCGCCGGTGGAGCGCCATCGGACACAAGCTTCTCCCCGCGCGGGGCCTGGCAAGGGCTCAGCGCGCGCGCAGCCACTCGAGGATGGCGCCCGCGAGGGGGGCCGCGGCGCGCTCGACCCGGGTCGGCTCCGGCGTCAGCGCGCGCAGCAGATCGAACTCCTCCACCAGGAGATCGCGGCGCACCTCGACGCAGAGGGTCTGCCCGGGCCAGCGGCCGGCGAAGCGCGCGCCCTGGGTCGCCGGGTGCAGGGTGTAGGTCGTCGCCTCGACCGCCTCGAGCCCCGCCTCCGCGTAGGCGGCGAGCACGCGCTCGACCACGCTCGCGGGCGCGAGCCGCTCGCCGTCGGGGCGGCGCGTGATCAGATCCACCTCGGGGCGGAGCGGCCAGGTGGCCCAGACGTCGGGGGCCCAGGCGGCGCGGATCGCCTGCACGATGTCGGCGTCGACGGCGGCGATGCCCATCGTGCGCGGGCCGTAGCTGTGCGGCATGAGCGCGAAGCCGCCCGCGTCGCAGACCGCCTCGTAGGCCCGCTCGGCCAGCTCGACGTACGCGCGGTGCAGCCCCTCGAGGAGGACGCGGTCTTCGGGGTGCGTGACGTAGGACGGGATGCCGCCCGTGAGCCCGCCCGCGCCGAGCTCGTCCGCGGCGTCCACCAGGCGGTTGGTGTCGACGAAGGTGCGCGGGATCAGGCAGCGCACGAGGAGCGCGCTCCGGCCGGGATCCTCCGCCACGATGCGCTCGGCCACGCGGCGGCCCACGTCCCACGCGCCCATGTCGGTGTTGGCGTGAAAGAACTCGTGCAGGTCCTCGGGCAGCGCCCCCGCCAGGCGCGCGTGGAGCGCGTCGTAGTGCTCGCGTCGATCGGCCCCGTGCGGGACCTCGACGAGCAGGTCGGGCGGCGCGGCCGGGTCGGCGTCCGCGCCGCGCAGGTGGGCGACGTGGGCGACGCCGTCGAGGGAGCTCAGCGCGTTCTCGGGGTTGGGCACGCGTCCCTATAGCACCCTCTCACGCACCCTCTCACGCGGCGTCGGACGCGGCGTCGGACGCGGCGTCGGATGCCGCCTCGGTCTCCGCCTCCGCCGCCACCAGCCGCGCCAGGAGCCGATCGGCGAGGTGCGTCGAGTCGCGCAGCTGCGCCGGGTCCACGCGGTCCGCGGTGTCCTTCGGGTGGTGGTAGTTCCGCGGCGCGTGCTGGGCGGGGTCGATGCACGTCAGGGCGAGCGCGCGGTAGCCCTCGACCAGGAAAGGCAGCGCGTCCGTGCCGCCGGCGGGCACCGGGTAACGCGCGGGGGTCGGCAGGCCCGCGTCGCTCGCCGCCTCGGCCACGTGCGCGACCAGGTCCGCGGGCTGCGGAACGCGGAACAGCTCGCCCTCCTCGAGCGCGAAGAGCGTCCCGTTCGAGAGCGTGTCGAGCGCGAAGACGTCCGTTCGGTCGCGCTCCCAGCCCATCGTGCGCGCGAGCTCCGCCGCGCCGCCCGTGCCCGCCTCCTCGGCCCCGGTGAAGGCGAACACCAGCTCCACGTCGTCGGGCACCCCGCGCTTGGCCCACGCCTCGGCGAGCACGATCAGCGCCGCGCACCCGGTGAGGTTGTCGGCCGCGCCCGGGACCGCGCGGTTGCGCGCCACGATCTCCGCGTTGATCACGAAGACGAGCGCCGCGGGCACCGAGAGCGCGAGCGTGGCCCAGCCGAGCGTCACGCCCGAGATCGCGCCGAAGAGCTCCAGCCCCGCGAGCGCGAAGAGGCTCACGAACGGGAGCAGGAGCTGCTTGCCCAGGAACGGCAAGAGCCGCGGGGGCGGCGCCGCGATGATTCGCAGGGTCGTCGGGTGGAACATCAGCCCCGTGAACGCCGAGTCCACGTGCGCGAGCAGCACCACGCGGCGGCGCAGCGGGGCGGACGCGCGGCGCGTGACGAGCAGGTTCTGCGTGTCGACCGACGGCCAGAGCGCGCGCAGCACGTGCCGACGCCGCACCGCCTCCATGTAGAAGCTGAAGGCGATCCCGACGTGACCGATCGCCGCCGCCCACGCGGGCAGCCCCCAGCTCGGCGCCGCCGCGAGGGCGAGCGCGAGCCCGAAGTGGAGCGCGAGGCTCCCGTAGATGTGGCGCGGAAAGCGGAAGGGGCGCCGCTCGGTCTCGTAGCCGGCCAGCTCCAGGCGCGAGGCGATGGCGTCCTGCACGACGCGCTCCCCTTCGGTGCCCGTCAGCCGCGTCGGCGCGAGCGACGCCAGCCAGTAGAGCGTGGGCACGACCTTCTCGCGGGGGGTGCGCATGAGAGACTGTCCCGCACCAGGCGGGTCCCCGGTAGGGACACCTCGCGACAACCCGGTGCCTCGACGCGACGCCCGCCGCCGCGCGGGGGTGGGGGCGCTACCCTGAGACCATGCCGCTCTTCCGACGCTTCGACGGCGACCTCGTGCCGCGCGTCTCCCTGACCCGGGCCGTGATGCCGTACATCATGCGCACCCGCGCCGAGTCGGTCGTCTACTTCGAGCAGGAGCTCGACGTGACCCGAGCCCTCGAGTTCGCGGCGGAGCGCCGGGCCGCGGACGGCGCGCACGTGACGCTCTTTCAGATGTTCACCTTCGCGGTGGTGCAGACCCTCGCCGCCCGGCCCCGGCTCAACCGCTTCACGAGCGGCGGGCGCGTCTATCAGCGCCGCGCGATCCAGCTCGGCTTCTCGGCCAAGAAGTCCATGCGCGACGACGCCCCGATGGTCGCCATCAAGCGCACCTTCGACCCCGCGCACGACTTCGACGCGCACCGCGAGCGGCTGGCGAGCGGCGTCTCCGAGGGCCGCTCGAGCGAGCCCAACTCGACCGAGCGCGAGCTGTCGATCCTGCTGCGCCTCCCCGGCTTCGTGCTCGCCCTCTTCGTGTGGCTCGCCCGCTGGCTCGACGCGCACAACCTCTTGCCGGAGGCGCTCATCGGCGACGACCCGCTCTACGCGAGCGTGTTCGTCGCGAACCTCGGCTCGGTCGGCCTCGACGCCGTCTATCACCACCTCTACGAGTGGGGGAACTGCCCCATCTTCGCCACCCTCGGCCGCGTGCGCGAGGAGACCCGCGACGGGGTCACGCGCCAGCTCTGCACCGTGCGCTACACCTTCGACGAGCGCATCGAGGACGGCCTGTACTGCGCCCGCGCGCTCGATCTCCTCCGCGCGCGCATCGAGGCCTGGCCCGCGGAGGGCGAGGCCGCCGACGCCGCCGCGGCCTGAGCTTGCCCGCCCGCGGGCTCACCCCGCATGCTGCGCGCGGTGTCGCACGGAGACCCGCTCTTCATCTTTCGGCTGACCCCGCTGGTGCTCGCGCTCGCGGAGCTGGACGCCGACGCCACGGACGCGCTCCTCGCCGAATGCGGGCTGCCCGCGAGCGCGACGCGGGGCGCGATCACCGCGCCCCTCTCACGCGTCGAGCGCCTGGTCGAGGAGGCGGCGCGGCGCTCGTCGAAGCGGCCCTTCGGCGTCGCGCTCGCGCGGGCCGTGCCCTTCGGCACCTATGAGCTGGCGGAGCTGCTCGTGCGGACCGCGCCGGACCTCGAGCGCGGCCTGCGCGAGCTCGAGCGCCACGCGAGCCTCATCAACCCGGTGGGCCGCTTCGAGGTGCGCGAGACCGCGGACGAGACGGAGCTGCACTACTTCGTGCACGGCACCGCGGACGCGCTCGGCGCGACGATGAACGAGTTCACCTTCGCCTACCTCCACCGCGCGCTCGACGACGTGACCCCGGGCGGCCTGCCGCTCTCGCGCGTCTGGTTCTCGCACCACGCCTCCGAGGACGCGCCCGCGCTCCGGGCCTGCTTCGGCGTCGACGTCACCTACGGCGCGCGCACCTGCGGCCTGTCCATCCCGCGCGGCTCCAGCCCCACGCCGCTCCGGACCGCGGACCCCGTCGTCTTCGCCTTCCTCGCGAAGCAAGGACAGGAAAGATTGCGAGCGCTCGGCGACCGCAGCGCGGCGGCGGTGGTCGTCGACGTCATCGAGAGCCAGCTCGGCTTCGCGGCCGCGGATCTCGACGCGGTCTCCGCGCGCCTCGGCCAGACCCCGCGCACCGTGCAGCGCCGCCTCGGCGACGAGGGCACGACCTTCCGCGAGGTCCTCGAGGAGGCGCGCAAGCGCCGCGCGGAGGCCATGCTCGCCGACGGCATGCCCTTCGCCACCATCGCCGAGGCGCTCGGGTTCTCCGGGGTCCGCAGCTTCCGCCGCGCCCACCGTCGCTGGACGCGCTGATCAGGACGCGAGGCGGATGGGCTCGACGCGGCGGCTGCGCTGGTCGAGGCGGTGCTCGAGGTAGGCCAGCACCGCCGCCTCTTCCGGGCGGAGCAGCGCGAGCTCGTCCCGGAGCTTCACCTGGGCCCTGTCTCGGACCGCGGCCGCGACCGAGGCGATGTCCTCCTCGCTCGGGCTGAGGACCTCGGGGTGGATGTAGCAGGAGCGACAGACCGCGACGGTGTTGCCGAGCTCCTTCGCCACCCGCTCGATCGCGCGGAGCAGGCGGCGGTCGTGACGCGCCTCGTCATCGACCCGCTCGATCTCCTCGAGCGCGACCGCCGCGAGCACGGTGCCCGCCCAGGTGCGGAAGTCCTTCGCGGTGACCCGGGCCTGCGCCGCCTCGCGCAGGTAGGCGTTGACGTCCTCGGAGGTCACGTCCCGCTTCCGACCGTCGTCGTCGAAGTACTTGAAGAGCTCGTAGCCGGGCGTCTCCAGACACTCGACGATGATCTCCACGAGCTCCGGATCGTCGATCTCGACGCGCCAGTTCTTGCCCGACTTCGCCGTGAAATCGAGCACCACCTCGGGCTCGTCCCCGTCGCGCACGACGTGCTTCTTGCGGATGGTGGTCAGGCCGTAGTGCTCGTGCTTGCGCGCGTACTCGTCGTTGCCGACCCGGACGAGGGTCGTCTCGAGCAGGCGCACCACCGACGCGAGCACGCGCTCGCGCGAGAGCCCTCCTCCGTCGAGGTCGCGCTCCACCTGCCGCCGAATGCGCGGCAGGACCTTGCCGAAGGCGACGACGCGGTCGTACTTGTGGCGGTCGCGCGCCCGCCGCCAGTCGGGGTGATAGATGTACTGCTTGCGCCCCGCGTCGTCCCGGCCGGTGGCCTGGATGTGGCCTCGCCGGTCGCGACAGATCCACACCTCGGTCCACGCGGGCGGGATCACGAGCCGATCGAAGCGCCCCCGCAGCCGCGCCGAGCGCACGGTCTCTCCGTCGAGGTCGAGGTACGAGAAGCCGCGGCCGCGCTTGCGGCGGCCATAGCCCGGCTCCTCGCCGTCCACGTAGCGAAGCCCGGCCTCCTCGGCGGAGGTCCGGGGGTCGTCATCGAGGGTGCGGCGCGCCCACGCGAGGTCGTGTTTCACGTCTATCGGTGAGAGCAACGCGCGTGCCGCCGCCCGATCCGTCCGAGCTCGCGTCCGCGCGCCGGGGCGCGCTGCCACGACGCGCACGCGCGGGCCTCCACACGCGGGCGCACGCCCGGGGTAGAATCGAGCCCATGGCGCGCCTGCTCTCCTCGAGTCTCCTCTGTCTCGCCGCCTGTCTGGCGGGCTGCGACGACGGCGTCGTCACCCCGACTTCGGACTCCGGCCCACCCACTCTCCGCGACGCCGCCCTCCCCCCGCCGCCTCCGGCCGCGTGTGAGTCGTCGGGCGGCGCAGCCACGGCGCAGGCCCCCGCCCTCGTGGCCACCCTCTTCGATCGCTGGCACGAGGCGTGGCTCGGCTCGCCGGCCGTGGCCGACCTCGACGGCGACGGTGAGGCCGAGATCCTCGCCGCGCGTCACGGCCTGCTCCTCGGCTGGCACCTCGACGGCGAGGTCGTCTTCCGGGCCGAGGTCGAGGGGCGCATCTGGGCGAGCCCCGTCGTCGCCGACGTGGTGCCGGAGGCGCCGGGCCTCGAGGTCGCGGTGGCCGCGCGCGGACAGATCCACCTCTTCGGCCCCGACGGCGCGGAGCGGCCCGGCTTCCCGGTCGCGTGGCAGGACGAGCTCCGCTCGCTCGCGGGCGGCGACATCGACGGCGACGGACGCCTCGAGCTGGTCGCGGTCACCACCAAC
The DNA here is from genome assembly GCA_004213565.1 of Sandaracinaceae bacterium. Classification (GTDB taxonomy): domain Bacteria; phylum Myxococcota_A; class Polyangia; order Polyangiales; family Sandaracinaceae; genus JAVJQK01. The sequence goes on from SHBB01000270.1 coordinate 10,255, forward strand.
CCGCTGAGCGGCGCCGGCCAGCGCGACATCGTCATCGCGGTCAACGACGACGGCAGCCTGGTCGCGGGCTTCCCCCCGAACACCACCGGGGCCGCCGGCTGCGACGACGCGTGTTACGTGACCGGCGGCTACGATCAGAACGTCGCGCTCGGTGACGTGAACGGCGACGGCGCGATGGACGTCTTCGCCACGCAAGACAACGCCTATCTCAGCCTGCACGACGGCACAGGGCGCGCCTTCGACGCCGCGTCGATGTTCGAGGGCCGGACCAAGTTCTCGGGCGTCCGCTTCCTCCACGACTACGACGAGGCGCGGCAGGGCTGGGCGCCCGAGGAGGCGAGCGCGAACCAGGCGCACTTCACCAACTCGGCGCCCGCGATCGCCGACGTGGACGGAGACGGCGCCAACGATCTGATCGTGCTCGGCTCGGTGCAGAACGCGTCGCAGGACGATCGCCTCCGCGGCGTGGCCCTCTGGGTGCTGCACCCCGACGGCAGCCGGCTCGACGCCTGGTCGACGCCGTTCCACGCGCCCGACTACCTCGCGGGGCTCTGGGACTACGAGGGCACGAACGTGGTCGGCGCCACCAACCAGGTCGCGGTGGTCGATCTCGACCCCGAGCGCGCCGGCCCGGAGATGGTCTTCGCCGGCTTCGACGGCCGCATCCACGCCGTCGACGCCCGGGCCGAGCCGCTCTGGGAGGCGACCTACACCACCCTCGACCGCGTGCTCACCGCGGGCGTCGCCGTCGCCGATCTCTCGGGCGACGGCGTGCCCGAGATCGTCTTCGCGACCTACTCACCCGACGCGGACCAGAGCGCCCTCTTCGTGCTCGGCGCGAACGGCGCCGAGCAGCATCGCGTCGCGCTCCCTGGCCGCGGCGCGATGCCCGTCCCGACGATCGCGGACGTGGACGGCGACGGCGCGCTCGAGATCGTCGTCAGCTTGAAGGATGGCGACGACCGCGAGCGTCAGGTCCTCGTCTACACCGTCCCCGGCTCCACCGACGCCTGCGTCCTGTGGGCCACCGGCCGCGGCAACGACCTGCGCAACGGCTTCGTCAGCTTCTGATCCGGGTCGGAGCTCGGGAGCGCGTCAGGGGCAGGAGCCGCGAGGCTGCGTCGGGCCGAGCGAGCAGTCGGCGGTCCCGTCGCCGTCTCGGTCCGGGAGGGAGTTGCCCGACGTCACGAGGCGCGACTCGCCCGACGTGAAGAGGTCGGGGCAGCCGCTCGGGACGCAGGCCCGGCCGTGGTGGAAATAGAAGAGCGGGACGACCGCGCCGCCGTGGCCCGTGCAGCCCAGGTCGCTGTAACGGAGCGCGTTGCCGAACGACGGGCACTCCCTGCGCACGCACTCGGGGCGGTCATGGCAGTACCAGTCTCCGAAGATCGCCGCCTCGCCCGCGTCGCGGAAGGTGTTGTGGTGGAAGGTGTTGAAGTGGCTCGCGTCGCGCACCCGGATGGGGTCGCCGGAGATGGTTCGGAAGGTGTTGTGGCTGACCACGTTCCCGGTCGCGTGGTGCGAGAGATAGACGCCGTGGATCAGCCCCGCGTCCGCCGGCCGGTTGACCAGGCGTCGGAAGGTGCTGCGCAGGACGGCGCTGTCGCGCGTGTTGCTGAGGACCACGCCGCCGAGGCCCGCGTCGGGCTCGCCGCCGACGTTCCCGATGTCCTCGAACACACAGTCCTCGACCCGGTTGTGACTCGAGAAGCCGGCGGGGTCATCGCGGTTGCTCGCGAAGGTGAGGCCGGCGACGACGTAGTCGCGCAGGTGCAGCCAGTGGAACTCGAGGTTGGTGCGCGCGCCGCTCCTGGCCGACGTGCGGTTCAGGTAGAAGAGCATCCGGGCGCCGTCGCCATCGAACACGGGGCGGTCGGGCGTGCCGGATCCGGTCCAGTCGCGGGGGAGGAAGCGCGTGGTGTGGGCCGCGTCGAAGTAGCGCCAGACGACGTGCTGGCCGACGTAGACGCCTGGCGCGATGCGAATCTCCACGTCGCGTCCCGGGCGCGACGCCATCAACATCGCGTGTGCGCGCTCGAGGGTCCGGAGCGGCCTGGCGCGGGTGCCCGGGCTCGTGTCGTCGCCGTCGGTGGCCACGAAGAGCTGGAACGGGCCCGCCTCCACGCCCCCGTCGATCCCCGCGTCGGTCCCCGCGTCCGGCTCCGCGCCCGCGTCGCGCACGCCGGCGTCGTCGGGGTCGCGGCCCGCGTCGACCGGAGGCGTGCCCGCGTCGCTCCGGGACGCCGCGTCGAGACCCGCGCTCGCGTCGAGTGGCGGGCTCCCCGCGTCGGGGGCGGGGCTCGGCCCCGAGCAGGCAGCGAAGAGCAGCGCGAAGCAGGCCGTGTACGACAGAGAGCGGACCATCGC
>SHBB01000271.1 GCA_004213565.1 Sandaracinaceae bacterium
CTCGTCCGCGGCAAGTGACCACCCGCCGAGGCCCCAGGGACGGTGTTTACTTGTTGACTTGATACGTATCAAGTCAACAAGTAAACACCGTCCCTGACCCGCGGAGAAAGTGAGCATGGGCTCGGATAACGCGTTCAACGTGTTGTGATCACGGCCAAATCTCTGCTGCATCATACGAGTCGACGATCGACTGACGTGCCGTATATTGAACTCGATTCAGGAGGGGGACGGATGCTGAGGCGACGAACGGGCGACGAGAACGAGCTGTCGATCGCGATCATCGGGGCCGGGTTCGCCGGGCTCGGCATGGCGATCCAGCTGAAGCAGCGCGGCGTGGACGCGTTCACCGTCTTCGAGGGCGGGAGCGACGTGGGCGGGACCTGGCGCGACAACACCTACCCGGGCTGCGCGTGCGACGTGCCCTCGCACCTCTACTCGTTCTCCTTCGAGCGCAATCCGGACTGGTCCCATAACTACAGCCCGCAAGAAGAGATCCTCGCCTATCTCCGCCACTGCGCGGAGAAGTACCGCGTCCGCCCCCACATCCGCTTCGACACGTGGATCGCGAAGGCGAGCTGGATCGAAGAGGAGAAGCGCTGGCGGCTCGAGAGCGGGAGCGGGGACGTGTTCTTCGCGCGCGTGCTGGTGGCGGGCACCGGGCCGCTGCGCACCCCGTCGCTCCCCGACGTGCCGGGGCTCGAGGAGTTCGAGGGCGAGGTCATGCACTCGGCCCGCTGGAACCACGACTACGACTTCGCGGGCAAGCGCGTCGCCGCGGTCGGGACGGGCGCGAGCGCGATCCAGTTCGTGCCCGAGCTGGCGAAGGAGGTCTCGGACCTGCACCTCTTCCAGCGCACGCCGCCGTGGGTGCTGCCCAAGATCGACGGCGCGTTCTCGGACGCGTGGAAGGCGCGCTTCCGCGAGCACCCCTCGCTCACCTTCGGTTTCCGCAACCTCATTTACTGGGCGGCGGAGCTCTTCGGGACCGGCTTCTTCGTCGACCCGCGCGTCAACGAGTGGCGCCAGAAGATGGCCCTCCGCTACATGGCGGAGACGATCGAGGACCCGGCGCTCCGCGCGAAGATCACGCCCGACTACGTCATGGGCTGCAAGCGCGTGCTGTTCTCCAACGACTACTACCCCGCGCTGAACCGCGACAACGTCGAGCTCATCGACCACGGGGTCTCGGAGATCCGCGCGCGCAGCGTGGTCGCCCAGGACGGCACGGAGCGCGAGGTCGACGCGATCGTCTTCGGCACGGGCTTCCGCGTGACCGACTTCCTCACCCCGCTCGAGGTGACGGGGCGCGACGGCCTCGACCTGAACGACGCCTGGCGCGACGGCGCGGAGGCGTACCTCGGCATGACGGTCTCGGGCTTCCCGAACCTCTACATCCTGGTCGGGCCCAACACCGGCCTCGGTCACAACTCGATCGTCTTCATGATCGAGGCGCAGGTGCACTACGTGCTGCGCTGCCTCGAGCGCATGGAGGATCGCAAGGTCGGCGCGCTCGAGGTGAAGCCCGCCGCGCTGCGCGCGTTCAACGATCGCGTCCAGGAGCGGCTCTCGAGCGTGGTCTGGAACACGGGCGGCTGCACCAGCTGGTACCTCGACGAGAACGGGAAGAACGTCACCCTCTGGCCCGGCTACACGACCGAGTACTGGCTCCGGACGCGGCGCCCGCGCTGGACGCACTACATCGAGCGGCCCCTCCCCGCGCACGTGGTGGAGCGCGCTCCGGAGCCGCTCTCGGCTTCGATGGCCTGATCCGCTACCGTGCGCGCATGCGCCTGGCCCTGATCGCGCTGTTGCTCCTGGCGTGCGGGGAGACCGGACCCGCGGACGCGGGCGCCGATGGCAGCGCAGCCGACGCGGGCGCTCCGGAGCCGACGCTCACCGTCGTCACGTTCAACACCGGCACCACCGAGGGGCTCGACCACGACGGCGCGCCCGACGACGGATACACCTCGGAGCACGCGGCGCGCAGCGACACGTACTACGGCGACGGCCTCGCGTGGCGTCCCGCGGTCGAGGCCGCGCGCGCCTTCTTCGAGCGGGTGGATCCGGACATCGTCGTTTTCCAGGAGATCTTCCACGCCGACGAGTGCGCGGACATCCCGCCGGACGCGCACCCCGACTTCGTGTGCGAGACCTGGAGCCCCGGGGACCCCACGGTCGCCGCCGCGATCCTGCCGCTGGGCTTCCAGGTCGCCTGCCACCCCGGCAAGCCCGACAAGTGCGCGGCCGTGCACCGACGCGTGGGCACCTTCCGCGGGTGCGACGCGGACTTCTGTCTCGAGGGTCTCAGCGGGACGCAGGTCGACGGCTGTGGCCGCGGCGCCCGGGTGGCGCGAGGGATCGTGGACCTGGTCGACGGCGGCACGCTCACGGTGGTGAACGTGCACGGCACCAGCGGCGTGACCGCGGACGAGCAGGCCTGTCGGGTCGCGCAGTTCGAGCAGGCCTTCGCGCTCGCGGACGGGGAGACCAACCTCGTGATGGGCGACCTCAACACCGACCCCGGCCGCCTCGCGGGCGGCGACCCGAGCGCCGCCCGCGTGCTCGACTTCGTCGGTGACGGCCTGCCCTTCCACTTCGTCACGGACACGGGGCGCCGCGCGACGCCGACCTACGCGGGCCTGTTCAACATCGACCACGTGATCAGCGATCGCCTCGAGGGGCGCTGCGTCGCCGCCGGCATCACCGAGGGCGAGCCGGGCGTGATCGAAGCCGTCTACTTCGACCACGCCCCCATCGTCTGCCGCGTCGGCGCGCGCTGAGCGCGCGTCACTCCCAGGGGTAGAAGGCGTTGTCGACGTGGGCGAGCCCCGTGTCGGCGAGGTCCGGGAAGTGGCGCAGGAGCACCGACTTCATCGAGTTCGCCTCGACCCAGATCAGGCCCTCGTTGGTGTACGTGTCGGCGTTGTAGAGCTCCGTGTAGTAGCGGTCCGCCTGGAGCCGACGCGTGGCCATGAGGGTGAAGACCTGGAAGAGCGTCTCGCCGAAGCCGTAGCAGCTCGGGCGCTGCGCCTCGGCGAAGGTGCCCACCATCAGGTCGAGTCGGTCGATGGTGCCGTAGACCCGCTGCAGGCGGTGCGCGAGGCCACGATCGCCCCCCGTCAGCGTCAGGAAGTCCGGCACCGGAGGCATGCCCAGCATCTGGCGCGCCTGGTTGTAGCGAGGCACGCCGCGCTCGCGATCGCGCAGCACGTCGACGGTGCCCATGTCCATCACGCCGCGCCCCGGGATCTCGATGTCCTGGAGAAAGCGAGGGTAGTTGCCGAGCACGAGCGCGCCCGGGTGACTCGTGCCGAAGGTGTAGAGCATGTCGGTCATGCCGTGACGCTCGACGAGCTGCCGGCCGCCTCCGTCGCGGGTGCGGCCCGTGGGCACGATCTGACGGAGCCGCCCGGAGCGCGCCGAGCGCACCGCGAAGACCTCCGGCAGGAGCGGGTGCATGCGGTAGACCGAGACGAACTCCTCCGTCATCGCGTAGGCCGCGTCGTGGAGATCGCGCCCCGCCGCGTTGCCCACCACGCCGTAGACCACGGGGTTCGGGTAGAGCCCCGGGATCTCCGGGAGCGGCGGGCACGCGAAGTGGTTCAGCCCGTACCAGTTCGTGTTCATCGCCACGTCGAGGCTGCTGTTGGGCAGGATGGCGGGCGTCCACTCGAGGGTGTGGATCTTCGCGATCAGCGCCGCGTTGATCAGCCGCGCGGTCTGGAACAGGCGCTCGTCGTCCCAGCTCGGGTAAGTGGCCGCGAGCATGTCGGCGATCGCGTTGTGCTCGAGCGCGAAGATCGTGTGGAGCAGCTCCAGGCCGACCCAGAAGTTCTCGCGCATGCCCGTGTCCGAGTAGCCGCGCGAGCCGACCGGGAGCAGCCCGTCCGCCTGGACGCGGAGCCGGCCGCCGTGGTGCGCGCGGAGCCGATGCGCGGTGGCGTCGTCGCTCCCGTAGATCTGCGAGCCGTCCCACCAGTGCGTGACCTCGTTGGTGAAGGTCGGCGGGAGCGCGTCGTCACGGCCGGCCACGCGCGTCGGGTCGGCGCGGGTCGCGGGCACGATGAGCGTGTCGAGCCCGCGCGTGAAGCGGAGCGGATCCCAGCGACTCAGCGGCACCTCGATCACGTCGCGGGTGTGGGGGCGGCCGTGATCGAACCAGTCGTGGATCTGAAACTGGGTCCACGCGCCAGCGAGGTTGTTGAGGAAGGGGACCGGCTGGAAGCGCCCGATCCGGCGTCGAAGGAGCGAGAGCGAGACCTTGCGCGGGTTCGGCTCGAGCAGCATCGACGGATCCGCGTGCGCCCCGGCGAGCGGCACGTTGCGTCCGAAGCGTGTGCCGCGCGCGCCCATCAAGGGGTTCAGCGGATCGTTGCAGCTCCCGTCGAGCGTGCGCGCGGCGTAGTCGCCAGGCGGACACATCGGGCTCGGCCGCGCGGGATCCGTCACGAGCGGCACCCCGGTGGCCCCGCCCACGTACATGTCCGTCAGGTTGTAGGTCTCGAGGATGCCGCGCATCAGCGCGAGCTTCGCCAGGCCGCGCTCCCGGCCATCGCGGTACCAGTTGGTCCACGGGCCGGTGAAGAGGTCCGCGGCCAGCGCGGGATCGCTCGCGAGACCGAGCAGCCCGATGAGGTCCGAGGCGAGCACCGTCGCCGGAGGCGGGCCCGACGGCCCGATGCAGACGGGAGGCTGGCCCGTCATGGGATCATCGGGGCAACACAGACCGGTCGTCGCGCTGACCGGCTCGCAGACGAGACCCGGATCGCACACCGGCCCTCCACCCACGCCGCAGTACTGCGCCTGGCCGATGCCCGGCGCGCACAGCAGACACACGAATCCCAGCGCCCCGAACCGGGCGAACCAACCCACGTCGATTTTCATCAGACCCTCCCGCCGCACCGCCCCCAGTGCGCAACCGCACAGTCAGAGTGCCCCACCTCGGGACGCTGTGCAACTTTCGGACATCCAATCTCGGGCGCTCGAGGCTGGGGGACGCGGTGACCCGATCGACGAAACCGAATAGAGTCGGGGGTATGCGCTTCCTGCACACGATGCTTCGCGTCCAGGACCTCGACGCCGCGCTCGCCTTCTTCGTGGAGAAGCTCGGGCTCCGAGAGGTGCGCCGGCGAGACAGCGAGGGGGGCCGCTTCACCCTCGTGTTCCTGAGCACCGGCGAGGACGAGGCCGAGATCGAGCTGACGTACAACTGGGATCCCGAGGAGACGTTCACCGGCGGCCGCTACTTCGGTCACCTCGCCTTCTCGGTCGACGACATCTACGCGACCTGCCAGCGGCTCATGGACGCCGGCGTCACGATCAACCGGCCGCCTCGCGACGGACGCATGGCGTTCGTCCGCTCCCCCGACCTGCACTCGGTGGAGCTGCTCCAGCGCGGCGACGCGCTCCCCCCGCGGGAGCCCTGGGCCAGCATGCCGAACACGGGGGAATGGTGAGCACGGATCTGAGAGAGACGAGCGCCGCGCAGCCGTTCGACTGGGCGGAGATCGAGGCCGAGGCGGTCGCGCACTTCAAGGCGCTGCTCCGCATCGACACCACCAACCCGCCAGGGAACGAGCGGCCGGCCGCGGACTACATCGCGAAGGTGCTGAAGAAGGAGGGCATCGACTTCGACATCGTCGAGTCCAAGCCCACCCGCGCCAGCCTCGTCGCGCGCCTGCGTGGCAGCGGCAAGAAGGGGCCCTTGCTCCTGAACGGACACCTCGACGTGGTGCCCGCCGACCCGGACTTCTGGACGCACCCGCCCTTCGAGGCGAAGGAGGCCGACGGCTGCATCTGGGGCCGCGGCGCGATCGACATGAAGAACATGGTGACGATGGGCCTGATGGCGCTCATCCTCGCCAAGCGGACCGGAGTCCGGCTCGAGCGCGACCTGATCTTCGCCGCCGTCGCGGACGAGGAGGCGGGCAGCCACGAGGGCGCGCTCTACCTCGTCGAGGAGCACCCGGAGAAGGTGCGCGCCGAGTACGTGCTGAACGAGGTCGGCGGCCACACGCTCTTCATGGGAGACAACCGGTTTTACCCCATCCAGGTCTCCGAGAAGGGCATCTGCTGGTTCGAGATGACGGTCGAGGGCGAGCCCGGGCACGGCTCGATGCCGCGCCCCGACAACTCGGTCGTGCGGCTCGGGCGAGCCCTCGCGCGCCTCGGTGAAGCGCGCCTGCCGCAGCACAACCTGCCGGTCGTGGAGAACTTCCTCCGCACCCTCGCGGCGGGCTCCCCGTTCCCGAACAAGGCCGTGCTCCCCTTGCTCTTGCAGCCCCGCTTCGCGTCGACGCTCCTGTCGCTCCTCGAGAAGCACGAGCTGGAGAAGGCGATCGGGATCAACGCGATGCTCCGCAACACCGCGTCTCCGACCATGATGGAGGCGGGCAAGAAGGTGAACGTCATCCCCTCGAGCGCGAAGGCGCGGGTCGACGGGCGCATCCTGCCGGGCCAGTCGCTCGAGCAGTTCCTCGCCGAGGTCCAGCGCGTGGTGGGGCCCGAGGTGAAGATCAACGTCATCGATCATCACGAGGGCACGACCTTCGACGCCGACACCCCGCTCTACGACACCATCTGCCAGGTGCTCGACGAGCGGGACCCGGGCGGCACCCCCGTGCCGTACATGATCCCCGGGTTCACCGACTCGTTCGCGTACGCGCGGCTCGGGGCCACCTGCTACGGCTTCTCACCGGTGAAGCTCGGCCCGGACCTCAACTTCACGCGCATGTACCACGGCCACGACGAGCGCATCCCCGTCGACGGCTTCAAGTGGGGGCTGCGCACGCTCTGGGACGTGGTCCACCGCTTCGTGACCTGATGATCTGGCAGGCGGCTCAGGCGCGCGTGGCTCGGGCGCGCGGGGCCTGGAAGACGCCGCTCTGCTCGACGCTGAAGGACCGCTCCGGCGGCCGCGCCCGCAAGAGGCCCCTCTCTCGCAGGTCCGCGGCCGTCATGAGGTCGGCGGCGCGGCCGTCGTCCTCGCCGCGGGTGACGAGCAGGTGGGCCAGCTCGATCAGCTCGGTCGGCCGCGCGAGCGCCGGGTCGAGCGCGAGGTCGTGCAGACGCCGCTCTCGCGCGCGCTCTCGGGCCACGGTCCGCTCGAGCTGCGCGCGCAGGTCGCCGAGCGCGGGGCGCTCCACCATGGCCTGCGCCTCCGCGACCAGGTCCAGCGCCTCCCGCGAGGCCGCGCCGAGCTCGTGCAGCATCACCTCGGCCGCGTCGCGATAGACCAGCAGCGCGAGGGCCACCAGGACGTCGGGCGCGCGCTCGTCGAAGCACGCGAGGTGGTCCCGCAGGAGATCGATGACGTCCGGCCGGAGCCCATCATCCGTCAGGCCGCGCGCGACGAGGGGACGCAGCGCGGCGGGGAGTCGGTCGAGCTCGAGGGCGGCGTCCATGGACCTTCGTACCGTGGGCGGCTGGCGGATCTTCCCTCGCCACACCGGCCGGTTCCGTCCGCGCTGGAATGGGGACGATCGCGGCGCTCTTTCGCGTGCAAAAACGCCCCGACCGAGCGATTGGCCCGGATGATGGTTGACGGGGATGGGTCGGGTCATGGAATTCTGCGGTCGCATGACCGACTCCCAACATCCCACCGTGGCCGGCTTCTCGTTCGCCGCCATGCACTGCGGCATCAAGAGCAACGGGGCGCTCGACCTCGGGCTCATCGTCGCCGACGACGCGGTCTCCGTGGCCGGCATGTTCACCAAGAACCGCGTGAAGGCCGCGCCCGTCGAGCTGTCGATGCAGCGGGTCGAGCGGGGGCGCGCCCAGGCCATCGTGGTCAACAGCGGCAACGCCAACGCCTGCACGGGCAAGAAGGGCAAGGAGGACGCCCGGGTCATCACCTCGATCGTGGCCGACGAGCTGGGCGTGGCCGACGACATGGTGCTCATGGCGTCCACCGGGATCATCGGTCACCCGCTCCCCTCGGAGCGCATCGAGGCGGTCCTGCCCGAGCTGCTCAAGTCGGCGACGCCCGACCAGATCGATCCGTTCGCGCGGGCGATCATGACCACCGATCGCTGGCCGAAGGTCTCGTCGATCAAGTTCCCCATCGGGCACGACCAGGAGGTCACCGTGCTCGGGATCGCCAAGGGCGCGGGCATGATCCACCCGGACATGGCCACCACCCTCGCGTTCGTCCTGACCGACGCCCCGATGCACAGCTCGTTCTTGAGCCGCGCGCTCAACACGGCCGTCGATCGCACCTTCAACCAGCTGACGGTCGATGGGTGCACGAGCACCAACGACTCCATCTTCGCGATGAGCTCCAACAAGGTGCAGTCGGAGCCGCTTCGGGGCAGCGACCGCGACGCGCGGCGCTTCATCGACGCCCTGGTCGACGTGCTCGGCGAGCTCGGCCGGCGCATCGTGCAAGACGGCGAGGGCGCCAAGCACGTCGTCAGCCTCGAGGTCATCGGCGCGCCGAGCGAGGACGCGGCGCGCAAGGTCGGCGAGGCCATCGCCACGAGCCTGCTCGTCAAGGCGGCCGTCTACGGTCGAGACCCGAACTGGGGCCGCATCATGGCCGCGGCGGGCACGGCCGGGGTCGCCTTCGATCCCAGCAAGGTCGACATCAAGATCGGCAAGGTCACCGTCTGCAAGAAGGGCATGGGCGTGGGCCGCGACGCGGAGGAAGACGCGCGCCGCGCGATGAACGACCCGAGCTACCGCATCACGGTCAAGCTCGGCCCCGGCAAGGCGAAGAGCACCTACACGTTCTGCGACATCGGCGAGGACTACCTCCGCCTCAACGCCGCCTACCGCACCTGAGCGGAGCGGCCGGCCCCCCGAGCGGCAGGGGTTCCTCGAAGATGCATCACGTCTCCTCTTCACCCCCACCCCCTCCGCCGATCGACGGCGCTCCGTCCTGAGGCGCATGCCGGAGCGCATGCCGGAGCGCGCTCGCTGCGCCGCGCACCCCGACGTCCCGGCAGCAGACACCTGCGCGCGCTGCGGCGACTACTACTGCCGCGGCTGCGCCGATCCCCGACACGACGCCGTCTGCATCCGCTGCGGCGACCGGCTCCCGAGCGGCATCGCCTGGGAGGACCCCCGCCACGGCGTGTGGCCCTGGCGCTGGCTGAAGACGCTGTGGCACGTGATCTGGAAGCCGAAGGTCGCGTTCCCGGGCCCCGCGCGCTTCGTGCCCGCGCTCGGCTTCGCGGCGATCTGCGGCGCGCTGATAGGGGTGATGCTCCTCGTGATGGGCGCCGCGCTCCTCGCGCCCGCGGACAGCGTGCTGCGACAGCAGCTCGGCGGGGAGCCGAAGAGCGTGCTCTGGCTGGGCGCGGCCCTGGCCGTGCTCCTCCCGATGGCGGCGTCCATCGTCTGGAGCGGCCTCCTCGCGGTGTCGTTCGCGGTCGGGCTCGCCAGCGTGGGGCGCACGCGGGGGGTCATGCGTTTCGCGTTGCGCGCGTGCGGGTACGCGCAGGCGATCACGCTGCTCGCCGTCCTGCTCCCCTTCGGCTTCGCCCTGAGCGCGCAGCTCGTGGCCGACAGCCGCCTGCTCTTCCGACTCGCGCACGCGAGCTGGATCGTGAGCAGCCTGGCGTGGCCGCTGCTGAGCGGGCGGGTCTGCTTCCACGCCGGGCGCGGGGTGGGGCTCGACTCCGGGCGCGCCGCCCTGGCCGCGCTCGGCGCCACGCTCGCCTGCGTGCCCGTGGCGGCGTGGGTGACGGAACAGCAGCTGGATCTGCTGGCCCATCCCCTGACGTTCGGACCGTGAAGGAGGGCGCGTGAATCGATGGGACGTTGCCAGCGTCGATCTCCGGGACCACGTTCCCTCCGGGACACAACCATGACCGTCAGACGCATCGGACTGCTCTTCTTCGCGCTCCTCGCGCTGCCCCTGGTCGCGCAGGCGCAGAATCAGGTGCCGGACTGCGTGACCGTCACGCACTCGGCGCGCTGGGGCGCGGCGGGCTACGACCACCGCGTGCGCGTGGCCAACGGGTGCGAGAACCCGGTGCGCTGCACCGTGGCCACGAACGTCAACCCGGACCCCTCGACCATTCGCGTCGAGCCCGGGCAGTCCGAAGAGGTCCTCACCTGGCGCGACTCTCCGGCCCGTGAGTTCACCCCGCGCGTGAGCTGCGAAGAGCTGTAGAGCGCATCTCAAAACCCCTCCCGTCGCCTGGCCGGCGGGACGGGCCCCATCCGCGGCCGGTCGCTCCTCCAAAATACTCCGGCGCTCAGCCAGCGTCGCTCGAGGCGCTCTCTTCGATGGTGCGACGCACCACGCGGTCGAGGTCGCGGCGCGCGCTCTGTTCCGCCGCCGCCGTGTCGGGGTTGCCCTCCGCCACCGCGCGCGCGGACTCGGCCAGCGCCTCGGCGCAGGCGGCCACCGTGAAGAGGAACGCGCCCTGCGCGGGATCGCTGGCGGCGGCCATCACGTCGAGTCGGGGCGGCCCCTCGGGTGACGAGAGCGCGGCTTGCGCGCCCACCCCGAGGTAGGCCCCGCGGGCGCGCGCCTGCTCGAGCCGCACGCCCTCCCGCTGCGCTTCGCCTGCGATGAGCCCCTCCGCCGCCCGCGCCACCAGCGCCGCCGCGCGCGACGCCTCGGCGCTCCCCGGCTCGGCCGCGCTCCGGTACCCGCCGCGTCCGAACCCCGACACCGCCACCTGCTCGCAGGCCTCCGCCGCCTCGAGCAGCTCCACCGCCGAGCCGCCTCCGACCGCCAGCTCGAGCGCGTGGACCACGGGCTCGGGCGCCTCCGTGAAGGTGTCGACCGCGGTCAGCACCGCCGCCGCCGCCGCCTCGACGAGGACCTCGATGGGCGTGCCGCCGCAGGCCGCCACCCAGAGCCGATGGTCGCCGCGGGTGAGCGTGGCCCACACCGCGTCGAACTCGAGCGCTGCGTCGCGGGCCCACACCACTAGATCGTCGGGCGCGTCCACGCGCTCCAGCAGCTCGTGCAGCTCCATGCCGCCCAGTATCGGTCAATCGAGCGCGAAGCGGCGCAGCTTCTTCCAGAGCGTGGAGCGCGAGACCCCGAGCAGCTCCGCGGCCTTGCTCTTGTTGCCGGCCGTGTGGCTCAGCGTCGCCTCGATGTGTCGACGCTCCGCCTCGTCGCACGCCTCCCGGGCGACCTCCTCGAGGCGACGCGGCACGAAGGCGCGCCCCGAGCGCAGCGCGTCCGGGGGCAGAGAGCTCACGAGCGGCCCCTCGGACCGCCCGAGGATGCCCAGCGCGTCCACGTCGCGAGGGGTGACCTCGGCGCCGTCCACCAGCAGCGCCATCCGCTCGACCACGTTGCGGAGCTCGCGCACGTTGCCCGGCCAGGGGTGCTCCACCAGGGCCTCGAGCGCGGCGGGAGAGAACCGCACCGGGCCTCGCCCCGTCTGGCGGCGCACGTCGGAGAGGATGGCTTTGGCCAGCGCGGGGATGTCCTCTCGACGCTCCCGGAGCGAGGGGACGCGGATGACCACGGAGGCGAGGCGATAGAAGAGATCGGCCCGCATGCGCCCCGCCTTGACCTCGGCTTCGGGGTCGCGGTTGGTCGCGGCGACGATCCGCACGTCGCTGTGCACCTCGCGCCTCGCGCCGACCGGGTAGTAGCGATGCGTCTCGATGACGCGCAGCAGCTTCGCCTGCAGCTCCGTCCGGAGCTCCGCGATCTCGTCGAGCAGCAGCGTGCCCCCGTCCGCGGCGGCGAAGAACCCGCTGCGGTCGCTGCGGGCGTCGGTGAACGCGCCGCGCACGGCCCCGAAGAGCTCGGCCTCGATCATCGTGTCGGGGATGGCGGCGACGTTGATGCGCACGAACGGGCCGCGCGCGCGCGACGACTGGCGGTGCAGATACGCGGCGACGATCTCCTTGCCCACCCCGCTCTCGCCGACGACGAGCACGGCCGAGTCGCTCCCCGCGGTGCGCCGCGCGAGCTCGAGGGTGGCGCGCATCGTCTCCGACTGCGCGGTGCCGGCGGGGTCCGGGTCGTCCTGCACGGTGCGCTGCAGGAAGTCGACGCGGCGCCGGAGCCGCGTCGTCTCCACCACGCGGTCCAGCACGTGCTCGAGCGCCTTCATCGTCAGCGGCTTGTTGACGTAGTCGGCCGCGCCGGCGCGCATCGCGTCGACGGCCGTGGTCACGTCCGTGTCTCCCGTGACCACGATGACCGGGGGCGCGTCCTCGCCGGCCAGCCGACGGAGGAGATCCAGCCCGCTCATTCCGGGGAGGTGGAGGTCCGTCACCACCACGTCGACCATCTCGCGGCCCAGCGCCTCGACCGCGTCCTCGGCCGAGGGGACATGCGAGACCTGGTGCCCACCGCGCGACAGATATTGCTCCATCATGCGCGACTCGAAGGGATCGTCTTCGACGATGAGTACGGAGGGCACCGCGTCGATCCTATCAGCGGCGCCTCCCGGCGGGTGTCCTGACTTCACCCCTCATGTCGCTGCTGCAGGCGGCCCGGTTCTCGGTTCGGGGCGACGAGGAAATGCTTCAGCATGTTCGAGGAGTCACGGGCCGAGAGACGCGTCGTTCCGCCCGAGAAACGAGGGGCGAGGCTCTTCAACGGACTGCTACCCTCTCCCGATGACCCCGAGCCAGCGCGACGCGGTCCTGGCGGCGC
>SHBB01000272.1 GCA_004213565.1 Sandaracinaceae bacterium
GAGATGAGGACCTGACCCGTCTCCGGGTCGACGAGGAAGCTCCACGGCTCGGGGAGCGGATCGACGGGGACGACCGGCTCGCGCGGGGCGGTGATCGGCGGCCGGATCAAGGTCGTCGCGGGACACGTGAAGGCGTACTGCGGCGGGAGCGCGTCGGCGGGGACCGTGCTCAGGTCGACGGGCGGCGGCACGTCGGTCGACAGGTCGACGTAGGTGACCTCGCCGAGGTTGCCGTCCTCGTCCAGCGGGATGCGGGCGATCTGACCGAGCCCGGGGAGCGCCACGAGCAGCGCGTCCTCCGAGGGCGTGAGGATCATGGCGCTCGGGCGCGAGTCCTGCTCGAGCATGACGGTCTCGGGCAGCGAGCCGGTGCCCTTGCGGATGACGCTGAGGTCGATGACCGAGATGGAGCTGCTCCCGCGGTTCAACACGTAGGCGCGCTTGGGATCGTTCTCGCGCACCACCACGGACGAGGGCACCTCGCCGACGGGGATGAACGTGAAGCCCGGGATGCGCTCGTCCGCGTCGATCGGCCCTGCGAGCTCGCGGTCCTCCTGCCCCTCGGGATCGTTCGTGAGCCGCACCGCGGCCACCTCGCCCGTGGCGGTCTGGGTGACGAGCGCGAAGAGCGCGAAGCCGTCATCGACCTCCCCGGTGTCGTCCTCGACGCTCGTCGGCGTGCGCTGACACCGGTCGAGTGAGACCGGCTCACCCTTGAGCACGGAGTCGGGATCACGATCGAGCCGCCAGCACAGGAAGGCGACGGACTCGGGCCGATCGAACGTGGCCGGAGAGGTCGCGGGGTTGGGGTTGCCGCACGCGGCGTACGCGAGCAGGAGGAGGGCTGTCAGACGTCGCATGGCTCTGGCTGGCTCGCTTTGGGGCGCTCGTCAGTTGCTGCCGAGCGTCTCGACCGTGATCGGCTCTCCGATGGCGGCGACGATCCGCGGGACCCCCGCGGTCGCCAGCGGCGCCAGGCTCACGACCCGGATCTGCGAGGTCGTGAAGTCGGTCACGTAGAGGAAAGTGTCGGTGGTGCCGCCCGAGGTGTGGGGGCCGACGGCCATCTCGAACGGGCCGGAGAAGCCGCCGACGACGGCCACGAGGGCGCGCACCGCGGGGTCGATGATGAAGATCTTCCGCGCGTCGAAGCAGGAGACGAGCACGTACTCGCGCCCCTCCACCTCGGCGACCGCGATGCGAGACGGCCCGTTGCCCACCTCGTAGATGTCGCCGAGCCCCAGCTCGCCAGGGTTCCGGCCGCCCCGCGCGACGTCGAGCGTCACGAGCGCCTCGGGGCTGCGAGTGAGGGCGAACGCGGTCGCGCCGCCGTCGATGAACGCGAGGTCGCGGACGTCGTTGCCGCTGTCGATGCCCGCGACGAAGCGGTCGCCGAAGTCGTAGAGGAACGAGCGCGTGGGGTTGCCGGTGTCCAGCGCGATCGCGACGCGTCCCAGCGCGGACGACCCCTCGGAGGCGAGCCACGCCACGCCGGCGCCGGGCTGGAGCTGGATGTTCACGAGCTGCTCGGGGAAGCCGGTCGCGATGTGCACCAGCTCCGGCTGCCGGCCCGGGCCCGCGTCGCGGTCGAGGAACAGCGCCACCCCGCCGCCGCGGAGCGCCATCAGCACGAAGTCGCCCGCGCCCGCGGACGCGCCGATGTCCTCGAGCCGACCGCTCGTCACGCCGACCGGGTCGTCGCTGAGCACCAGCCCGCGCTCGGAGGCGACCTCGCCCTCCTGTCCGCGCCGGAAGGCGTCGCCGCAGCGCGGGATGTCCTCGTCCTGCGAGCCGCCCGGATCACGGATGGAGGCGTCACAGCGCAGCTCGCCGTCGTCGACGTCGACGAAGGTGAGGTTTCGGTTCGAGCGGACGGACAGATAGATGCGGTCCCCGCTCGGGCTGACGTCGATGGCCGAGACGTGCGAGCCGACGCCCACTTCGGACACCACCACGTCGGACGAGAGGGGGACCACGCAGTCCACGCTCCCGCCGCCACAGTCCGACGCGATGATGGCGTGGACGCGCTCGAGGTCGAGCGACTGAAGCGACCCGGTGTTGTAGTGGATGTCGAAGTTGCTGTTCGCGACGAACAGATGGCGCGGCTCACCGCCGCCCGGAGGCTCCGACAGGGCCACCGCGATCGGGAAGTTCAGGGTGCGCGGAGGCGGGTCCAAGCCGGCCTGATCGAAGTTACAGGCCGCGAGAAGACAAGCGCCGGCGAAGGCCACGAGGGTGCGCGACGGCATCGTCGCGGGAACGTAGTCGAGCGCCCCTAGGCGGGCAAGGCAACCGGCGCGCGCAGCCGCCGCGGCTGGAGACGTGGGCTACTCCGCCTGACGGCGGCGCGGCGTCGCCCAGGGGTCGAGCACCTCACCCGAGATGCCTCCCCGACCCTGCTGCTGTTGCTGGGCGGGCTGCTCGGCTTGCTGCGCGGGCTGCTCGGCTTGCTGCGCCTGCTGGGCCGCCTGCCTTCCCCGACCGCTGCTGCGGCCGCTGCGGCCTCGCCGGCTGGCGCGCTGCTCCTCGCGCATCGTGACCGTCAGCTCCTCCGTGGTGAGGTACGACAGGACGATCTGCTGCGGCTCGAAGCCGGGCTGGCGGAGCAGCAGCCGGGTGCGCGAGCCCTGCTCGGGCCGGTCGATCTCGTAGGGCGTGTTGCCGAGGATGATCTCGTCTTCGCCCTCCACCAAAAGCACCTCCGCGCCCGGCGGCGTGCTCTCGACGCGGATCTTCGGGGCGGCGGCGGCCGCCTCTTCGGTCATCTCGTCCTCGGGCTCGAGCACGGCCTCCTCGACCGGCTCCTCCTCGATGGGCTCCTCGACCACCGGCGTCTCGACCACGGGATCCGCGGCCGGCTCGTCGGGCGCGAGCACCAGGAAGTAGACGAGCAGCCCCGTCGCGACGAGCGCCAGGAGCCCGACCACCGCGCCGAGGATGATCGGCAGCTTGCTGCCCTCCTCCTCGTGCTCGCCGCCGACGCCGACCTGGAGCGCCGAGTGGCGCCCGGTCGGGTCCACGCGGTGGGGACCGATCTGATGGCCACCCGTGCTGCGGGAGACGGCGTCCATCACCGCGCCCGGCGTCTGCCCGGCCTCCCACGCCTCGAGGTCGGCCTTGACCTCGGCCATGCTCTGGTAGCGCTGGTCGGTGCTCTTCGCGAGGCACTTGAGGATCACCGCCTCGAGCCCCGGGGGGACGTCGACGGGCGGCGGCAGCTGGTGAAGCGGGATCGGCTGCTCGTAGATGTGCTTGGTCAGGATGCCCATCAGGTTGTCGGCGTCGAAGGGCACCTTGCCGCACGCGAGCTCGTACAGGATCACGCCGAGCGCGTAGACGTCCGTGCGCGAGTCGACCGACTGCCCCGCGCACTGCTCGGGGCTCATGTAGTGCGGCGTGCCGAAGACCTGACCGGCCTTGGTGAGCTTGCTGCTGGCGCCGCCGACCTTGGCGATGCCGAAGTCGAGCACCTTGACGAAGTCGGGGTCCTTGCCGCGCTTCACGAGGAAGACGTTGTCCGGCTTCATGTCGCGGTGGACGATGCCGCGCTCGTGGGCGGCGCCGAGCGCGTCGCAGAGCTGCTTGGCCACGTGCCCGAGGCGAGCCGGGTCGATGGGCTGCTCCTGCTCGATGACCTTCGTCAGCTCCTTGCCGTCGAGGTACTCCATGATGAAGTACGTGGCCCCGTCCGGGAGCTGCCCGAAGTCGCTGATGTCGATGATGTGCTGGCTGCCGATGGCGGACGCGCTCTGCGCCTCCTGGCGGAAGCGCTGCATGATCTCCTGATCTTTGGAGACGTCGGCGCGGAGCACCTTCATCGCGAGCGCCTTGCCCAGGACCACGTGCTTCGCCTGGTAGACGACGCCCATGCCGCCCTCGCCGAGGCGCCCCTCGATCTCGTAGCGGCCGTCGATGGTCTTGCCGATCAACGGGTCGACGGGCTGCTCGGGAGGATCGACCAGCCGCAGATGGTCGCTGGTCATCGGTGCACCTTCACTCATCGATCTCGCCCATTTCGTGGAAGCGGCTCGGCTTCTTTGGCGCGGAGAACGGCCGTCCGACTCTCGCGCTGACCCTCTGTGAATGGTGACACACTACGCGCTCCCCCCGAGCTCGGGAATCCAGCCGCAGGCCGAGATTCCGAGGACATGGTTCGTCGACGCCGGCCCCACGTCAAGCTCGGTGACCGGCCCGTCCATCGACCCGGATACGCGAAGCGGTCTTGGATGTTACGACAGCGCGGCCGCGCGCGCGGTCTGGAGTCGCCCGACCGGCACGTCGAGGGGCGGCACGATGGCGCCGACCTCCTGTCGACCGAGACACCAGCCGAGCACCTCGGGCTGGGTCGCCGCGTCGCCGTGCAAGAGCACCGGCATCTCCGGTCGGAGCTCGGCCGCGCAGAGCGCGTCCACCGCGCCCGGCCCGTCGAGATCGATCCACAGCCCGTCCGCGTCGACGAGGGTCCCGGGGTCGACCCACGCATAGACCGCGACCCCGACCTCCCGGGCGCGCTCCATCAGCGCGGGCCGCACCACGACGCAGTCGAGCCCCGCGCGGAGCCCGTCGGCGAGCCCGCCGAGCTGGCCCTCGTCATCGATGCGCAACGCGATGGGCAGCGACCCGGCCGCCTCGACCAGTCCCGCGACGTCCAGGCAGTCGGTGACCGCGATGCCGTCGGCGCCGAAGCTCCGACCGACCTGCGCGAGGCGCGGGCTCGACGCGCGCGCCCAGACCCGAGCCACGCGCGCCTCGTCAGCCCACGCCAGCAGGGTCTCGACGTGCGGCGAGGCGGGCGCGGGCTCCACGGGGACGGCCGCCGCGTAGACGAGCCCGCGGGCGCCGTCGATGGTGATCACGCTGCCCTCGGGCAGCTCGAGCCCCGCGAACTGTGGGCTGCGCGCCACCACCGTGCGCCGCCCGTAGTCGACGTGCAGGCTGGTCGCGCCGGTCACGCACGGCTTGCCGATCGCGCGCGCCACGACCGCCGCGTGGCTGGTGAGCCCGCCGGCCGCCGTCAGGATACCGTGCACCATACGCATGGTCTCGACGTCCTCCGCGCTCGTCTCCGCGCGCACGAGGATCAGCTCCTCGCCCGCCGCGGCGCGCTGGGCGGCCTCGGCGTCGAACACGATCTGGCCCGTGGCGGCGCCGGGGCTGGCCGCGAGGCCGCGCGCGACGGGGGAGAGGCCCTGCTCGGCGAGCTGCTGCGGATCGGGGAGCCGCGGGGTCAACAGCTGCCGCAGGCTGGAGGGCTCGATCCGCGAGAGCGCCTCGCGCCGACCGAGCGTGCCCTCCTCGTGCATCTCCACCGCGATGCGGGCCGCGGCGCGCGCGCTGCGCTTGGCCGAGCGTGACTGCAGCACCCAGAGCGCGCCTCGCTCGATGGTGATCTCCACGTCCTGCGCGTCGCCGTGGCGCTCCTCGAGCCGGGCCGCCAGCTCGGTCAGCGTGGCGAAGGTCTCCGGCATCGCCGACTCGAGGCTGTCGTCCTCCATGCCGCGGCGGATCTGCGCGCGGGTGAGCGGGCGGGGCGTGCGGCGACCGCCGACGACGTCCTCTCCCTGCGCGTCCGGGAGCCACTCGCCGAAGAGCGCCTTGTCGCCGGTCGACGGGTTTCGCGTGAACACGACGCCCGACCCGGAGCCCGCGCCGAGGTTGCCGAAGACCATGGCCTGGACGGTCACGCCGGTGCCCTCGTCGTCCGGGATGCCGTGCGCCTCGCGGTACTTCTGCGCCCGCGGCGCGCTCCACGAGCGGATCACACCCTCGATCGCGCCGCGCAGCTGCGCCCACGGATCGTCCGGGATGGGCTCACCGACCTCGTGCGCGATCATGCGCTCGTACTCCACCAGGAGCGCGTCGAGCGCGTTCTCGTCGAGCGCGTGGATCTGTCGGCGCCCGGCCAGCGCGTCGAACGCGTCGCGCGGCACGCCCCGGACGACGGTCGCGTAGGACTCGAGGAAGCGGCGCCGCACGTCTCGGCCGAAGCGCGGCTGTCCGTAGCGCTGCGACAGCCCGCGCGCGACGGCGCCGTTGACGCCGACGTCGAGCACCGTGTCGAGCATGCCCGGCATCGAGGTCGGCCCACCGGAGCGCACCGCGAGGAGCAGCGGCTGATCGGGATCGCCGAAGCGCGCCCCCACCGCCTCCTCGAGCCGCGCGACCTCTTCGCGGAGCCGCGCCTCGAGACCGTCCGGGAGCGCGCCCGTCTCCACCGCGTGCTTCCAGACCTCGGTCGAGAGCGTGAACCCGGGCGGGACGGGCAGGCCCATGCGCGTCATCTCGGCGAGCGACGCTCCCTTGCCTCCGATCCAGCGGCGCGCCTGCGCCCCGTCGAGGGGCAGCGGCTCCGAGAAGCGGTGGACCAGCCCGAGGGCGCCCATCGGCTCAGCCCTGTCCACCGAGCAGGTGGAAGTGCGCGATGTCGGTCAGCGTGTGCGCGATGCCGGCCAGGAGCCGCAGGCGGTTCGTCCTGAGCGCCTCGTCGTCGACCATCACGAACACCTCGTCGAAGAACCGGTCGATCGGCTCGCGCAGCTCCTCCGCCACCAGGGTGAGCGCCGCCTGGTAGTCGCCCGCCTCGGTCGACGCGGCGACGCGCGGCTCCACCGCGGCCCAGCGCTCGGCGAGCGCCTTCTCGGCGTCCTCGACCAGCAGCGCCGCATCCACGGGCGCGGCGTCCACGTCTTTGGCGATGTTGTAGGCGCGCTTGAAGGCCACCGCGAGCGACTCGTAGGCGGGCAGAGCGCGGAACGCCTCCAGGGCGTCGAGCCGCGCGCGGAGATCGCGCAGGGAGCCTCCGCCCCACGCGGCGAGGCAGGCGTCGACGAGATCCGTCGGGTGACGCTCGGTCAGGAACGCACGGAGCCGGCCGCGGAAGAACTCGTCGAGCGCGGACAGCACCTCGGCCTCGCCCTTCACCGGCTTGTCCTGCGCGCGGTAGGCGGCGTGCGCCGCGGCGAGGGTGGCGCGCACGTCCACGTCGATCGGCCCCTCGAGCGCGATGCGCAGGATCCCGATGGTCGCGCGCCGCAGCGCGAACGGGTCCGCGCTCCCGCTCGGGACCAGCCCGATACCGAAGCAGCCCACCAGCGCGTCGGCGCGCTCGGCCACCGCGAGCCGGGCGGAGGGCACCGCGCTCGGCACCGCGTCGCTCGCGCCGCGGGGCAGGTAGTGGTCGCGGATCGCGTCGGCGACCACCTCGTCCACGCCCTGCTTCAGCGCATACCAGCGGCCCATGATGCCCTGCAGCTCGGGGAACTCGCCGATGATCAGGCTGACCAGATCGGCCTTGCAGAGGCGGGCGGCCGCGCTCGCGGGCCCGTCGTCGCCGAGCGCCTTCACCACGGACGCGAAGCGCTGCACCCGCTCGCCGAGCGTGCCGAGCTTCGCCTGGAAGACGACCTGGTCGAGCCCGGGGACCATCGCCTCGAGGGTGCGCGCCTGATCCTCCTCGACGAAGAAGCGTCCGTCGGCGAGGCGCGCCTTCAGCACGCGGTCGTTGCCCTTCGTGATGATCTCGGGCGCCTGATCCGTGTTCGTGACCGCGAGGTACCGCGGAAGCAGCTTCCCTTCCGGGGTGCGGAGCGCGAAGTAGCGCTGATGCCCGCGCATGACCTCGATGGTCACCTCGTCGGGCAGGGCCAGGAACGCCTCGTCGAAGCTCCCGCAGATCACGTGGGGCTCCTCGACGAGCGTCGCGTTCTCGCCCACGAGGAACGCGTCGGGGACCATCTGGCCGCCCGCGTCCGCCGCGGCGGCCTCGAGGCGCTCCAGCATCACGCGCGTGCGCTCCGCGGGATCGACCAGCACGTGCGCCTCGCGCAGCGCGTCGACGTACGCGTCGGCGTCGGCGAGCGCGAAGGACGCCGGCGCGAGGAAGCGATGCCCGCGCGTCTCACGCCCGCTCTCGGTCCCGAGCAACGCGAGCGGCACCAGGTCGGCGCCGAAGAGGCAGACGATCCAGTGCACCGGCCGGCCGAAGGCGTGCTCTCCCTCCCCCCAGCGCATCGACTTGGGGAACGGGATCTTCCGGGTCAGCTCCTCGAGCAGCGCGGGGAGCACCTCGGCCGCGGCCTGGCCCTTCTCCTCGCGCTTGCCCGCGACGTAGGGGCCCTTGTCGGTCTCCTCGATGACCAGCTGCTCGACCTCGAGGCCGAGCTTCTTCGCGAAGCCGATCGCCGCCTTCTTGGGCGTTCCGTCGGCCTCGAACGCCGCCGCCTTCGGGGGCCCCATCACGACCTCGGACAGATCGGACTGCGCCTCGGCGAGGCCCTCGACGATCAGGGTCAGGCGGCGCGGCGTGCCGAGCGCGCGGATCTCACCGTGGCTCAGCCTCACGCGCGCGAGCGCGTCGGTGGCGAGCGTGGGCATCGCGGCGAGCGCGCCGTCCACGAAGGACGCGGGCAGCTCCTCGAGCCCGATCTCGAACAACAGCGTGCGGCTCACGACGCACCTCCGTCCAGGAGCGGGAAGCCGTAGGCCTCACGCTGCGCGTAGTACGCCTCGCTGACGGCGCGCGCGAGGTGGCGGACGCGGCCGATGAAGCGCTGGCGCTCGGTCACGCTGATGGCGCCGCGCGCGTCGAGCACGTTGAAGTAGTGACTGCACTTGATGACGCAGTCGTAGGCGGGCAGGACGAGGCGCGCCTTGGGGTCGTCGACCTCCCAGACCAGCTTGCCGCCCTTCCCCTTCTTCTCGGACACGCCGACCAGCTGGCGGCACTGCGCCTCGTACTGGTCGAAGAGCGAGAAGTGGAGCGCGACGTCGGCCTTCTCGAAATTGTACGTGCTCCACTCCCACTCGGAGCGCTTGAAGAGCTCGCCGTAGCGGGTCCCGGGCGCGTACTCGAGGTCGTACACGTCGTCGACGTCCTGCAGGTACATCGCGATGCGCTCGAGCCCGTAGGTCAGCTCGCCGCTGATCGGCTTGCAGTCGATCCCGCCGACCTGCTGGAAGTAGGTGAACTGGCTGATCTCGAGTCCGTCGAGCCACACCTGCCAGCCGAGACCCCACGCGCCGAGGGTGGGCGACTCCCAGTCGTCCTCGATGAAGCGGATGTCGTGCTGGCTGGGATCGGTGCCGATCGCGGTGAGCGAGTCGAGGTAGAGCTGCTGGATGTCCAGCGGCGCCGGCTTGAGGATCACCTGGAACTGGTGGAACTGCTGCAGGCGGTTCGGGTTGTCGCCGTAGCGCCCGTCGGTCGGGCGCCGCGAGGGCTCCACGTACGCCACGTTCCAGGGCTCCGGCCCGATGGCCCGCAGGAAGGTGTTCGGGTTGAACGTCCCCGCCCCGACCTCGGAGTTGTAGGGCTGCACCACGAGGCAGCCGCGCTCGGCCCAGAACCGCGATAGCGCGAGGATCAACTCCTGGAACGTCATGGTGGTCGGCTGCCTAACACCCCGCCTCGGCGGAGTCCAACGGCCCGGACAGGCCCCGCCTACTCTCCCTCGTCCGGGTCTTCTTCCTCGTCCTCGGATTCGAGCTCGTCTTCGTCGTCGAGATCGTCGTCCTCGTCGGACCCGACGCGGTCGTCGTCGTCGTCGTCGTCGTCGTCGTCGTCGTCGCCGTCCTCGCCGTCGTCGTCGTCGTCGTCGTCGCCGTCCTCGCCGTCGCCGTCCTCGCCGTCCTCGCCGTCCTCGCCGTCCTCGCCGTCGTCGTCCTCGTCGTCCTCGTCGTCCTCGCCGTCGTCGTCGTCGTCGTCGTCGTCGTCGTCGTCGTCGTCGTCGTCGTCGTCGTCGTCGTCGTCGTCGTCGTCGTCGTCGTCGTCGTCGTCGCCGTCGTCGTCGTCGTCGTCGTCGTCGTCGTCGTCGTCGTCGTCGTACCTGCGCCGGTCCATCTCCAGCTCCTCGGGATCGGCGTCGGGATCGGCGTCGGGATCGGCGTCGGGATCGGAGTCGGGATCGGCGTCGGGATCGGAGTCGGGATCGGAGTCGGGATCGGAGTCGGGATCGGAGTCGGGATCGGCGTCGGAATCCGAGTCGGGATCGGCGTCGGAATCCGAGTCGGGATCGGCGTCGGAATCCGAGTCGGAATCCGAGTCGGAATCCGAGTCGCCGCCCTCCTCGTCGTCCTCGTCGTCCTCCTCTTCCTCCCAGACGCGATCGGGGACCTCGATGTCGGCGATCGACTCGATGTCCTCTCCGGTCTTCCGCGCGAAGAGCGCGCGGCTCTCGTCGGTGAGCTCCGAGAACTCCTTGAGGGTGGGCAGCTCGTCGAGGCTGTTGAGCCCGAAGAACTCGAGGAAGAACGGAGTGGTTCCGTAGAGCAGAGGGCGCCCCGGCTCATCCTTGCGCCCCAGGATCTTCAGGACCCCACGGTCGAGGAGCACCTTGAGCGCGGACCCGGAGTCGACGCCGCGGATCTCCTCGAGCTCCGGGCGCGTCAGCGGCTGGCGGTACGCGGCGATGGCCAGCGTCTCGAGCTGCGCGCGGGTCAGGCGGATGGGCTTCTGGGCGACGATCTCGCGAACGAACGGGGCGTTGGCCGGGCTCGAGCGGAACTGATACCCGCCCGCCAGCTCCACCAGGTGGATCCCGCGCGGCTCGTACTCGTGCATGATCCGGGTGCAGATCTTCCGCACCTCCGCGGTCTTGGTCCGCGCGACGCGGGCGAGGCGACGGGCGGGGACGGGCTTGTCCGACACGAAGATGAGCGACTCGAGCACCGTCTTGAGGTGCTCCTCGCTGACGGAGCCGGGGCGAGCCTTCTCGAGGCCGGGGCCCTTCTCGGAGTCCGAGCCGGGCAGCGGCGCTTCCTCGCCGTCCTCGTCATCTTCCGATGCGTCGGCGGCTGACTTCGCATCGGCAGCCGCGTCCGCATCGGCGTCCGATTCCGCGTCCGCATCGGGGTCCGACTCCGCATCCGCATCGGCGTCCGACTCAGCATCCGCGTCGCCATCGGCGTCCGACTCAGCATCCGCGTCCGACTCCGCATCCGCGTCCGACTCCGCATCGGCGTCGGCGTCGGCGTCCGACTCAGCATCCGCGTCCGACTCCGCATCCGCATCCGCATCGGCGTCCGACTCAGCATCCGCGTCCGACTCCGCGTCCGCATCCGCATCCGCATCCGCATCGGCGTCCGACTCAGCATCCGCGTCCGACTCCGCATCCGCGTCGGCATCGGCGTCCGACTCAGCATCCGCGTCCGACTCAGCATCCGCGTCCGCATCCGCGTCCGACTCAGCATCGGCATCGGCATCGGCATCCGCGTCCGACTCCGCATCCAACTCCGGATCCGCCTCCGAGCTGGCGTCTGCGCCCGGCTCACCGTCGGACTCGGCGCCCGCGTCCGACTCCGCTTCGTCCTCGGCGCTGGCCGCTTCGTCAGCGCTTGCCGCCGAAGCGTCCCCCGCGGTCCCGGCGACCGGGTCGGCGGACGCTGCGAGCTCTGCGGCCTCGTCGGACGGAGCGCCTCCCGCGGTCGTCTCTTCCGCGACCTCGCTGGCCTCCTCCGAGCGCCTCTTCTTTCTCGAGCGGCTCTTGCGTCGCGACTTGCTCACGTGGGCGGATCCTCTTCGTCGCCGGGGTCGCCGTTCATACCGGAGTCGCGGTGGGGGTCAAGCGTCCCGTCTCCACGGTCCCCGTCCGCGTCGTCGCCTTCCGCGTCGTCTTGGTCCTGGTCCTCGTACTGGTCCTCCGCTGCCTCCGCTGCCTCGCCCTCGCGCGAGAGGGGCGCGTGCGGCCCGTACACCACTGCGGCCGGCTCGGGCATCGCCTCGCCGTGCGACGCGAGCCCGGCGGCGGCGCTCTCAGCTTCGTCGGGCGCGTCGGCCCGCGACGACCAGGGCGCTACAGGCGGCTCGCGGAAGCCGTCGACCTCCTCCGCGGGCCAAGAATCGCCCTCGCTCGGGGTCGGTTCGACGGGCGCAGGAGCGGCGGCGCTCTCCGAGCCGTCAGCGAACCCTGGCTGCGCGGCGGCCGGCGCCATCTCGGGTCCCGCCGAACCTGCCGCGTGGCCCCGTGCGAAGGGGTCGGTGGAGGTCCCCGACGCGGCCTCTGCTGTGGGTCCGAGCCCCGTCGCGTCCGGCTCCGAGGGTGACTCGACCGCGAGCGCGGCGGCGTCGCCCTCCGCCCAGTCGACGGCGGCCGTCGGCTCGAGCGCCTCGTCGACCTCATGTTCCTGCTCCGAACCGAGGCCGGTCACGTCGGGTGGCGTGGTCGCGCCGGCGTCGGTGGCCGCTTCGCTTGGGCCGCGGGCAGACAGGAACTCGCCCGTCTCCCCCGCTGCCGACTCCCACCCCAACGCGACCGCCTCCTGCGCGTCGGAGCTCGCCGGGTCGGGCTCGGCCTTCTCGGGCGCGGTGACGGGTGCCGCATCGAGCTCGGACGCGGTTTCCTCGGTTGCGAACGCGAACGTGGGTGCCGCCTCGTCCTCGGGAGCGGCAGATGCGGCCGCGGTCGCCGACTCCGCGCTCCCGGACTCGGTTCCGGTCGCGGGCGCGGCGACGAACCCGGGCGCCGTCTCGAACACGGGAGCGGCGGCTGGCGCGGCAGCGGTCTCGAGCTCGGCGGTTCCGGACTCGGGCGCCGTCGCCGACTCGAAGGCCGTCGCGGACTGCGGTGCGGTCGCGGACT
>SHBB01000273.1 GCA_004213565.1 Sandaracinaceae bacterium
TGTGCAGGCCCTCGTGCACCACGGCCGGCGGCTCGTCCTCGGGGTCGAGTCGCTCGGCGATCTGCAGCACCACCGCGCGCGCCGCCGCGCGGATCGGCGCGGCGTCCAGGCGATCGAGCCAGTCGGCCATCGAGCGCCAGGCTTCGGACGGGAGGTCGCGCTCCGGCAGCCACGCCTGGCCGGGCGCCTCGGTCAGCTCGAGCGGCATCGCCCCGAGCGCGCGGCGCGCGGCTGGATCGTCGAGCAGCGAGAGGAGCTCCAGCGCGTCGCGCCTCAGCTCGCCCCGCTCCACGGCCTCTTCGACGAGCGCTTGCTCCACGCGGCGAGGCTACGCCGAGGAGTCGTCGCTCGGAAAGGGCTCGCTCGTTTCTCGCGTCGAACGCCGGCCGAGCCGCATCGGCGACATCCACGCGAGCTTCAGCCCGAGCGCCAGCAGCGCGAAGGAGATCACCGCGAGCACGACGCCCCAGAGCAGCCAGTGGCCGGCCACGCTCGACGCGATGTTGGCCACGTCCGACGCGCGCTCCTCCCCGTCGATGAAGGCGGTCGAGGTGAAGAGGTAATCGACGCCGAAGATCGTATCGAGCGCCAGGAGCACGCCCAGGCCCTGCGCGCCGACGTGCTTGAGGGTGGGGCTGCCTTCCTTCGCGAGCAGCCCGATCAGGAACGCGACGCCGGGCACCGCGACGAAGCCCGCCGCGCTCCGCACCCAGAGCGCGACGCTGAGCAGCATGACCGCAGAGAGGCCCCAGAGCACCATCGTCGCGCGGCGCGGGCCACGCGCGAAGGCGAGGATGAACGCGCCGAGCAGGGGAGGGGCGAGCAGCCCGCCCATCGAGACCAGCGCGCGCGGCCAGCCGTCTCCGTAGCCGCGGCAGTGGGCGAGCCCGGACGCGTTCCAGAAGATCTCGAGCGCGTCGAGCTGCCCGCCGAGCGCGAGCGCCGTCAGGCCGTGGCCCATCTCGTGGACCCAGGTCCCGAAGAGGGTGAACGGGTAGAGGATGACGTCCCCGAACGGAACGACGGTGTTGACGATCGTGATCGCGACGCAGGCCACGACGAGCGCGAACCGCGTCCCGCCGCCCTCCGCCTCCTCGTCACGCTCGGGCTCCATCGAGACGAGCCTGCCCCGAAACGCCGTCGGCGGCACTTTCTATCGATGCATCGAGCCGTCACGTCGCCCTCGGCCATTGCCAGGATCCTCGGGGGTGGCATTCTTCTGCCATGCGTCACCTGGTGCTCGTCTTCGCTTCGCTCTGTGCGTTCTTCATCTCGGGCTGCTTCTGCAGCCACGATCGCAACGACGACGCCGGCGTCATGGCGGACCAGGGCCCACGCCCGCTGTGTGAGCGCATGAACCGGGACACCGACGGAGACGGCATCATCGACCTCTACGAGGGCGACGGCGACTTCGACGGGGACGGCCTGGAGAACATCATCGACACCGACTCGGACGGGGACGGGAACTCCGACACCGACGAGCGCGGTCACGACAACCCGGGTTGCACTCGTCCGCGTAACTGCGACACGGACATGTTCGACGACTACCTCGACCTCGACAGCGACGACGACGGCCTGCCCGACGCGAACGAGCGCGAGGCCGGGACCGACGCGTGCCTGGCCGACTCCGACGGAGACGGCTGCTCGGATCTCGACGAGGTCGGCTTCGGCGGCTGCGCCGACGGCGCGCTCGCGGTCCACGAGGTCGAGTGCCACGGCGGCACGGCGAGCGTCACCGTGACCATCCCGGACGACGCGACGGTCTCCCTCGACGCGACCGTGGCGCTCGAGCTGGCGAACACCGACGGCTACCTGCCCTTCGAGGGGCAGTTCACGGTGGTCGCCGCGGTCTCCGCCTCGCACCCCGACGGGATGCCGGCCGGCGACGCGTCGGACACCACGTTCACCAACGTGCGGCCGGGCTCGGTGCTCACCTTCTCGGTCGGCTCCGCGCGCGGCATCGAGAACCCCTCGCCGCCGACGTCGGTGGTCACGCTCCGCGCCACGGTGGGCGGCGACGCGATCGCGACCGAGGTGGTCGTGCTCGTGATGCCGGGGTTCTGCCCGATCCTGATCTGATGACGCCCGAGCGGCGCCGCCCGCCCGACGCGGCGCTGCTCGCGGCCGTGCTGGCCATGCTCCTCCTGCCCGCGCTCGCGGCGCTGGAGGTCACCCCCGTCGGGGGTTTCCGCATGTTCACCGAGCCGGTCCGCTATCGGCTCACGCTCTTCGAGGAGCGGCGCGATGGAACGGCCTATCAGCTGCCCGTCCGCGCGCTGCTCCCGCACGCGACGCGCGACGCCCGCCGGGTGCTCGGGGGGAGCGACGCCTTCCGGCTCGGCGAGACCCAGGCGCGCCTCGTCGCGGGCCGGCTCGAGGCGCTGGCCGAGCTGGCGTGCCGACAGGATCCGCGCCGCGCGCGCGTGCACGTGCGGATCGAGATCCAGGACGGCGCGGGCGCGCCGCTCGACGATCGGAGCCTGGAGCGCGCGTGCGAGTGAGCGCGCGGGCGCGCTGGGACGCGCTCTGGGCGGGCGAGGTGGACCCGCTCGTCTACGCCATCTTGCGCGTCGGCGTCGCGACCCTCGTCTTGCTGCGCGTCTCGGATTGGACCGCCCCGTTTCTGCAGCTCGACCACCACGCCTGGGTCTCGGGCCTGGACCACGCCCCGGGCGCCGATCCTGCGGAGACGCCCTGGCTCGAGATGCCGCTCGTCCCGGGGCTTCCGTCGCCGCACGGGCTCGTCGCCGCCGCCCTCGCGTGGGCGCGGCTGCCGCTCGCGGGGCTGCTGCTGCTCGGGATCCGCGCGCGCCCCGCGGCGCTGCTCCTCGCGATCGCGGGCTACGGGCTCATGGCGCTCGACGCGGCGCGGTATTTCCACCACCTGCACCTGCTCTGGCTCAGCTGCGCGCTCGTCGCGCTGACGCCGTGCGACGCGAGGCTCGCCGTGATCCGGCGCGGCGGTCCGTCGGCGCCGCGCTGGCCGCTGACGCTCTGGCGCCTCCAGGCCCTGGTGATCTACGGCGCGGCCGGCCTCGCCAAGCTCGACCCGCGCTGGCTCGATGGCACCTCTCTCCGGCTGATCGCGGAGCGCTTCCCGTTCGAGGGGGTCTTCTGGGACGCGGGCCTGGGGCTCGTCGGCCACGCGGGCATGGCGACCGCGATCGCGCTCTGGGAGCTCGCGCTGGTGCCGCTGCTGGCGTGGCGAAAGACGCGGCTCCTCGCGGTGGCGCTGGGCCTCGCCCTGCACGTCGTGCTCGACACGACGACGATGGTCAGCACGTTCGGCGCGTCGATGGCGCTCTTCCTGGTGACCTTCCTGCCGTGGGAGCGACGGCTCTTCAGGACTTCGTCGCGCTCAGCAGATCCGGCATCGACGTGATCTTCCGGCGCGGCGTGCCCTCGGGGAGGTCGGCCGTCTCCTGCGCGTCGATGCGGACCCAATCGTCGTAGCTCGTGGCGGCGACGTCGCGCTGTGCGAGGAGCTTCAGCAGGCCCTCGTGCCCGGCGCGCCCGCCGTCCTCGAGCTGGTCGAGCATCACGTGCGCGACCTCGCCGCTGTCCTTGCGGTTGGTGGCGATGACGCCGCTCGGGCCGCGCTTGGCCCAACCCACCGCGTAGAGGCGGTCGGCGATCTTGCCGTCCTCGTTCTCGAAGCAGGTGCCCCACTTCGCGACCGGCACGCCCTCGAGCGGCGTCGCGACGTAGCCGATGGCCGTCACGACCGTGCCCACCTCGATCACGTAGGTCTCGCCGGTCTTCACCGCGCGGCCGTCCTCGTCGATCTTCGTCACCGCCACCTCGAGCCCGGTGACCCGGTCTTCGCCGAGCACGCGCACCGGCGAGGCGAACCAGCGCATGTGCAGCCGCTTGGGCTTGCTGGTCGGGTCGTTCTCCGAGTAGCCGCGGAGCGTGTCGACGATCTTCTCGAAGAGGCGCTGCTGCTTCGGGTCGTCGACCGTGAACTCGCCCGGGAGCTGCTCCTTCTGCACCACGGCCACGGTCTGGCTCATGTCGCCCAGCTCACGCAGCTCCGCGGTGGTGAAGCTGGCCTGCAGCGGGCCGCGCCGCCCGAGCATGTAGATGTCGGTGTAGTCCGACGCCTCGATCTTCTTCATCGCGTAGTCGGGCAGGTCGGTCTTGACCATCTCCGGCCGGGTGCGGCCGAGCACGCGCACCACGTCGACCGCGACGTTGCCGTTGCCGATCACCGCGATGCCGGGCCCACGCAGGTCGGGGTCCAGGTCGGCGAAGTCGGGGTGGCCGTTGTACCAGGCGGTCAGCGCGCGCGAGCCGTAGACCCCGGGCAGGTCCTCGCCCTCGATGCCGAGCTTGCGGTCGTCGGTCACGCCCACCGCGAGCACCACCGCGTCGTAGAGCTCCAGCAGCTCCGGCACGCCGACGTCGCGGCCCACCTCGACGTTGCCCACGTACTGCACCTGCTCGCGCTGCGCGGTGCGGTGGAAGACGCGCCAGACGTTCTTCGTGCCCTGATGGTCGGGGGCGACGCCGCTCCGGACGAGCCCGTAGGGAGTGGGGAGACGGTCGAGGATGTCGACCCGAACCTCCGGCTCCTTCTTGCAGATGGCCTCGGCGGCGTAGAACCCCGCCGGGCCACTCCCGACGATCGCGACGTGCTTGGTCATGGCGCGCGGTTCTTAGCACGGTCGACTTGCCCCCGAGAGGGGAGCGCGTCAAAAATGCGCCCCGGCTCCGCGGCGCGGAATACCCTGGCCGCCGCTCCCCGTTCGGTTTCGAGCTTCGATGACGCACCGCTTTATCATCCCCTGCCTCGCCCTCGCGCTCCTCGGCCTCCTCGCGGGCGGCTGCGGGCCCGAGAACATCCCGAACACGGACGTGCCGGACAACGCGGAGAACCGCGCCGTCATCGACTTCGTCGAGGAGTACCGCCACGCGGTCGAGCGCCGCGACGTGGGCGGCATCCTCGCCCTCGTCTCGGAGCAGTTCCTGGACGACAACGGCACCATCTCGCCCGACGACGACCGCGACTACGACCGCCTCCGGGAGCAGCTGGGGCGCTTCGATCAGCTCCTCGATGTCCGCTACGAGATGCGGTACCGGAACATCGAGTACCGGCCCAGCCGCATCATGGTCGACTACACCTACACGGCGTCGTTCAAGATCGCGACCCCCGAGGGCGATCGCTGGGAGACCCGCCTGCGGGACAACCGGATCGAGCTCGTCCGCGAAGACGACCAATTCCGTATCGTCTCGGGCATTTGAGGCTCCCGCGCCGCGATCGTCCGGCCACCGACGAACTGTCGGCGGACTGTCGTTGAACAGCGAGCCGCCCCTCGGCTACCATGCCCGACGAGTCGAGCATGCGCGCGGGACCCGAAGGTCGGGCCACCCGAGCGGATCAGTGCGACTCGGCCTCGATGTCCGGCTCCGGCGACAAAAAGCAGCTCGGGAAGATTCTGCTTCGGCAGAAGCTCGTGACCAACTCGGAGCTCGACGAGCTGCTCGAGCACCAGCGCGAGCACCCTGGCGCGCGCCTGGGCTCCGCGGCGGTGGAGACCGGCAAAGTGGACGAGGTCGACATGTTGCGCGCCTTGAGCGAGCAGCACGGGCTGCCGGGGATCGATCTCGCGCAGACGGTGGTGCCGCTCGAGAACCTGAGGCTCATCCCGCACGACATCGCGCGGCAGTACCTGATCCTGCCCTTCTCGGTGAAGGACGAGCACCTCTTCCTGGCCATGGCCGATCCTTCGGACCGCCGGGTCACGGACGAGATCGAGTTCGTCACCGGCCGGAAGGTCTTCCCCTACGTGGCCGTGGCGCGGCCCCTCGAGCACATCATCGAGATCGCGTACGCGGCGCTCGAGCAGGGTGAGGAGTTCTACGTCGGGCCGCACGCCCCCGAGGACTACCTCGCGGAGCTCGGCCTGAGCCGCCCTGAGCCGCCCCCGCCGCCCCGACACCCGAAACACCGGCCCTCCGCGCCCCGCTTCCGCCCGCCGAGCACCCCCGAGGTGGCGGTGGTGACGAAGGAGGACAGCGGGCTGCTGGATCCGCCTCCCATCCCGGTCGACCGCAAGGCCCCGCGTCGGCTCCCGACCCTCGATCCCGCCTTCGCCTCTCGCGTCGCGCCGCTGCCGACGGCGCCCGAGAAAGGGGAGGGCCCTCAGGTCGCGGGCGAACGCGTCGTACTGATCGTCGACGACGAGGACGACATCCGCCGCATGCTGCGCCGGGTGCTGACGGAGCGGGACATGACGGTGCTCGAGGCGGCCAAGGGTTCGGAGGCGCTCGCGATGGTGCGCGAGCACGAGCCGAACGCGATCCTCCTCGACGCGATGCTCCCGGAGATCCACGGCTTCGACATCTGCCGCCGGATCAAGGGCAGCAAGAAGTACGGCCACATCCCGATCATCATGGTCAGCGCGGTCTACCGTGGCTGGCGCTTCGCCGAGGACCTGAAGCAGTCGTACGGGGTGGCCGACTTCCTCGAGAAGCCGTTCAAGATCAGCGAGGTCGTCCAGGCGGTGGAGCGGGTCCTCGAGGGCAAAGAGGACGAGCCCGCGGAGCAGCTCACCGACGAAGCCTCCGATTGCCTCGGGAAGGGGATCGAGGCGTATCGCAACGGACACCTGGACGACGCGATCGAGCACCTTCAGCGCGGGGTGGGTCTCGATCCGCTCGCGTTCCGGTTACACTACCACCTCGGATTGCTCTACGGCCGACGTGACCAGCTCTTCGAAGGCATCGAGTCTCTCGAGACCAGCGTCGACCTGTCCCCGCGAAACTTCTCCGCGCTCAAGAACCTCGCCGTCCTCTATCAACGCGCCGGCTTCAAACACAAGGCCATCGAGATGTGGGAACGCGCCATGGGGAACGCGCCGGACGAAGAAACGCGACTCGGGATCAAAGACCACCTGATGAGTCTGCTCTAAGAAGAAGCGACGACGACACGCGCATGAAGTTCCTCTGCCCCAACTGCAAGGCCAAGTACCAGATCTCCGACGAGAAGATCGCCGGCCGAACGCTCAAGATGGATTGCCGTCGCTGCAACCATCCGATCGTCATCCGTGGGGACAAGAGCGCCAGCAAGGAGGCGGCCAGCCGCAGCAGCCGTCCGTCCGCGTCGTCGCCCGGCGGCCGCCGTCGCGGCTCGAGTGTCGGAGGCTCGGGGGTCGGCCCCGCGCCGTCGCGCAGCTCTCGCTCCGCCCTCGGGGCGGACTTCCGCAAGAACGCGGGGCAGGCGCCGGCCGCCCAGAAGCCGACCGCGCTCGACCAGTGGTACGTGGCGATCAACGACGTGCCCGTCGGCCCGATGAAGCGGGGCGAGATCGCGAACAAGATCGCGGCCGGGGCCATCCTCGGCTCGTCGCTCAGCTGGCGTGAAGGGTTCGACGACTGGCGCGAGCTGAAGAACATCCCGGAGCTGGCCGCGCTGCTCACGAAGGCGCGCCCCGCGCCGCCGAAGCCGGCGTTCCCCACGCCCGGGCGAGGGCTGGGCAACCGCGGCCCCGCGCGTCCGGCGCGCCCGCCGAGCAACGCGCGCAGTCAGCCCACGCGACCCCTCGGCGGATCCGAGTCGAACCGCGCCGCCGCGCGCGGGAACGTGGTGCCGATCGGAGGTCGCCTCGGCGCGGCCGCGGCGCCCGCCCTCGACGATCTGCCGCAGAACGACTTCGACGACGAGCCGACGCGCGTGGGCGCCGCCGTCGACTTCGAGGCGATGGAGCGGGAGGCGCGCGAGCAGGAGGAGGCCGAGCGCCAGGCGCGCGAGCGGGCCGCGGCGGAGGCGGCCGCAGCCGACGCCGCGCAGCAGCAGGCCGCTCAGCAGGCTCAGCAGCAGGAGGAGGAGGCGCGCCGCAAGCCGGCGGGCGTCGCCTTCGGTGGTGACTCCGACGTCTTCGATCCCTTCGCGTCGCAGGCCGGCATGGGCGCGGCGGGGTCTTCGCCCGGAGCCGCCCCGGCCCCCGGGCTCGGTCCGACGCCCGGCGCGTTCCACGCGCCCCCGGCCGAGTCGCCGACCGCCGCCGCGGTGCCCGTCGAGCGTCGCCGCCGCGCGATCCCCATCGGGGCGTGGATCGCGATCGCGGGCGCCATGGCCTTCGGCGTCGCGCTCGCGGTGATGGTCGGCAGCCAGCTGCTCCGTCAGCCGGCGCAGCCCGCGGTCGCGGTGAACGAGCCGACCGCGCCGACCGAGCCCCAGGGCCCGGCCGAGCCCACCCTCGACACCGAGGTCCCCGAGACGCCGCCCGACGAGGCAGAGGAGACGCCCGAAGGCGCGCCCGACGAAGGGGGCGAAGAAGAGGCAGCCACCGAGGCGCCGTCGACCCAGCGCGGCAGCACGACCCAGCGCGGAGGCGGGACCAGCCGCGGCACGTCGAGCGCCACGCCCTCGAGCGCAGGCACCGGAGGCACGGGCGGCGGCGCCGCCGCGACCAAGCGGCCCGATCCGCGCTTCGATCGGTTCGCGGACGACAGCGCCGGGCCCGCGCCGATCGGCACGCCCACCCGCGGCGTGCTCGACGAGCGCCGCGAGCGCAGCACGAGCACCCTCAACGCCGACCAGATCCGCTCCGTCGTCAACCGCGAGCGCGCCGGCGTCACGCGCTGCTACGAGACCGCGGCGAGGCAGAGCGGGCGCGCCCCCGCGGTGCGCGTCGACGTGGACGTCACGGTGGGCGGGTCGGGCACGGTCACGCAGGCTCGGGCTCGTGGGCAGGCGTTCGGCAACCTGCACGAGTGCATCGAGCGGAGCGTCAGGCGCTGGCGCTTCCCGTCCAGCGGGGGCCAGACCCAGACCAGCATCCCGTTCGTCTTCCAAGGGCGCGAGTGAAGCCCTCCGCCAGCGCGTCGGCCGCGGCGTGGACGCGAATGTCCGGCGGCACGTGCACGAAGAGCGTCGGCACGCCCGCGTGCAGCAGGCGGTAGTAGAGGTCGTTGCAGACGTAGCCGCCCGCGTCGGACGAGCCCTCGCTCGTGATCCCGCGCGCGTGCAGCGCCTCGTGCATCGGGCCGGGATCGATTCCGAGCAGCGCCGCCGGCGCGCCGCCGATCAGCGCGCGGCCGAGGCGGACGTCCCCGCGGTCATCGGGCTGGTGAGACGTGCAGAGGTTGCGGCCGCGGCGCTCGACCCGGACCCGTGTCGCCTTGCCGGCCAGGCCCAGGGCCAGCACCGCCGCGCGCCCGCGCCCGCTCTGTTGCGCGCGTCGGGCCGCCTCCTCGTAGCGGACGGGCAGGATCGCGGCCTCGAACCGGACGCCGCGCCGTCGTCGCCCGTCGAGGGCGCGCGCGAGGTGCTCGGACGGGTTGGCGTCGTGGTGGAGGAAGGGGCCGAACCCCGTGACGAGGACGCGCGTGTGAGCGGTCACCTGGGCAGCATAGCGCGCTTGGCCCGGGCGCCCGATTGCACGACACTCGCGATCGACGTGCGCGACGACGAACGCTACCTCGCCGACGGGCTCTCGCGATGAACGCCGCCGATCTGTCCCGGCTGATCGCGGAGAGCCTCTACCTCGTGCTCTGGGTGAGCGCCCCGGCGCTCGTCGTCGCGATGATCACGGGGCTGACGGTGGCGGTGCTCTCCGCGGCCACGCAGGTGCAGGAGCAGAGCCTGACGTTCGTGCCGAAGGTCGCCCTCGTCTCGCTCACGCTCGCGCTCGTCGGCGGGTGGATGGCGACGCAGCTCGTCGGGTTCACCGAGCAGCTCTGGCGGTCCATCCCCGGGCTCGTCGGCTGATGCCCGCGATCGAGGGGACGCTCCTCGAGGCCCTCGGCGTGGGGGTGGAGCCCGATCGCCTCGCGCCCGTCTTCCTGCTCGTGCTCGCCCGCACCGTGCCCCTGGCCTGGCTCGCGCCGTGGCTGGGCTGGCAGGGCACGGCGGCGCTCGTGCGCGTGTCCGTCGCGGTCGTGCTCGCGGCCGCGCTGACGCCGCTCGCGCTCTCGAGCGCGCCAGAGGTGCCCGTCTCCTGGCTGCCGCTCTTCGTGCTCGGCGTGCGGGAGGTGCTGGTCGGGGCCGCGTTCGCCATCGCCGCCAGCGTGCCCCTCTACGCGCTCGGCTGGACCGGGCAGCTGGTCGATCGCTGGCGCGGCAGCCCGCCCGACGCGACGGTGGTCTCTCCGCTCGGCGACTCGAGCCCGCTCGGCGCGCTGCACCTCGCGGCGTCGGTGGTGCTCTTCATCGCGCTCGGCGGCCATCGGCTGGCGCTCGCGGCGTTCGCGGACGGGCTGATCGACGCCCCCGTCGGGGCGGGCGCGGACGGGTCGAGCCTCGCCGCGTTCGCGATGGGCGCGGGCCGGCTGGTCACCGAGGCGCTCGAGCTGACGGTCGCGTTCGCGGCGCCCGCGCTGCTCGCGTTCCTGGTGCTGGAGCTGGTCCTCGGGCTCTGGGGCCGCGCCGCGCCCAGCCTGCGCCTCTGGATGGAGGGCATGTCGCTGCGCGCCGCGCTCGGGGTGGCGGTGGCGCTGCTCTCGCTCGGCGCGCTGCTCCCGCGGCTCGGGCCGACCTTCGCGGGCTCGATCGACGCCGCGCGGGCCCTGGTCCGCTCCGCCTTCGGGTGATAGACACGCCGCGACATGGACGACCTTCAGACCCTCATCGACGCCGAGACCATCGCCGACAAGGTGCGCGAGCTCGGCGCCCGCATCACCGAGGACTTCCGCGGCAAGGAGCTGGTGCTCGTCCCGGTCCTCAAGGGCAGCTTCGTCTTCGCCGCGGATCTGGCGCGCGCGATCGATCTGCCGCTCTCGATCGAGTTCTTCGGCTGCCGCAGCTACGAGGGCAGCAGCTCGAGCGGCGTCGTGCAGACCACGCTCGATCTCACCAAGCCCATCGAGGGCAAGCACGTGATCATCGTCGAGGACATCGTCGATACCGGCCTGACGATGGAGTACATGCGCGACAACTTCGAGACGCGTCACCCCGCGTCGCTGAAGCTCGCCTCGCTCCTGCACAAGCCGGCCCGCACCAAGGTCCCGGTCGACATCGACTATCTGGGCTTCACCATCGAAGACGTCTTCGTGATCGGCTACGGCCTCGACTTCGACGAGCGCTACCGCAACTTGCCGTACCTGGGTGTCCTCGGAGGAGGATCGGAGTGAGCGACCGCCTCGCGATGATCGAGCAGATGATCGCCAAGGGGTCGACGGACCCCTTCCATCACTACGCGCGCGCCATGGAGCTGCGCTCCCTGGGACGGCTCGAGGACGCGCTCGCTGCCTACGCGGACGTGCGCGAGCGCTTCGTGGACTACGTGCCGACCTACCTGATGGCCGCGCAGGTGGCCCTCGAGCTCGATCGGGACGAGGACGCGCGCGCCTGGGCCGAGCAGGGGATCGTGCAGGCCAAGGCCAAGCACGACGACCACGCGGCGCGTGAGCTCGACGGCTTCTTGATGGCGCTCTGAGCCCATACCAGACTGGTGCTGGCGATGACGCCCGAAGAGTGACGATCAGTCCGCAGCCGGCAGCGGCGAGGGCTCGCTCGGCTGGCTGACCTGACCGTACTGGTCGACGAAGGCGAGGCGGATCGAACCCGAGGCGGGCGGCGGGGAGGCGCCCTCGGGCTGAGGGGTGCAGGCGCCGCTCGCCGACCAGATCACCGCGTCGGTCCGGGTGGGCACCGCGCGCACCCAGTGATCGGGCGAGGCGTCCCCGTCCCAGTAGGCGAGCACCGCGACGACGCCGTTGGGGATGGGGAAGCCGAAGTGCGCCCGCAGCTCGCGCGTCATCTCGCCGCCGCTCGCGCGGAGGTAACGCTCGACCCGCGAGACCCGCGGGGTGGTCGGCGGCGCGGGCGCGCCGGGGCGACCGAAGACGATCTCGGGGCTGCCCACCACGCCCGAGACGTCATAGCGGCCGTAGATGCGGCGCACGTCGGGGGTCAGCCGATAGAGCCCGGGGGCGATGGGCTCGCGGCGCAGCGCGACCTCGCGGCGGCGGCGGGTGAGCTGCACCGGAGGCAGGTCGCGGAAGGTGCCGCCCGGGAAGAGGCCGACCACGATCGAGGCGTCGCGCGGCACGCGTCCGGCGGGCGGCGTCATCAGCTGCGGCTGAAAGGTCGCGTCGGGGCAGGGCGTCGCTTGCGCCTCGCGGGTCGTGTCGTCCTGCGCGAGCGCCCCCACGGCCACGAAGGTGAGCGCGAGACCGGCGGCGAGATGGAGCGGGGCGATGGAGAGGCGTCGCATGAATCGACCGTACCATCCGCTCCGACGCTCGGACCTCCGCTCTATTCTCCCGCGGGGGTATGGTGGAGGGATGAAGACCCGCCTTTGCCTCTCTGTCTTGCTGATCCTGAGCGCTTGCGACGCCGAGTCCGTCTCCGACGACAGCGGCGCAGGACGAGACGCGGCCGTGCTCATGGACGCGGCCGTGCCGATGGACGCGGCGCCTCCCAGC
>SHBB01000274.1 GCA_004213565.1 Sandaracinaceae bacterium
GCGGCCGAGGAGTGAGTCGAGCGATCACGTCGCGCGGTCGGGGCCGTTGAAGAGCTTCGGCATGTAGGCGCGCACGACGTAGTGGAGCACCGAGACCGCGCCGAGGAAGGACACGCCGAGCGCCATCTCGCCGAGGAGCGGATGGCCGACGAAGCCCAGGATGAGGGCGCAGAACTGCGCGAGGGTGGCGGCCTTGCCGGGCACGCCAGCGGTGAAGTCCACGCGGCTCCGCTGCGACGCGGGGGCGAGGCGGTAGAGCACCATGAGCGGAGCGAGGAGCAGCTCGCGGGTCATCAGCGCCACGACGATCCAGAGCGGCGGCTCGTGCACGAAGTACAGGACGCTCACCGCAGAGGCGACGAACACCTTGTCCGCGAACCCATCGAGGGCCGCCCCGCGGGCCACCGACGCTGCGAACGCGCCGCGGTGGTGGGCCGCCCAGCGCCTCGCGGCCCAGCGGCGCATCACCCAGCCGTCCGCGAGATCGGTCAGCCCGGCGACGCCGAGCAGAGACAGGACCCAGAGCGGGGACGCCGGCGCGACCCAGAGGAGCGCGGCCAGCGGCACGCGAGACAGGCTCAACGCGTTGGCCACCAGGCGGCCCACGTCTTCGGGAGGGACGGCTTCCGGGGCGACGCCTTCGTGGGCCGATCCCTCTCGCGCCACGTCTTCTGGGGTCATCACAAAGGAGGTAATCGCAGCGGACGAAAAGACGAATTCACCTCCATATTCAGAGGCGCAACGCCACGAACGGGCGCTGCTGGATCGCCACGGCGTGGCCTTCCACCCCACCCGGATCCAGCGCCGTCCCCGCTGGACTGGGCTCGGCACGCGACCTGAAGAGAGAGGTGGCCGGAGGAACGACCAAGATGAGCGAAAAGAAAGGGCGGCTGCGCGTCGAGCTGGAGACCCCGTCTGGCACCCACCACGTCGCGGAGCAGTCATTGAGCACGAGCCTGATCGGGCTCTACGCCGAGTCGCGCGAGTCACGCGGCGGGTCTTCGTCCAAGCTGCGGCTGCTGGACGCGATCATGGAGCAGGGCAGCGCGCTGCTGCTTCGCGTCGCTGGGGCGATCAGCCGCAGTGACGACGATTGACGGCCGACAAATCGCGTGAGCCTGCCTTGACCCTCTTCGACCCCGATGCGACGAAGAGAACGTGTCGAGCGCGGTGACCGGGAGCGGGGTGACGGAGAGCGAGGCGAGGCGTCGCGCGGTGGTGCGCGGCGTGTCGCGCGCGCTGGGCCGGGCCGAGCGCGCGTCGGACTGCCTCGTCCCCGTGCTCGAGGCGCTCGGCCACGCGCTCGACGCACGCCGCGCCGACGTCCTGCTCGCCGATCCCGCCGCGACGCAGCTGACGCCGCTCGTGAGCTGGCCGGACACGGCCCGGACTCCCCGAGCGGTGCACGTCGGCGACGGCCTCGCCGGCCGCGCCGCCGAGACCGGGCGCGCGCTCGCCGAGGGAGGGTGCGTCGCGGTGCCGGTCACGATGGGCGCCTCCGTGGTGGCGGTCATCCACGCGGAGCTCGGCGACCTCGATGACCTCGTGGAGCTCGACGAGCCGCTGCTCGCCGTGCTCGAGGCCGTCGGCGCGCAGGTGGGGCACGCGCTCCGCTCGGTCGAGCTGTCGCACCTGGCGTCGCTCGCGGAGCTGCGGCGGAGCGGCGTGGTCGCGTCCTCTCCCGACCCGATCGTGGCGCTCGACCACCGAGGCAAGGTCGTGGAGTGGAACGGCGCGGCCGAGCGCGTGCTGGGGTGGTCGGCGCACGAGGTGCTGGGCGAGGGTCCCGCGCCGCTCTTCACGCCGCCGCGCTGGCGCGCTCGCGCGAGCCACGTCTTGCGCTCGGCGCTGTCCGCCGACCCGCGCTGGATGGGGCGCGCCCTGCCGCTGACCGCCCGGCGCGCCGACGGCACCGAGCTCGCCATGGAGGTCACGCTCGCGCTCGCGCACTCCCCGCGCGGAGTGGGCGTGGTGATCTACCTGCGCGACGTCAGCGCCGCGCGCCGAGATCGCCAGGCGCTGCAGAAGGCGCGTCGCCTCGCGGAGGACGAGTCGCGCCGCCGCGACGACTTCCTCGCGCTGCTCGGGCACGAGCTGCGGAACCCGCTCTCCCCCATCGTGGCCGCGGCCGAGCTGCTCGACGGATACGACGACCCGATCCTCCAGCGGACGCGCGGCGTGATCGCGCGCCAGAGCCGGCAGCTGGTGCGCCTGGTCGACGACCTCCTCGACGTGTCCCGGGCCGCGCGCGGCAAGC
This sequence comes from Sandaracinaceae bacterium, assembly GCA_004213565.1. Lineage (GTDB taxonomy): Bacteria > Myxococcota_A > Polyangia > Polyangiales > Sandaracinaceae > JAVJQK01. Next base: position 2,258 of record SHBB01000274.1, read on the forward strand.
TCGCGCTCGACATCGGGCCGCGGCGCCTCGGCGACATGCTGGACGTGGCCCTGGAGATGACGCGCGCGCAGATCGCCGAGCGAGGGCACCACCTCACCCTCGACGTGGACCCCGGCGTCTGGGTCCACGCGGACCTCGCGCGCGGCAGCCAGATCTTCGCGAACCTGCTGAGCAACGCCGCCCGCTACACCGACGAGGGCGGGCGCATCTGGGTGCGCGCGAGGCCGGACGCGGACCACGCGCTGGTGGAGGTGCGCGACGACGGGCGAGGCATGAGCCGCGCGCTGCTCGAGCGGGCCTTCGAGCCCTTCTCGCAGGGTGAGGGCCGCTCGCGTGGCGGCCTCGGGCTGGGGCTCGCGCTGGTCTCCCACCTCGTGCGCCTGCACGGCGGCAGCGTGGGCGCGACCAGCCCCGGCGAGGGGCTGGGCACGACGATCTCGGTGCGCCTGCCGCTCGCCCTCGCCGCGGCGGCGGAGCCTCCCCCCATAGGCGCGCGCGCGACGGGGAGCGAGCGCTCGATCCTCATCGTCGACGACCACGTCGACTCGGCGGAGCTGCTCTCGATGGCGCTCTCGAGCCGCGGTCACCACGTGCGCATCGCCCCGGACGCGGAGACCGCGCTGGAGCTCGTCGCGCACGCGCGCCCCGAGGTGGCGCTGGTGGACATCGGGCTGCCCGGCATGGACGGGCACGCGTTCGCGCTGCAGCTGCGGGAGCGCTGGCCCGATCACGCGATCCGGATGATCGCGCTGACCGGATACGGCGCGCCCGCGGACCGCTCCCGGAGCGCGGAGGTCGGCTTCGCCGAGCACCTCGTCAAGCCGGTGCGCGTGGCCGACGTCGAAGACGCCCTCGCCGCCCGTTGATGATAGCGTGCCGGGGATGACTCCCGGGCGCACCGCGCGCGCAGCTCACCTTGCCATCCTCGGACTGCTCCTCGCGGGCTCCTGCGGGTCCGCGTCGCGCACCCTGCTCGTCGACGTGCGTACCGATCTCGTGCCCACCATCGAGTTCGCATCGGTCCGCCTGGAGATACGCCGCGAGGGCGACGCGGCGTCGCGTTCGGTGGAGCGAGACGTCGAGGACGCCGACGACTTCCTGGCGGGGACGCGGGTGGCGGAGCTCCAGCTGGACGAGCCGGGCGCCTACTCGCTGACCGCGCAGCTCCTCGCGCCGGACGGGCGCCGGCTCGCGGTCCGACGCGCGGTGGTCGACGTGGACGCGGACGTGGCCGTCACGCTCCTGCTCACCCGCAGCTGCATCGGCGTGGTCTGCCCCTCGGGCGACCCGCTCGCCACCGAGTGCGTCGGCGGCCGCTGCGTCCGCCCGCGCTGCACGGACGTCTCTCCCGACGCGTGCGGCGCGGGGGAGTGCACGAGCGACGCGGAGTGCGTGCCGGCGCAGGCGTGCGCGGTCGGGGTCTGCGACGGCGTGGGGGCCTGCGTCTTCGGGGAACAGACCGGCGTCTGTGCGGACGAGGAGTGGTGCCACCCGGACCTCGGCTGCATGGGCGCGGGCCCCATCTGCGCCGCCGGCTACGGCGACTGCGACGGAAGCGACCTCAACGGCTGCGAGACCCCGCTCGACACCGACGTGGACTGCGGCCGCTGCGGCGCCGCCTGCGCGCCCGCCAACGGCACCGGCGAGTGCCAGGGCGGCGACTGCGTGCTGCTCGCCTGCGACGCGGGGACCAACGACTGCGACGGCATCGCCAGCAACGGCTGCGAGACGACGGGCGACTGTACGTGCGACGCGGCCATGTGCACGTTCATGTGCAGCGTCGCCTGCACCGCCCACTGCCCGGCCGGCTCCAGCTGCACCCTCGTCTGCACTCCGGGCCAGGCCTGCAGCATGACGGCGGACATGAACGCGCAGGTCTCGCTGCGCTGCGGCGGCACCAACTCGTCGTCGTTCTGTGGCGCGCCGACCTGCCGATACCAGTGCGACGTCGGCTGCAACTGCTCCTGAGCCTGTCGTCGACTGACGACACCTGTCGTCGACGGACAGCGACAGCCCGGCCCCCGAGGGCACCCGCGCGCGGCTCGAGCGGGCCTCGACACGCGCGGCGCGGTGTTTGCCATGGCGAGGGGCATGACGTCTCGCACCTGTCTCCCGGTCGCGTGGTTCTCGGCCGCGCTCGCCCTCTCGCTGTGCCTCGCGCCCGGAGCGTCGGCCCAGTCGCGCCTCTCCGGCGGCGGCATGGATCTGCGCCTGCTGCGCCCTCCGCTCGACAGCAAGGGCCTGCTCACGCTCAACGGCACCGACATCCTCGGGGAGAACGCGCTGAGCTTCGGGCTCGTGCTCGACGCGGGCTTCGGCATCCTCCCCTTCGAGGGCTTCGAGAACGACGGCACGGTGAGCGCGAGCGACGCCGTGCGGCGCGGGCGGCTGGTGGACGCGATGTTCACCGGCACGCTCCACGCCAACTGGGGCATCGCGAACCTGCTCGTCGTGGGCGCCCAGCTCCCGGTGAGCGTGCTGACCGGGCCGGACGTCACGGTGCCTGGCCAGTACGGCGAGGGCGGCGGCGGCGGGCTCGCCTATCAGGGCTTCGGGGGCGTCGTCCTGCACGGCAAGATCCGGCTCCTGCGCCCGGATCGGGACGCGTTCGGGCTCGCGGCGAGCGTGCAGGTGGAGCTGCCGACCGGCAGCCCGACGGAGCTCGTCGGGGACGCCACCCTCGCGCTCGTGCCCTCGCTGATCGCCGAGTGGCGCCCCGCGCGCGAGCTCCGCCTCGGCGCCGAGGTGGGCTATCGGCTCGCCATCGCGGACGGCGCGACGCTCCGGACCGGCGGACGAACGGAGCCAGGGAACCCGGGCGGTGCGGCGCAAGGACCCGTGCTCGTCGACGGCGAGGGACGGGACCTGCGCTACGAGGACACCCTGCGGTTCGGGCTCGGGCTCGGCTGGCGCTTCACCGACGTCACCGAGCTCGCGGTCGAGCTGATCGGCTCGCAGGTGATCGACGCCTGGGGTCACCCGCACGCCCTCTCGCTCGAGGCCCTCGGCGGCCTGAAGGTCTTCGTCGAGCGCAACAGTTACCTCCTGCTCGGCGGCGGCGCGGGGCTGCCGACGGGAGGGTTCCAGGCGGCGGACATTCGCGGGCTCGTGGGCTTCGTCTTCGAGCCGTCGATGGGCGACCGGGACGGCGACGGCATGCGCGACGACGTCGACCGATGCCCCGACGAGCCCGAGGACTACGACGGCTTCGCGGACGAGGACGGCTGCCCCGAGCTGGACAACGACCGGGACGGGATCCTCGACGACGACGACGCCTGCCCGATGGTGCCCGAGGACCGCGACGGCGACGCGGACGAGGACGGCTGCCCCGAAGGCGACGAGGGCGACCGGGACGGCGACGGCATCCTCGACGTGGACGACCGCTGCCCGGACGACCCCGAAGACATCGACGGCTTCGAGGACGAGGAGGGCTGCCCCGACCTCGACAACGACCGGGACGGCCTGCTCGACACCGACGACCTCTGCCCCGACGACCCCGAGGACCTCGACGGCTTCGAGGACCAGAACGGCTGCCCCGACGTCGACAACGACGGCGACCGCATCCTCGACGTGGACGACCGCTGCCCCGACCGGGCCGAGATCTACAACGGCACCGAGGACGAGGACGGCTGCCCCGACACCGGCATCGTCGACTGGGAGGGGGGCACGATGCGCATGTTCGAGCAGATCCTCTTCGCGTACGACAGCGCGGAGATCCTGCCCGAGAGCGAGAACCTGCTCGACGCGATCACGGCCTCGATCCAGGGCAACCCGCAGATGCGTCTGCTCGAGGTGCAGGGCCACGCCGATGACCGCGGCTCCGACGAGTACAACATCGCCCTGACCCGGGATCGCGCGGCGGCCGTCGTGCAGGCGCTGGTCCTGCGCGGCGTCGATCCGCAGCGGCTGAGGAGCGCGGGCTACGGCGAGCGCTGCCCCGCGCAGGCCGGCACCTCGCAGGCCGCGCGCGACGCGAACCGCCGCGTGGAGATCAAGGTGCTGCGCACCGAGGACGGCCCCACGGGTGTAGAGGTGGCCTGCCCGGCCGGGCGCGAGCTCATCCCGCGTTAGAGAGTTGATCCACCCCCGCGATTCCTGGTTGGTCAGGTTGCTGAAGAAGCAGCCTGCTTCCGTGCCCTTGCTCGTCGCGCTTCTCGAGAACTGTGACCGCTGAGTCGCGGGCAAGGGCATGGGCAAGGGCACGGGCACGGGGCAGGCAGGCTGAAGAACGCGAGCGTTCTTCAGCTGCCTGCTGGGCTCAGAACGTACACGTGAGGCCTACGAACGAGTCGTCTCCCGGGCCCCCGCCCGGGAGCTCGGCCAGCGGGACGCGCTCGATCTCCATCCCCGCCGCGTCGGTGCGGACGAGCTCGCCTCCCCAGCGCGCCATCCAGAGGAGCGTCCCGTCCCGGTCGCGCCACGCCCCACGCAGGGCCTCGTTCGGCCCGGGCATGACCGTGTGCTCGAGGGTCCGGAGGCTCAGGAGCGCGCGCTCGTTCGAGTCGAGGTCCTGCATCGTCACCTCGTCGGCGCTCACCGCGAACATGCCGGTCCAGCCGAAGGGGAGCGTGAAGGGACGGTCCTCCTCGCCGGGCACCCGGAGCACGCCGCGCCCGAGCTCGTCCACGCGGTCGATCCAGCCGAGCGCGCGGGACGACACGTTGACGGGCGTACCGCAGGGCGCGGGGCTCAGGCTGGTGCTCCCGTCGACCAGGGACACGTCATAGCGGCGGCACTCCCCGGTGCGCCCATCGCGCGCGTTCCAGACCATGGCGTCGCGGAAGAGCGCGGGGGCGTCGCTCAGCAGACCGACCGAGTCGCCGGTCACCACGCCCGCGCACGCTCGCCCCGACAGGTCGAAGATCCACTGGGTGGGCGCGGTGGCGTCGAGCGCGGTGGTCATGCAGCGGTCCGCGTCGAGGCGCGCCACGCACGCGGCCTCGAAGAGCGGGCAATCGAGCGATCCCTCGCAGGGCCCCGCCAGCGTGGACACGCAGCCGCGAGCGGGGTCGCAGGCCTCGTCGGCGCCGCACATCGCGTCGTCGCCGACCTCGAAGCACGCCCCGTCGCGGCAGCGCGCGAAGCCGCACGAGGCGGCGGGCGCGGCGCAGTCGGCGTCGACCGAGCACGAAGGTGGCGGGCAGCGCTCGGGGGTCTCGGGCGTGCACGCCGGATCGACGCACGCGCCGTCGAGGCACGCGCTGAGCGCGGGGTCACCGGCCGGACAGACCACCCCCGCGCAGTCCCGGGTGATGAGGACGGTCACCGCCTTGGCGCCGCCCTGCACGCGAAGCCGGACCTCCCGCGAAGCGAAGGCGCGACCGGACGCCCCGATGAGGCGCACGGTCAGGGCGTGCTCCCCCGCCGCCAGTCCGTCGATCTCGGCGAGCCGGATCCCCTCGAGGAGGTCGGCGTCCGCGTCGATCGGCAGCTCTCGCTCGACCGTCTCGCCCGGGCCGGAGAGCGTGAGCGAGACGAGGCGCACCTCGGTCTGCGCGCCGTAGTCCGTCCGCAGCGACACGACGAGCACGCCCTCGCTCCCGCAGCCGAGCAGCCACAGCGCGAACAGGACCGCAAGGCATCCTCGCACCGCGTCAGGCTATCACGGCGTGTGAAGGGTCAGCGCCAGCCTCGTGGCGCCCGGGAGCGTGGTGGTGAAGCGCCGGAGCAAGGCAGCGCCGTCGGCGTCGAGCGCCTCGAGGCGCATCCACGTGACCGTGCCGAGCGGCGGGGGGTGGGACTGCGTGAAGCGGCCCTGGCGCCAGGTGCCCACCACGCGTCCGTCCAGAAGCACGCGAAGGGCGCCCTGGGTCTCACCAGGGATCGCGAGATCGAGTCGCCCCGCGCGCGCCTGCCACGGCAGCGCGTAGAGCAGCCACGCGGAGTCGCTCTCCGCGCAGCCCTCGGCGAGCGCCCACGGATCGACCTCGAGGGTCTCGCCCTCCCAGTCGCCTTCGACGAAGGGCACCACGCGCTCCACCCCGAGCGCCCAGTCGGAGTCGGGCGCGCCATTCGCCTCGACGCGGTCCCACGGCTTGGCGCGGGCCTGCAAGAGCCGACGCACGGGCGCGGTCTCCTCCGCGAGAGGCCCCCAGGGCCAGATCCCGTGCGAGTCCTCGTGCTCTTGCCACGGGCGGTAGATCCAGAGCAGGACCCCGTCCGTGCCGTCGCGGGAGGCGCGGTCGAAGAAGGTCTCGAACCACGCGGCGCGCGGCGCGAACGGGCCGTCGTCTCCGCGCGGCACGCCGACCTCACCCACGAGGAGCGGGAGACCCAGCGCGTCCGCGCTCGCCGCGCGGTGATCGAGCCAGTCGCCGAGCGCGTCGGGGTCCACCGCGTCGACCAGGTTCTGCGGGTAGCCGTGGGTGTCGGCGTAGCCGATCTCGGGCAGCCGATGGATCTGCTTCCAGAACGCGAGAGACTGCTCGCTGTTGTAGCCGATGTGCCCCGCGGCGATGAGGTGGTTCGGGTCGAGCGCCCGGACCCGCGACGACATCGTCCGGACCCAGTCGAGCTGCGCGCGCTGCGCCGCGCACGTGGGGGAGGACAGCTCGTTGACGAGCTCCCACGCGAAGATCGTTGGGTCGTCGCGATAGGCCACGCCGGTCACCGTGTTGCGGCGGGTGACCAGCCGCTCGACGTGCGCGAGGTAGAGCGCTCTGGCCGCCTCGCTCTCGAGCACCGCGCGCAGCTCCGAGGGGAGCAGGTGCCGCCGCCGCGGGGTGATCCCGGCCCAGCGCGCGAGCTGCGGGAGGCCGCCGCGGTCGCCCCACCGGTTGGCGAGCACGAGGATCACCCGCACGTCGTTCGCGCGCGCCTCCGCGAGCACACGGTCGAGGTGTTCGAAGGACTCCTCCACCCACACGTCGGGGCCGAGCCGGAAGGCGACGTCGCGCCGCCAGGCCTCGTCTCCCTCCGTCTCTCCGAGCGCCCACACGCGCGCCAGGCGCACGCCGTCGCCCGCCATCGACTCGAGCAGGCGGGGCGCGTCGGCGCGTGTGGTCCCGCCGTGTACGAGAGACGCATTGACGCCCACGAAGCGCACCGGGCGCTCGCCGATCACGAAGCGCGCGCCGTCCGCGCGCACGAACTCGCCCTCGTCGATCGCGGGGAGCGGCGAGCGCTCCTTGGTCAGGTCGGCGGCGGGCGGCGGGCGGGCGCAGCCCGCGAGGCAGACCAGCGCGAGGCAGATGCGGTACATCTTCGACGAACCATAACCCGAAGGGAGCGCGATGACGCTCGACCCTCACCGGCGCGCGCGGCCGCCTGGCCCCGCCCCGGTCACCAAAAACCCGTTCTCGCTCCTCGCCTACATGCGCCGGATGCGCGACGGCGCGGCGCAGACGGTGGGCGCGCGCTTCGAGACCTACGGCGACATCTACTACGCGCCGTTTCTGGGACGGGACGTGTACGTGCTGCGCCACCCCGACCACATCCGGGAGGTGCTGATCCGCCAGGCGTCGAAGCTCGGCAAGCCGACGAGCGGCCTCACCGCGTCGCAGCTCTCGCGCCTGCTCGGCGAGGGGCTGCTCAACGCGAACGGCGACTCGTGGCGGCGCCGGCGCCGGCTCATCCAGCCCGCGTTCTCGAGCAAGCGCCTGCAGGCGTACGCGGAGACGATCGGCGCGCACACCGAAGACGCGCTGGCGCGATGGAGACCTGGACAGCGCGTGGACCTGAGCCGCGAGATGATGGAGCTGACCCTGCGCATCGTGAGCAAGACCCTCTTCGACCACGACGTGCACGGAGAGACGGATCGATTCGCGGCGGCCATCCACACCTTCCGGCAGGCGTTCGGCGGCATCGACGCGATGCTCCCGGACTGGGTCCCCACGCGGGGCAAGCGCCGGACCCTCGCCGCCATGGAGGAGGTGGACGCGCTCGTGTACGGGCTGATCGACGCGCGGCGCGCCAGCGCCGGGGGAGGGGGCGACGACCTGCTCACCGCGCTGGCGACCGGAGGCGACGGCGACGATCGCCTCACGCGAAGGGAGCTGCGCGACGAGCTGCTCACCCTCTTCATCGCCGGGCACGAGACCACCTCGCACGCGCTCACCTGGACCCTTCATCTGCTGTCGCAGCACCGGGCGATCGAGGCGCGGGTGCGGGACGAGGTGCGCGCTCTCGACGCCGCGGGGCCGGGGTGGGACGACCTGCCCGCCCTCGATCTGACGCGACGCGTGCTCGAGGAGTCGATGCGACTCTACCCGCCGGCCTACGCCGTGCCGCGCACGGCCACCGAGGACGTGGAGGTCGGCGGCTACGTCATCCCTGCCGGCGCGGACGTCGTGATCTGGATCCACCACGTGCACCGCGACGCGCGCTGGTTCGAGGACCCGGAGCGCTTCGACCCCGATCGCTTCCTGCCCGAGCGAAAGAAGGCGCTGCCCCAGTGTGCGTATCTCCCGTTCGGCGCGGGGCAGCGCGCGTGCATCGGAAAACAGTTTGCCATGATGGAGGCTCAGCTCATCCTGGCCCGCGTGCTGCGCGCGTGGAGCTTCGACCCGGACCCCGCGCACGTCGTGCGCCCGCGGCTCGCCGTGACCATGTCGCCGCGTGGGGGGCTGCCGGTGTTCCTGCGCGAGGTCGATATTTCGTAGGCCGTGCGCTTCCAGCCGGGTCGCGGACGCCTCGGCGGCGCGGCTCTTCAGTCGAGCTCGTGACGCTGCTTCAGCTTGATGAGGTAGGTGCGGTCCATGCGCCCCTCACGCGCGGCGGCCGAGACGTTGCCGTCGTTGCGCTCCAGCAGGCGCTGAACGTAGCGGCGCTCGAACGCGTCGAGGAGGAGGCGGCGCGCGTCCTTGTAGGGTTGCGTGAGCAGCGCGTCGTTCAGCGCCGCGTCGCCCTCGGCCGGCAGATCCGCGGCGTGGAGCGCGGGCGTCTCCCCCATGGCGAGCGTCGCCTCCACCACGTTCCGCAGCTCGCGCACGTTCCCCGGCCAGCGATGCTGGCAGAGCGCCGTCATCGCGTCGGCGGAGAAGATCTCGCCGACCGCTCCGTCGTGCCCGGCCTCACGGAGGAAGTGCTCGACCAGGAGCGGCACGTCTTCGAGGCGCGCGCGGAGCGGGGGCAGCTCGAGCACCACCACCGCGAGCCGGTAGTAGAGATCCAGGCGGAACGAGCCCTCGTTGACCTCGGCGCGCAGATCGCGGTGCGTCGCGGCCACCACGCGCACGTCGGCCTCGACCTCCTTGCGTCCGCCGACCCGCCGGAAGCGCCCACGCTCCAGCACCCCGAGCAGCGCGGGTTGCAGCTCGGCGCCCAGCTCCCCGATCTCGTCGAGGAAGAGCGTCCCTCCGTGTGCGCGCTCGAACGCGCCCACGTGCTGTCGCTCGGCGCCCGTGAACGCGCCCTTCTCGTGCCCGAACAGCTCCGACGCCACCAGCGCGGGCGAGAGCGCCCCACAGTCCACCGTCACGAAGGGCCCGCTCCGCCGCCTCGACTCCTCGTGCAGCGCGCGCGCCACCCGCTCCTTCCCCGTCCCCGACTCGCCCACCAGCAGCGCAGGCATCTCCGCCCTGGCCGCCTTGCCGACGCGCGCCATCAGCCGCCGCATCACCGCGGTTCGCCCGCGCAGCCCCGCGAGCTCATCCCCCTCGAGCAGCTCGAGCGTGATCCGCGCCCCGTCGTCCACCCGGATGGTGGTGTGCCCGAGCGAGAGCCTCGCCCCGGGCGGCACCGTGCCCCGCTCGATCCGCGCGCCCTCGTACCGCGTCCCGTTCGTCGACCCGTGGTCGATGACCCGCACCCCCTCCTCGCCGCGCCGCAGCTCGAGGTGGTAGCGGCTCACCGTCGGGTCGGCGATGACCAGATCGTTCCCCTCGGCGGATCCGACGCTGAGCGACTCGGCGGCGCCCTCTGCCCGCGCCCCCTTCGTCTCCCCGTCGACGACCTCGACGGAGAGCGACCGAATGGGCAGCCCCGGCGTGTCCTCGGCCGGCTGCGTCGACTGCGACATCGCCCGATCTTACACGCAGACGCGGGGTTGCCCCCCGGCCCCTGGTCCCGTGTTAACTATTATTGCGATCGCTACACCCCCGCCTGGCGACCCAGAGGGCGCGGCGGGTCTCT
>SHBB01000275.1 GCA_004213565.1 Sandaracinaceae bacterium
ACGGCGTCTGGACGAGCGTCGACGTCGGCACCACCGAGAACGTGGGCGCGGCGGGGGGTGGGAGCGAGGCGTGGGCGTGGGCCGCCGGAGGGGACCTGCTCGTGCGCCGCCTCGGACCCGGGCGCTGGGAGCCGGTCGCGCCGCCCGCCGACGGACTGGGTATCTCGAAGATCGTCGTGGCGTCGGACGGCTCGGGGGTGTGGGCCATCCGAGTCGGCGGCCTGCTGCGCTTCGACGGGGCGACGTGGGAGCCTATCGCCCCGCCTCCGGGGCTCACCGAGTGGCGCGCCGCGATGCACGCCGGCGGGCTGGCGCTCGTGGGCAACGACGCGCTTCACACCCGGGTGGGCGGCGTCTGGTCGAGCGAGCCGCTGCCGTGCGTGCTCACGGGGGTGGCAGGCGCGTCCGGCCTCGCCTCGGGGGAGCTGCTGATCTCGGGCGCGCGCGGCGACGTGATCACCCGACGCTCGGGCGGCGCGCTCGAGTGTGTGCAGATCGCGGTGGGCCAGAACCTCGGGGCGGTCGGCATCGGGAGAAACGCGGCGGGGGAGGTCGAAGGGTACGTGGGCTCCTTCGAGGGCAACCTCCTGCACTGGACGGGCGAGCGGATTCGCCCCGCGGGCGCGCTGGCCTTCGTCGGCGAGGTGATCGATCTCGTCGCACGACCGGGCTCGGCGCACGGGTTCCTGGGCGTCGGCCGAACCAACTACCGCTTCCCCCTCCTCGTGGAGCGGATCGACGCAGAGGGTCACTGGCGGCGACGCGCGCTCCCCATCGACGGGGAGGCGACGCTCTTGGCCGTCGACGCCTCCGAGACACGGGCCGTCGCGGTGGGGAGCGACGGCGTCGTGGTCGAGCGCCGTGAAGACGGCGCGGGCTGGGTGCGGGCCGAGGCCTTCACCGCGGGCGCCCTGCACGCGGTGGCCCACTCCGGCGAGCGCTGGGTGGTGGGAGGCGAGGACGGGATCGTGTTCGAGTCGGTCGCGCGCGAGTGGATCCCCGTCACGCCGCCGCTGCCCGGGGCGCCCGCGATCCGCGCCCTCGCCATCGACGACGCCGGCGCGGTCTGGGTGGGCACGCAGGAAGGCGAAGACACGTGCGACGGCGGCGCCGTGCACCGCCTGCGCGCGGGGGCCTGGGAGACGCTCGGCACGACACGCTGCGCCATCAGCGACCTCGGCCCCATCCCCGGCGGGGGCATGTGGGTCGCGGGCAGAGACCTCTTCCGCTGGGACGGCGCGGCCCTCGTCGCGGTGACCCTGGAAGACGGGACGGCGACGGCCGCGCGCCTCTTCACGGAGCGCGGGGAGGTCGTCGGGTACCGGGACCTCGAGGGGCGGCTCTACGCGGTCCTCGCGAGCGGGGGCGTCGCGGGCACGAACACCTACTCTGGCCTGAACGTGTACGCACGCAACGTGGACGCCGACGGACGAGCCTACGGCATCCTGGCCGGCCGCACCGGCAGGATCGCTCGGCGCTTGCTCGACTGAGGCGACGCGCGGCCCAGAGAGCGGGCCACGACCACGACCGGGTCAGAGGATCGCGCGCAGGTCGTCGCGGTCCGAGTCGCGGTGGAACACGGGCGGGCTGCCGAGCGGCGCGGCGACCGTGACCGTCTGCCCGCCCTCGAGCGACTCCCCCGTCCAGACGTCGAACCAGGTCGCGCCGGCCGGCAGGTAGACGGCGCGCTCGGTCGCGCCCTCCTCGAGCACGGGCGCGACGAGCAGGGCGTCGCCCAGGAGGTACTGGTCGTGGATCTCCCAGGTCGCGAGGTCCTCCGGGAACTCGAGCAACAGGTGCCGCACCAGCGGCTTTCCGGTCGCCTGCGCCTCGTCGCTCCAGGTCATCATGTCGTCGGCGAGCGCGGCGTGGATCGACGCGAAGCGACGGAAGTGGGCGAGCGTCTCGGCGTCGCTGTCCCAGTTGTGGTTGACGTCGCGCCGGTTGCCCTCGTGGGTGCGCATGATGGGCGTGAACGCGCCCAGCTCGGTCCATCGCATGTAGAGCTCGCGCGTGCTCGGCCCGCCGCTGAAGCCCGCGATGTCGTGGGTCACGTAGGGCACGCCCGCGAGGCCGAGGTTGATCATCGCCGGGACCACCGTGGGCAAGCCGTCGCTCTCGGACCAGGTCGCCTCCTGGTCGCCGACCCAGTGGATCATCGAGCAGGCCTGCACGCCGGTCCAACCGCTCCGCGCGAAGAGCACCCAGTCGCCGTCGGGGCGGGCGGCGTCCATGGCCGCGCGGTTGGTGCAGTGCCAGTCGACCGGGAAGCGGTTGTGGTAGCCCTCGGGCGCGCTGCCGTCGTGCATGACCGCGTCGAGCGGGTTCCACTCTCCGAAGTCGGCCATCCAGCCGTCGATCCCCACCTCGCTCACCATGCCCTCGAGCTCCCCCTGCACGTACGCGCGGGCGGCGGGGTCCGTCAGGTCGGGGTGCGCGCTCTGCTCGTTCGGCGCGTTGAAGACGTAGGCGTCGCCGCTCGGATCCTCGACGAGCCAGCCCATGTCGCGCATCTCGGGGAAGTGGTCGTCGAGGTCCGGGTCGACGAAGGGGTTGGCGTACGCGAGGAAGCGGTAGCCGCGCGTGTGAAGGGTGTCGACCATGCCCGCGAGGTCCGGGTAGTGGGCGAGGTCCGCGTTCCATCGGTACTGCACGCCGAAGCCGCCCCCGATGTTCATGCGCACGCCCGTCCAGTCCTGCGACCAGATCGCGCTGACGGGGACGCCGGCCACCTCGAGCGCGTCGACGTCGGCGAGCACGGCGTCGCGTCCGCCCTGGCTGCTGATCCACGCGCCGTCGAAGGCCCAGCGCGGCGGCGGCGCGGGGCGGCCGACCTCGGCGCCGAGCTGCGCGAGGACGTCGTACGGGGTCGGGCCGTGAAAGACGACCAGCTCGAGGGGCGCGCTGTCGATCACCTCGAGCCAGGCCACCTCGGCGTCGGCCGCGCAGACGTCGACGCGCACCCGGCGATCGGTCCGCACGAGCACGCCGAACCCGCGCGCGTCGAGGTAGTACGGCATCGGGAAGTAGGTGGTGTGCGCGTCGCCGTTGACGTCGCGGAGCCCGCCCTCGCGCCCGATGCCCTGCTCGGTCACCATCAGCTCGAAGGCCTCGCCGGTCTGCTCGGTGGCCTGGTACTGCTCGCCGAAGCCGTGGAAGCTGCCGGCCTCGTCGCAGCGCACGGGGAGCGCGATCGAGGTCGCGTCGACGCCGGTCACCGAGAGGGTGATGACGGTGGTGTCGTCCCTCTCACCAGGCGCGATCCGCAGGGTGGCCACGCCTTCGGACGGCGTCTCCGCCTCCGGGTCGGGCACGAGCGCGTACTCCACGACCGCGGCGCCCGCCTCCTCGCGCCACGCCTGGAAGCGGTCGTAGCGGTGCTCCGCGACGCCTTGCCTGCGGAAGCTCCAGATGCCGAGGTTGCCCGTCACCCGCTCGGTGAAGGTGCGCGCGATGGGGTGGGCGCGCTCGGGGCTCGCGAGGAGCGGTCGATCGCCGTCGAAGAGGGCGACCGCGCCGGAGCCGTCCGCGATCACCACGCGCGTCCCGTCCGCCAACGCGACTTCGCCTCCGTCCACCGACGGTGGAGGAGGCGGCTCGCCGTCACACGCGGCGAGGAGAAGGCCCAGGGTGGCGAAGCCGGGAGCGAGGGAGGCGAGCCAACGCATGGCTCCCGTGTAGCAGCCCGCTCGAGCGACGTCAGGCGCAGAGCTTCTTCGCGGCGGCGACCAGGGCGACGGGGTTGAACGGCTTGACGATCCACCCCTTCGCGCCCGCGCTCTTCGCGCGCGCCACCAGCACCGGATCGCCCTCGGTGGTGAGCATGAGCACCGGGACGGAGACGCCCTCTCCGCGCACCTTCTCGAGCATCTCCAGCCCGTTCATCCGCGGCATGTTGACGTCGCAGATGACCAGCCCGATCGAGCCATCGCTCGTGAGCTGCGTCGCTCCATCGACCCCGTCCACCGCCTCCAGCACGGCGAAGCCCGCGCCCGACAACGCCATCCCGACCTGCTGCCGGACCGTCGCCGAGTCATCTACGATGAGAATTTTCTTGCTCATTACGACCTTCTCAGAAGAGGAGAACCTCGCCGCTGGCCAGGGGAGCCTCTTCGCCGTCCCCCGCCATTTCGTCCGATGCCTTCGCTGCCGCGGTGGCCGCTCCCGCGATCGGGTCGCGGCTCAGCGCTGGCAGCTCCATCTTCGCGCGCCCATCGCGCAGGGCCATCTCCAGCCCCTCTACCCCCCCCTCGCCTAGCGCGAGCGAGTCCACCATGTGATCGAGGACCACCAGCGCCTGCCGCATGGCCTGGCTGACGGGATCCTGGAACTGCAAATGCGAGAGCGCCGCGCCCGAGGAGGCGACGGTCTGCTCGGCCTGCACTTCGCTGTCGCGGAGGGACGCGAAGAACCGCTCGCGCACGCTGGCCTGCGCCGCGTCGACCTCGCGGAGGCCGTCGTCCACCGCGTCGCTGAACCGGTCCGCCTCTTCGCGCAGCGCGCCCGCCGACTCGTCCAGCTTCGGCATGTGCATCGCCACGTCGTCGGCGAGCTCCGCGATCAGCGCGTTGGTCTTCTCGACCTCGGCCGCGAGCTCGCGGATCTCCTTGGCGATCACCTGGAACGCGTGTCCGCGCGATCCGAGGCGCGCCGCCTCCATCTGGGCGTTGAAGCTGAGTAGGCGCGAGTGGGTGGCGATGTTCTGGATGCGGTGACCGGCCTCGCCGATCCGCTGCGTCCGCTCGTGCGCCGCCTGCGCGAGGGCCTGCTGCTCCGAGGCGCGCGCCACCAGCCCCTCGACGAACCGACTGACGGTCTCCTTCTGTCGATGAAGCGCGCCGCTCATGGCCGAGCCGTCGCCGATGTCGCCCTCCATCTGCCGGAGGATCGCGGACTGGCGCTGCGCCTGAGTCATCAGGTCTTGCAGGCATTCCCCCACGGCGAGGATCTCGCGCTCGGAGGTCTCGACGGCGTGCACCACGCGGGCTCGGACCAGATCGACGGCCTTGCGCGCGAGCTCACCGAGGCGGGAGGGCTGCGGCACCGCGATCGGCCCCGACTGGTCGGGCGGCTCGACCCGGTCGTTCTGGTTGGCAGGTGGGCTCTTGCCCAGCCAGCTTCCGATCCATCCCATCGACTTCCCCATCCCGCCGTTCAGGCCGTGGCCCGCTGCTCGAAGCTCGGGTCCAACATGCTGAGGCGCAGCGTGAACGCGCGGCGGCCCGTCGCCTCGTCGATCGGCCCGAGCTCGACGTCGGCCGCCCCTCCGAGCCCCGTCATCATGCGCGCGACCGCGTCCATCCCGACTCCACGGCCCGAGACCAGGTCGACCTGACCCGCGGTCGACAGACCGCTGCGGAAGACGCAACGCGCGATCTCTTGCTCCGGCGCGTCGTCCTCGAGTCCTGCCTTCCGCGCGAGCTGGGCGAGGTCGAGCCCGCGACCGTCGTCGGCGACGCGCACGGTGACGTGCCCTCCATCGCGGCCCACCGTGACGCGGACGGCGCCGGCCGCCGGCTTGCCGCGCGCGAGCCGGTCCTCCGCCGCCTCGAGCCCGTGGTCGACGGCGTTGCGCAGCACGTGCCCCAGGGCCCGGACGAGCTCGCGCCCCTCCGCGTTCCGGTCGAGCAAGACCTCCTCGCCCGAGACCGTGATGCTCGGCGGCTCTTTCCCGCGCTCGGTCGCGAGGCGCCGCGCCGCGCCGATCTCGTCCGCGAGCAGCTCCGCGAGGGGCGCCCGGCCGACGAGCTGCAGCTCCGCGCGCGCCGCCTGCTGGATCTCGAGCACCGCGCGGCTGTCGTTCGCGGACTCGGAGAGCAGCGAGAGCGCGCGCTGGATGCGCTCGGCGTCCAGGGTGCGTCGCGCGTCCTCGGACGCGTCGTGCCCCAGCTTCTCGGTCCAGACGTCGGTGAGCAGCGCCACCTCCTCCGCGAGCGCGGCCGTGGCGAGACGGACCTCCTCGGGCGCGTCGTCGCCCGCCGTGCAGGCGGTCTCGAGGTTGTGCACGCCGGCCGCGAGCGCGCCGAGCCCGTAGGTGCGCGCCTCGCCCTTGAGGGTGTGCGCGAAGCGCTTCAGCTCGCGCACCGCCTCGGCGTCGTCGAGCGCGGTCGCCTTCGCGCGGTCCACGAGACAGCGCCCGTCCGACAGCAGCCGCGGCGCGACCTCGGGACCGACCGCGATGAGCTCGCCGATGGCGGCCAGCTCCTTGGTCCGAGCCTCCGCCGCCCCGCGGAGCTCCCGCAGCTCGGTCACGTCGCGCACGCTGAGCAGCATCTTGTTGACGATCTCGTTCGCGTCCTCGATGGGAGCCCACGACAGCTCCAGGTACTGCCTGGTGCCGTCGGGTCGCAGGCGGCAGACCTCTTCGGGGAGCAGGTGCTCGTTGATCAGGTGATTGACGGAGTCTTCACCCACGATGGCGAGCAGCGCGCCCTTCACCTGGTCGACCCGGTCGTCGTCCAGCTCGGCGCCGCCGAACACGGCCACCATCACGCTGGCGCCCGGCACGTCCTCGACGCCGAGGATCTCCGGCGCGCAGGCCGAGTGCTCCTCGTGCAGCGTCAGCCCGGGCACGATCGCGACGATCGCCTCCGGCACGTTGGCGAGGATCTCCGCCATGTCCTTCTGGCGGGCGTGGAGCTCGGCCGTGCGCTCCTCCACGAGCCCCTCGAGGTTCTCGTTCATCTGCTGGACGTCGCCGAGCAGCTTCTTGTTCTCCAGGAAGGTGTTCGCGAAGCGGTCGACCGCGATGGCGATCATCGCGCCGGTCACGCAGAGGGTGCCGGTGAGCACGAGCCCCGTGCTGTGGATCTTGCCGAGGGCGATGAGCGTGTCGTGCGCCGCCGCCGCGATGTAGGCGAACGTGCCGAACGCGAGGATGAGCGCGCCGCGGCGCCCCTGCCGCGCGGCCTTCACGCCGAGCCAGGTGGCGTGCGCCCCGAGGACGAGCCCCGAGAGGAAGGTGATCTTGCGCGCCACCAGGAAGAGCGAGTGGTGGAAGAAGAAGAGCTGGGAGACGTCCACCAGGAAGAGCACGACCGCGAACGTGATCAGCACGCGGTTGAAGCGAGGCATCGGGCGCCCGGCCACGCTCTGCATGAAGAGGTGGTTGAGCGTGCCCTGGGTCGCGATCGCCGGATAGATCATCAGCAGCAGGATCTCGGGATCCATGAACGCCGCGAAGGTGTCCGACGTGCCGACCAGGAACGGGAAGAGCGCGACGCAGGCCAGGCCGGCCACGAGGTACGCGCGCTGCTTCACCCGCCACGAGAGGAACAGGAAGAACAACCCGAAGAAGAAGATCACCGAGCCGAGCAGGACGCGGAAGTCGCCGTTGAAGCTCTCGTAGGCGATGAGCGCCGCGCTGTGATCACCGTGCGCCCGCAGCTCGAACGGGAGCTGGTAGACGCCCACCATCAGCGGGGTGTCCACGCGGATGGCCACCACGTGCACCGGACGCTCGACGGTGAAGCTCACGGGGACCGCGCGGATCGCGTAGTAGGACTCGTAGATGTTCGCTTCGCCGCGGTGGTAGACCCGCTCCCCATCGACGTAGACATCGAGGCTGGCCATGTAGGTGTCGACCAACAGGTCCACCTCCGTGCCCACCAGGGACGGGTCGAAGTGGACCTCCCGGCGATACCAGCCCACGCGGAAGGGCTCCGAGCCCGGGTACGCGTTGCTCCACGGCCCCGGCGTCGACAGGGACACCCAGCCTTCGGTCGAGCTCTCGGGCGCCGCGTTCGCGGGATCGTCTTCGCGGGTGAAGTGCCACTGGCCGGCGACGGACACGCCGCCCTCGAGGCTGGTGACCTGGATGGGCGTGACCTCGGCGGCGTCCTCGGCTCGCGCGTCGCCCGCGAACGCGAGCGGCGCGAGCAGCAGCGCCGGGAGGAGCCATGATCGGAGGCGGAGCTTCATCGAGTGGATCCAACGGCGCACCGAATCGAGATCTTGAGTGACTCCCGTTGAGACACCTCGGTTTGGCCGCACAACGGCCGATTCGAGGGCATGCCGCTCGCCCCCGCGTCGACGAGAGGCTATGAACGCGCCGATGACGCGGATCGCCTCCTTGTTGCTCGCCTCCCTCGCGACCTCGATGATGGCGGGCGGCTGCGTCCAGCTGGTCGCGTTCGAGCAGCCCCTCGTCGGCCAGCCCGACATCGTAAAGGATCCCTCCGCGGGGGACGGCGCGGCGCTGTGCGACCCCGACGTCACCATGGCCGAGACGGCGCTCTGCTCGGAGTCGTGCGAGATCGATCCGGCGAGCGGAGAGACGACGTGTGGCGAGCGGGTGCGGGTCGAGGGGGCGCGCGCGTCCGTGGACGTGTCCGGGCTGCACGAGGTCGAGCTGACCGTCACCGTCTGCGATCCGAGCGAGGCGGTCCTCCGGGTCGAGGGTCACAACGGCGCGAGCGTGAGCCTGGAGGGGCGCGCCCTCGACGTCCGCGCCGCGGCCGAAGCGAACGCGCGGCCCTACCAGAACGAGCGCTTCCTGCCCGAGTCGGGCTGCGACGACCGCACCTTCGTGTTCCAGACCGGCCGCATGTCGCTCGCGGACAGCGGGATGCGCCTCTGCAGCGCGCACCTCGTGCCCGTGGAGGAGCGCTGGACGGTCGCGCTCGGGCAGGGCCTTCGCGGCGTGGAGCTCTGCTTCCGCGCCCCACGGCCGGCACGAAGCGACGGCTGAGCGTCGCTACGCAGCCGCGGGCGAATCCGATAGGCTTCGCCCCATGCTTGGACGGTGGCTGGGGATCGGCGCCTGCGCGGCGCTGCTGGTGATGGGGTGCGATGACGGGGAGGCGCCCGTCGACGCGGGGCCCGACGGGAGCGCGCCCGACGCGGGTCCCCCCGACCCGCCGCCGCCGGAGATCTTCGCCGAGCTCGAGGAGACCGGGCGCTTCTTCGTGCCCAATCTGGAGGAGCAGGCCCACGTCGTCCGCACCGAGATGGACGTGCCGCACGTCTACGCGGCGAACCGCCGCGACGCGATGCGCGTGCTCGGGTTCACGATGGCCGCCGACCGGTTCTTCCAGATGGACCTCACCTCGCGCCTGTCGCAGGGGACGCTCAGCGAGCTCATCGGCGACGCCGCGCTCGGGAGCGACATCGAGAACCGGCAGACCGGCGCCACCTACGTGACCGACCTCTTCCTGGAGGGGCTCACGGATGAAGAGGCCGCCGACCTCGACGCCTTCGCCGACGGCGTCAACGGCTACATCGAGGCGGTGCGCGGCCGCCAGCTCCCGCCGCCCAAGGAGCTCGAGCTCGCGTTCGCGCTGCTCGGCGGGCGCCGCGCGGTCGACCTCATGATCCCGTGGGATCGTCGCGATGTGGTCGCGACCGGCGCGACGATCCTCTACGGGACGAGCTTCGAGACCGGCGACGTGGGCCGCGCCGCGACGTTCGAGCGCCCGATCGACGAGTACTTCGTGGGCGCGCCCGACGAGGCCCTCCGCCGCGCCGGCCTGCAGCAGGACATCATCGAGCGCTACGCGCCGCCGAACACGAACAGCTCCGCCGCGGGCTGGGGGCTCGAGACGACCGGGCGCACCTCCGCGCCGATCGTGGACGGCCGCCCGGTCCGCCGCCCGATCCCGATGGGCCTCCCGCGGATCGAGCGCAGCGCCCTCGACCGCCTCGTCGGGCACCTCGAGCGCGTCGAGGCGCGGCTGCACCCGACGGGTCACGAGGGCTGGGGCTCCAACTCGTGGGCCGTCATGGGCAGCGCCACGCCGGACGGCGCCTCGCTGCTGGCCGGGGACGGTCACCTCCAGCTCAGCGTGCCCGCGCTCTTCTGGCAGTACGGGCTCGACACGGAGCTGATGGGCGACGAGAACCCGCAGCGCCTGATGGGGGCGACGATCGCCGGGCTGCCGGCCCTGGGCGTCGGCACCAACGGCCGCGTCGCCTGGACGCAGACCGCGTTCTTCGCGGACGTGACCGACTGGTACGCGGAGGAGATCGTGCTGGACGACGACGGCGTGCCGGCGTTCTCGCGCTTCGAGGGCGAGGACCGGCCGCTCGTGCGCGTGGACGAGACCTTCGAGATCCGCGACGTGCCGGAGCTCGACAGCGTGGGCCGCACCGAGGAGCTCGCCCGGTTCGTGACCTTCGACGGCCGCTTCATCACCTCGATCGAGGGGCGCAGCGTCACCGAGGACGAGCCGCTCGGGCCCGGCGAGTTCCGCGTGAACCTCATGGGCGACTGGATCGTCCCGGGCGACCAGGACGAAGACGGCGTGATCAGCGCGATCAGCTTCTACTACGGCCCCTTCGACGGCGGCACGCTCCTGCGGGCCTTCCGCGGCTTCGCGGACGCGGAGAACGTCGAGGACTTCCGCCAGTCGATGCGGCACTTCATCGGCTACGGCGGCAGCATGATGGCGGCCGACGCCGACGGCTCCGTCCTCTACTCCGCCTACCACGCGGTGCCGTGCCGCGATCACCTGCCGCGGGACCCGGGCACCAACGTCTGGGTCGAGGGCGCCGATCCTCGGCGCCTGATCGACGGCACGCGCTTCGGGGCGTGGTCTCTGCCGCTCGACGCGCAGGGGCGCGTGGACGAGGCGGCCGCGGCCGCGGGTGGGCCCACGGGCTGCGCCGTGCCCTTCGACGAGTGGCCGCAGGCGGTGAACCCGGCGCGTCAATACGTGATGCACGCGAACAACGACCCGGGGAACATCGCCACCGACGGAGACATCTTCGACGACCCGCACTACATCGGCGGCCCGTGGATCGAGGGCTACCGCGCGCGACGCATCGACGAGCGCCTGACGGCGGCCATCGGGGCGGGCGACGCGACCTTCGAGGAGATGCAGCGTCTCCACGGCGACCACCACTCGAACCTCGGCGAGGACTACGTCCCGCTGCTGCTCGAGGTCATCGACGCGGCCCGCAGCGCGTCGCTCGGCACGCCCGACCCCGGCTCGACCGAGGAGCGCATGGCGGCGATGTGGACGGCGAACGAGGCGCGCTTCACCGAGGTGGAGAGCCGCATGCTCGCGTGGCGCGACGCCGGCTACCCCACGCCGAGCGGGGTGGAGACCTTCTACTCCACGCCCGGCGCGGGCGACGCCGAGTCGAGCGTCGCCACGACGCTCTTCGGTCACTGGTTCCCGCGCTTCATCCGCGGCGTGCTGAACGACGAGGGCATCCCGCGGAACCTCTCGCCCGCGGTCACGGGCGACACCTACACGATGATGACCATCCAGCTCCTCGTGAACGGCCGGGGCGACGGAAACCCCGAGGGGCTCGGGTCCTGGAACCCGGCCACCCGCGAGTCGGTCTTCTTCGACGACATCGACACGCCCGAGACCGAGAGCAGCCGGGAGATCGGCGTACGCGCGCTGGTCGAGGCGCTGGACTTCCTGCTCGCCGAGCCGACCGAGCCCGGCGTGGGCGGCTTCGGCTCCGCCGACATGAGCACGTACCTGTGGGGCCTGCGCCACCAGGTGCGCTTCGAGTCGCTCCTGGCCGGCTTCCTCGGCGACGCGGGCGGCCTCGGCGCGCTCCTCGACATGTTCAACGTCACGACCTCCCGCATGCCGCTCGCGGCGGATCTCCCGGCCGACGACCCGCGCGCCGGCCTCCGCTGGTTCCCGCGCCCGGGCGACCAGTTCGACGTCGACGCGGCGAACCCCGGCCTCGACGGCGAGACCTTCAGCCACGGCAGCGGCCCGGTCTTCCGCATGGTCATCGCCCTCGGCCCCGACGGCGTACGCGGGCAAAACATCCTGCCCGGCGGCCAGAGCGGCAACCCCGACTCGGCGCACTTCAACGACCAGGCGCGCCTCTGGCTGGCGAACGAGACGATGCCGATGCGCTACCTCCCCGAGGAGGTCGCAGAGGGCGCCGTGAGCCGACAGCGGTTCGTCCCGTTTCCCTAGCAGGCAGCTGAGGAACGCGAGCGTTCTTCACTGCCTGCCCTTGCCCGTGCCCGCGAACTAGCCGGGAGAAGCACCGCGAGGCGAAGCGGCGCTGGTGCGCGTTGGCGGTCACACTTCTCGAGGACCGGGAGCGTCGAGACGACCTGCTCACGCTGCTCGAGCGTCGTTCGCAGAACGTCGAGGCGACCGTCTCGATCGCCGCGCCATGCCGAGACGACGGCTGACCCCGGGGGCCCCGAGGACGCCCCCACCTAGCAACCCAAACTTCCGGGTCCACGCACGATATATTGGCCTCTGACTGCGACACGCTCTCGCCTCGCCATGTCCGCGTCCGCCGCCGACTCCACGACCGCCTCTGCGACCGCCGCCGCCACCGCGTCCGCGTCCGCGTCCGCCGCCGCGACCGAGGCCGCGA
>SHBB01000276.1 GCA_004213565.1 Sandaracinaceae bacterium
GCCGGCGCGGCGCCCGGGAAGAAGAAGCGCAACCCGCTGATCTACGTCGCGATCGGGTGCGTCGCGCTGATGTTCCTCGGTTGCCTCGGCTGGGCCGTGTTCGGCCTCGTCATCCCGATGCTGACCGTGGCCGACGCGGTGGACGAGGCGAACGAGGCCGCCGAGGCCGTCGCCGAAGCGAACGAGGCGGCGACCGAGACGGGCGGCGGCGGCGGTGGCGGCGTCTGCGGGCGCGCGGTCGAGTGCTGCGAGGCCTACGTGAACGCGGTGAGCGAGAGCATGCCGACCGTCAGCGCCGAGACCACCTGCGCGGGGGTGCGAGGCATGCAGAACAACCCCGCGGCCACGGTCGGCTGCGAGTCCGCGATCAGCGGCTGGCGGCAGGGCCTGGTAGCCCTGGGCCGAGACGTGCCGTCCGCCTGCGCAGAGCAGTAGCGTCGACGGCTCCTCCCTCGCGGCCGCGTCGAGCACCGTCGGCGCGGCCGTTTTCATGGGGCAATCCCACACTGAACGTGATTCAATGAGGGGCGCACCATGTGGCGCATCGAGTACGATCCGGGAGAGCGGCTCCTGACGATGCGTCTTCGCGATCACGTCGGGCTGGTCGAGATGCGCGCGCTCAACCGGGCGCACGCCCGAGCGCTCGAGGCCACCGGCGGCGACGGCTTCCGCGTCTTCGTCGATCTGCGCGGTCTGCATCCCCTCGACACCCCCTCGGCGGAGCTCCTCGCGGACATGAAGCGGGTCGCCATGGCGCTCGAGGGCTACGGGGGGCGCGCCGTGCTCGTCGACAGCGCGACCGTGGCCATGCAGCAGCGCAACACCACGCTCGAAGACGGCGGAGACCCCCGAGAGCTGATCACCCTGGAGCCGTCCGAGGCCGATCGCTGGCTGTCGAGCTGACGGCGTCGATCGCGGCCGCCGCCACGTTTTCGCCACGGGCTCTCCACCAGACCTCCGCCGCTCCGGCGACCGTGAGCCGCCGCCCGTCCGCATCGTCCGGTCTGGAGGTGCTGATGAGTGACGTATCGACGAGATGGGTGGCCGCGCCGTCCCCTGGTCACACCGGATCGACCGCGTCTCGGGGGCCGGGCCGAGCGCGGGAACCCGAGAGCGAGCACGCCGCGTGCTGGTCCGCGAGGCTGTTGTCCGCCGAGGGAAACGTGGGGCGGCTCGCGCAGCGGGCGGCGATCGGCGCGCTCCTCGCGTCGGCGTACGGCCTCGCGCTCGGAGCGCGAGAGGGAGGCGCCGCGCTGCTCGCCCACGCGGTGGGGGTGCCCGCCGCGCTGCTCGCGGTGACCCTCCTCGGGCTGCCCGCGCTCTACATCCTGCTCTCGCTCTTCGACGCGCCTCTGTCGGCGCGAGACGCGTTCGGCGCCGCGGTCCGCGGGCTCGCGTCCGCGGGCCTGGCGCTCGCGGGCTTCGCGCCGCTGTGCGCGCTCTACGTCGTGACCAGCGCGTCCGACGACGCGGCCGCGATCGCCGGCACCCTGGGACTGATCGTGGGCGGCGCGCTCGGCCTGCGTCAGCTCGTCTCCACCTTGCGCGCGGCGCTGCACCGCGCAGACAGCGCGACTCGTTTCGTCGCCGCCCTCTCCCAGCTGGGCTTCTCCCTCTTCGCCACCTTGCTCGCGTGGCGGGTGTGGAGCGCCTTGCTGCCGCTCGTGGGGGGTGCGTGATGAGCGGCGCCCATCCCATCGCGCTGCTCTTGAGAGACCCGGAGGAGGTGGCGCGTCGGTGCGCGGCCGAGGAGGGCCTGCGCCCGCTCGCCGTCGCGTCGATGGCGGTGCTGCTCATCGGCGGGGCCGTCTTCGGGGGCGTCGTGGGGAGCTTTCGCGGGGACGCGCAGATCCTCTACTCCGCCATCAAGCTGCCCCTCGCGCTCTTCGGGGCGCTCGTGATCTGCGTCCCCGCCTTCCACGCCGTCGCCGCGTGCCTGGGACGGCCGTGGCCGCTGCGGACCATCGTGGCGTTGACCATCGCCGCCGCGGGTCGCGCGGCGCTGGTCTTGCTCGCCTTCGCGCCGCTCTTGTGGCTCGGGATCGATCTCGGCCTCGGCTATCACGCGAGCGCGCTCGCCACCGCGCTGGCGTACGGCTCGAGCGGCCTGGCGGCGCTGGGCGTGCTCCTCCGCGGTCTGGGCGACGGCGCGCACCGCGGCGTCACGGCGACGGCCTTCGTCGCCATCTTCCTCGCCGCGGGCGCGCAGACCGGCTGGACGCTGCGCCCCTTCCTGGGTCGCCCCTCGCAGGCCAGCGTCCCGTTCGTGCGCGACGTCGAGGGCGGCTTCGCGGACGCTCTGGTCATGAGCGCTCGCTCCGCGATGGGCGACTACGATCCGCGCGCGGAGCGTGACGCCTACGGCGGTGCGCGGTGAGCGCGCTCGACCTCCTGCTTCTCTATGCGGTTGTCGGGGCGGGCTGCGCGATCGTCGTGCATCGCCGGACGCGCGGGAGCTGGGCGCAGCGGCTCGGTGCCTCGGCGCTCGCGTTTCCGCTCTGGCCCATCTGGGCCCCGATCGCCCTCCTGCCGGATCGGGTCGCGGCTGGCGCGCGTGGGGACCGCGCGGAGCGCATGCGTGAGGAGCTCCGACACGCAGTGGACGCCGCGCGGGGCTCGCCCTTCGAGATCCTCTTCTCGCGGGACGCCGCCGATCAGATCGAGCGAGAGATCGCCGACGCGCTCGCGCGCATCTCCGAGCTGGACGCGTTGCTGGCGCAGCCCGACCTCGACCTGGAGCGGGCGAGCGAGCGCGTGGACGCCTTGACGCGGAGCGGGAACACGCGCGCGCTCAAGACCGCCGTCCTCCATCGGGACAACGTCGCGCGCATCACGGCGCTGCGAGATCGCCACGGGCGCGCGCTCGAAGAGCTGGGCGAGCTCATCGGGGCGCTGCGGTCGCAGCTGGTGCTCGCGCGCTACGCGGGATCGTCGCCCGAGGGGGTCGGTGGTATCGTCACCGAGCTTTGGGCTCGGGTCGAAGGCCTGGGCGAGATCGTGGACGCGCAGGAGCCGCGGGAGAGCGCGTGAGCCGACACATCCTGGTGGTGGACGACGAGGCCCGCATTCGCGAGGTCGTGCAGTACGCGCTCGAGCGCGAGGGTTTCCGCATCGACTCCGTCGACGACGGCGGACGCGCCCTGGAGGCCATCGAGCGCGGGAGCTTCGACCTCGTGATCCTCGACGTGATGCTGCCCGGGATGGATGGCCTCGAGCTGTGCCGCAGGGTGCGCGCGAAGAGCCGGGTTCCGATCCTCTTTCTCAGCGCGCGCGCGGACGAGATCGATCGCGTGCTCGGGCTCGAGCTCGGGGGCGACGACTACCTGACGAAGCCCTTCTCGCCGCGCGAGCTGGTCGCGCGGGTCAAGGCCGTCCTGCGACGCGTGCACGACGGACCGAGCGAGGAGGACACGAAGAAGAAGCTGCGACACGGCGCCATCAGCATCGACCAGGAGCGCCACGAGGTCCGCTGCGGCGGAGCGCTCCTCTCGCTCACGCCGACCGAGCTGGGGCTGCTCGCCGCGCTCATCGAGCGACCCGGCGTCGTGCTCTCACGGGGGCAGCTGATGCAGCGCGCCTACAGCTACGACAACCTGGTGACCGAGCGGACCATCGACACCCACGTCCGGCGCATCCGCGCGAAGTTCAGGGAAGTCGGCGGCGACGATCCGATCACGACCGTGCACGGCGTGGGATACAAGGCGGCCGAGTAGTGCTGGAGCAGCTCGGGCGGATCCGGGTTCGGCTGCTGATCGTCAACCTCACCGTCTTGTTGGTTCCGATCGTCGGTCTCGAGTTCGCGCGCATCTATGAACGGCAGCTGCTGTCGTCGCTCGAGCGCGACATGCGGAACCAGGCGGCGCTCGTTCGGGAGGCGCTCGAGGCGCAGCTCGAGGACGGGCGGGGGCTCGCGCATCCTCGCGTTCAGCGCGTGTTGGTCGCGGCGGCGCGCCAGACGAGGACGCGGATCCGGGTGCTGGACGCGCGCGGACGGAGCGTCATGGACTCACACGCCGAGGGCCCGCCGGAGGGCCCGGAGCCGCCGCCGCCGACCATCCTGCCGGGGAGCGCGTACGAGGTCGCGCGGAGATCGGCGGACAGCAGCCCGGACGTCGTCGAGATGTGGTCGGCGCGATCACTCCCGCGCGGCACGTGGCCCGCCGTCCCGCAGCGACGCGAAGTCCGCTCGGCCCTGCGTGGTCATCCGGACGCATACACGCGGGTGCGTGACCGGGCCCCGGCCGTGCTCCTCTTCGTCACCGAGCCCATCCGGAGCGGCGGCGACGTCGCGGGGGTCGTCTACGTCACCCGTTCGACGCGGCCCGTGCTGACCGAGCTCTATCGAATCCGGCGCGGCCTCATCCAGGTGCTCGTGGTGGCGGTCGTCTTCACCCTGCTCTTGACGTTGGTGCTGGCGTGGTCGATCTCGCGCCCGCTCTCCAAGCTCGCGAAGGCCGCACGCAGAATTGCGGACGGCGACCAGGGCGTCGCGGTCCCCGTGGGTGGGAGTGGGGAGATCCGCGAGCTGGGTCGCGCGATCGAGACCATGACCCGCGAGCTCGATCGGCGGATGCGGTACATCAGTGAGTTCGCCGCGGACGTGGCGCACGAGCTGAAGAGCCCGATCACCTCGATACGCGGCGCGGCGGAGCTGCTCCAGGAGGGCGCGTCGGACGACACCGAAGCGCGCGCGCGTTTCACCGGGAACATCCAGCTCGACGCGGAGCGTCTGGACCGACTGGTGAATCGCCTCCTGGAGCTCAGCCGCATCGAGAGCAGCCGGGCGCCCATGGAGAGCGTCGACCTCGGTGCGATGGTGCGACGGGTGACCGAGCGCACCCACACGCCCGAGCAGCCGGTCGAAGTGGACTGGAGGACGCCGCTCCGGACGATGAACGGTCGCGAAGAGGACCTCGAGCGCGCGCTCCTCAACCTGGTGGAGAACGCCCTCCGCTTCTCCCCGGAGGGCGAGCCGGTCCGCGTGCTCATCGAGCAGATCGACCGCGGGCGTCGCGGCGGCGCGTTGAGCTTCCGTGTCGTCGATCGCGGCCCGGGCGTCCCGGAGAGCCACCGCCACAAGATCTTCGACCGCTTCTTCACCACGGACGCAGACAAGAGCGGCACCGGTCTCGGCCTCGCGATCGTCCGCAGCGTGGCACACGCACACGGCGGAGAAGTGACGCTCAGCCCCACCCCAGCTGGCGGCGCCACCTTCCAGCTCCTCCTGCCCCTGGAATGATCCGCGTGCGAGGAATGCCGGCCCCTGGTACCGAGTCAACTAAGATTGCGGCAGCTTCACGCATCCACGCGTGGGCGGGTGCGCAGGTAGAAACGGCGGCGTTCCGGTTCGCCTCACGTCGCTTCCCGGGAGGTCTCCGCGGGCCTCACGGCACTCCCGCACACGACGCAGACGGACCCCGGCGGCGCGAGGCCACCGGGGTCACGAGAAGGGTCGCGCGATCAGCGCCGATCTACGGGAACGGCTCGCAAGCCGCCGCGTGGTGCTTCTTCATCCAGTACGTGCCCGCCGGGAACACCACGCAGCGGTCCCCCGCGCACCAGCGCTCCTTGCACTCCGCGTGACGCGCCCGGAACGTCTTCAGCCGCCGCAGCGCCGCGATGCGCTCCTCGCGCGAGCTCGCCATCACCTGCGGGCGAAGGCCACCCGGCTCCTCCTCCGTCCGCGCCACGCGGTAGGGCGACACGCTGCACGCCTCCACGCGGCTCATGATGCGCCAGCCCTTCCGCTTCGCCTCCGCGCGCGCCGCCTCGACCAGCACCTCCACCCGCGTGCCGATCCGCTCCCGCGCGCCCTCCACGTCGTCGGCCAGACACTCCGGCCACGTCAGCCGGATCGACGCCCGCGCCGGCCAGTACGCCGGCGAGCGACCTCGAGGCCGGCTCCCCGCCAGCTCCTTCTCACCCAGCTCCTCCACCGACGCCGTCACCCCCGGCCAGTCCTCCGGTCTCCAGACCAGCCCTGACGCCACCGGATTTGCGATCGCATACGCGATCGCCTTCTCCACCGCCTCGCGGCCGTGCAGCTGGATGATCGACAGCCCACCCGGCTCCCACGTCACCCCGATCGCGCGCGTCCGCAGCCGCTTCACGTCGATCGACAGCAGCAGATCCAGGTCGTGCATGAACTCGCTGACGTTCTCGTCCGGCACCGACGCGACCATGTGGAAGTGCGTCGACATCACCACCATCACGTGGATCTTCACCCCGTGCCTCTGCGCGAAGAGCGCGAGGTAGTAGCAGACGAGGTCGTTCAGCGCGCCGTCCGGCCGGAGCAAGAACCTCCGCCCCTCCACGCGCCGCGTGATCGCGTAGACGGCGTTCGGCTCGATGTAGCGCGGCGGGGTCACGCCCGACGCCACCGCATCCGTCATGCCGATGCCCCAGCAAGCAATTCCGAGCACTTACGAGCGCGGATCGGCGGGGGTGGCGGGCACGGGGGTGGCGGACGCCGGCCGCGAGGGGGGTCCAGGCGAGCGCTACTCCGCGTCGGTGGCAGCCGACGCCTCCGCCGCCTGGAGCTCACGCCACATCTCGACCATGCCTTCGAGCTGGTCTTCCGAAGCCTGGGCCACGAGCCTCAGCTCCGCTCCGTTGGCGCGCATCTCCACGCGTCGAAGCACCCGGCCCGCTACGGTCAGACCGGCCCCGGGCGTCTCTAGCGCCGCGTCGATCCGCGACTGCAGCGCCGCGCGCAGTCGCTCCGAGTCGGCCGCCGTGCTCGTCCTCAGCGCGGCGCTCACGGAGAGACCGTCCCGCACCCCGAGCCCGATCGCGAGCGCCCGAACTCCCGCGAGGGCGGTCAGATCCCCCTCCGCGCCGCGAGCGAGTCGGCGAAGCGCAGGCAACCAACGCTCCGGGAGCTCCGCCGCGACGACCACGTCGCGCCCCGCCGCCACCTGCGACCAGAGCGGCGCGAGCGAACCGTCGGCCCTCGCCGACGGAGCGCGACCTCGATGCACACGCATGGCCCGCTCCACGCTCTCGCGGTCACCGCCGACGACTCCGTTCGCGCCCAGGAACGCGGCGTGGCTGCCCCCATGCACCGACGCCATCGCCGCCTCTCCGTCGATCTCCACGCTCCTCACGGCGCCCCCGCGGTCGCTCAGCACCGCTCGAACGCACTCGACGAGCTGCGTCCGGCGCTCGCTCCCCCGCGCCACCTCTCCGCGGGCCACGAAGCCGACGTGCGCGAAGGGCCGCTCGTCCGATCCTGTCGCGAAGATCACCGCGTCATCCACCAGCGCGAGCGGGTCGTAGCCGCACGTGCGCTCGATCCGGCGCGCCCCCGACGCCTCCTCCTGTGCCAGCGCCAGACGCCACACCGCGGAGTCCAGGAGCGCGTCGACGTCCACCCGGGCGACGACCCGCGCCTCTCCCGGCGCGACGGCCAGGGGATCGGTCGGGATCTCCCCCTCCCCGAAGACGCTCAGCGCCACGCCGCCCCCGACGACGACGAGCGCGGTGAGGATCAGCCACCGCGATCTCCGCCAGAGCTCCACGCTCAACCCTCCCCGCTCATCCCTGACCGCGGAGCGCACGCAAGAAGGCGTCGGCCTGGTCGAGCGGCACCCGCGTCAACCGGAGCGGCGGCCGCGATCGAGCGCTCACGTCCAGGACCACCCGGCCTCGCTTGCCCGGCACCAGCACGTCCAGCGCGAGATCCAGCGCGGCCCCGCCGAGGAGCAAGCCCGCCGCCAGCAGCAGCAACACGAGCTCACCGCTCCGCGCGCCGTCGAACAGCACCACGCCGCCGAAGAGGACACCGACCGCCAGCGCGACCACGCCGACCATCAGGTGCAGCGCCGGATAGCGCACCCGCCGACCCGCGCCGTCGAGCGCGTCGAGACGCCAGCGCTCCTCCCCGCCACGGATCACCCGCCCGAGCATGGACAGCTCGGTGCGCACCGTCACGGCGCCGCCGTTCAGGGTCAGCTCGGCCTTGCGCCGAACGCCGAGCAGGAACCCGATCCCGCGGATCGCCCACGACAGGATCGCCCAGCCACTCAGCCAGCGCAGCAGCTCGAGCGCGCTCCCTCGGGGCGCTCGTCCCAGCTCTCCCTCCACCCGCGCGGGCGCCGTCGACAGCTCCGCAGCGCCATCCCCCGCGAGCGTGCTCGCCAGCAACCGGGTGGGCTCATCGAGGGCCGCCGAGCTGACGACGCGGCGCAACGCGTCTTTCGATGCGACAGCGCTCGAGTCCGCGAGCGCGCTCAGGCGCCCGGCGTTCCTCGCCCGCACCTCGGGCCGCTCCCCATCACGGCCCGCGGCCTCGTCCACGACGGCCTGCGCGAGCTCGGCCCAGACGTCGGCCGCGCGTCCCTCCTCGAGCAAGCGATCGACGAACGGGTAGACCGCGTAGTCGGTGCAGAGCTCCAGCCAGTCGGCGTGTCGCACGAAGCGCCAGACGCGCTCCTTGCGGTCCGCGTCCTTCGCGGCCGCCAGCCCGGCCACCGCGAAGGCCGCCACCAGCGCACGCTCGAGCGGCGTGTCCGGTCCCCGCTCGAGGATCGCCAGCAGGTTCCCGGCCTCGGTCGCGGCGGCCTCGCGCGTGACGCCATGGGCCTCCGCCCGCGCCGCGACGAGCTTCTCGCCCGCGTAAAAGGTCCGCCCCTCCGCCTGGCGCGAGAGCAGGTCCAGCGCGAGCGCGGCGAGCGGCGTCTGCACGTCGCCCGCCTCACGCACCGCGCTCACCGCGCGCTCGATGTCGGGGGCTCGGACCGGCTGTGCCTCGCTCGCCATGGCGGCGGAAGATAGCAGAGCCGGCCCGAGGGCCAACGTGAGCCCGGAGCGGTCAGGCCTCCAGGACCTCGACCGCGTCGCCCACGCGCAGCGTCCCGGTGCCATCGTGCACGCAATTCTGCCCGAAGTAGACCTCACCTCCGCGCTTGCGAAAGCGCGCCAGCGTCGACAGGTGGCCCTTCGCCGCGAGGCCGCGATCCGGATCGACGTCGACGATCGAGCAGCGCCCGCAGGCCTTGCTCCCGTGGAACGTGATCGGCCCGATCCGGAACCGGGGCCACTCGTCCTCGGCGAAGGCCGGCGCGCCGTCGATGACGAGGTTCGGGCGGAAGCGCCGCACGTCCGCCTCTTCGCCAAGCTCCGCGGACATGGCCCCGAGGCTGCCGTCGCCCACGACGAGGAAGGGGAAGCCGTCGGCGAACGACACGAGGTCCCCTTCGCGCGCGTGGGCGAGGTCCACCTGGCGCCGGACCTCGCGCGGCATGCGCACGAGCCGCGCGGGCGCGCCGAGCGCGTCGGTCAGGAAGCGCGCCGCCTCGTCGCCCACGTCGAGCGCCGAGACGACGTCCTGCCAGACGGTCACTTCGCGCGCCGGGCCCTCGGCGTCGAGCGAGACCGAGAGGCTGGACTCTCGATGCGTGACGCGCAGCTCGCCCGCCTCGATGTGCGCGCCGAGGCTCACCATGCGGGGGATCGTGCGCTGCGTGAGGAAGCGCCCGTCGGGCCCGACGACCATGAATCGCCGGTCGTGCGCGAGCCCTCGATCGTCCACGTCGGCGGCGTCCACGCGGACGCCTGCGAGGCTCTTCACCGGGTGGATCCAGATCTGACCGAGTCGCACGCCGGGAGTCTGCGTCCGTGCCCACGCGACGTCGAGCGCGACGGTCTACAGCCCGAGCTTCTCGCGAAGCGCCGCCAGCTCCTCGTCGACGCTGGGGTCGCGCTCGGGCGCCGACGCTTCCCTGGGCCGCGCGGTCTGATCGGGATCACCGAGCCGCTCCAGCCCGACCGGCAGCCCGGTCGGTCGCGCCCCCTCCAGCTCGCCGCGCGCCAGATCGCGGACCATCTCGATCGCGCGCGCCGCGCCGCCCGCCGCGTCGAGGCCGAGTGAAGCCGCCTTGCCGGCCTCGAGCGCCTCGTCGCGCAGCGCCGCGTCCAGGGTGACGGCGAGCGTCGCGGCCGAGTCCGCGATGGCCGCGAGGCCCCCCTCCTCGATGATGTGGGCGAGCCTCAGCTCGTCCCGTCGCGGCGGCACGAACACCAGGGCCGCCCCGGTCGCCAGCGCGCGGCTCGTCTCGGCGCCGCCGATCCGGCCGAGCACCGCGTCGGCCGCGCGGTACGCGTCGAGCGCGTCCGGCCCATCCGCGAACATCAGCGCGTCCAGCCCGTAGCCGGGCACGTGATCGCGCAGCCGCTTCGCGAGATCCGGGTCGCTCCCGACGTCGAAGAGCCAGCGCACTTCGCGCCGCACCAGCGAGAGCTGCACGAGGCTCGGAGCCAGGTCGTCCCGCTCGAGCGCGTGCGCGCGGACGACCACGCAGGGCTCCGCTCCGAGCCCGAGTCGCTCTCTCAGGGTCTCGGGCGCCTCCGCGGGAGACCAACCCTCGGGCGCGATCGGCCCGCACACGCGCACGCGATCACGACGGGCGCCGAGCGCGACGACGTCTGCGACCAGCGCCTCGTGCGGGACCAGCACGAGGTCCGCGTCGAGCTCACCCCGCCACTCCGCGCGCAGGAACGGAAAGACCGCCACCCGCATGGGGACCCGAGCCCGCGCGGCGCGCTCGAGCGACCCCGCGTCGAGCGCGATGACGATCTGGGCGTCTCCGATCGCGCCGGCTTCGGGCACGGGCAGCGCGATGGCGCCCGGAGACTCGGCCTCGGGTTCCTCGTTCGCGCCCAGCGCCCGCTCCAGAGCCGCCGCGATCCCGCGACGCACCGTCCCCGCGTCCGCCTCGTGAAGCACCGTGATCGAATCACTCACTCTCGTCCTCCGAGCTCTCCGGACCCGACCGATGGCGCAGGGGCTCGGGCAGGGTAGCCGAGCCGGGGGCAGCTGCGCCGGGCCGCGCGAGGTCCCCTGCTTCCGCTTCCGCTTCC
The DNA here is from genome assembly GCA_004213565.1 of Sandaracinaceae bacterium. GTDB lineage: Bacteria > Myxococcota_A > Polyangia > Polyangiales > Sandaracinaceae > JAVJQK01. The sequence goes on from SHBB01000276.1 coordinate 10,861, forward strand.
GCTTCCGCTTCCGCTTCCGCTTCCGCTTCCGCATCCGCATCCGCTGCCGCCGCCGCATCCGCATCCGCATCCGCTTCCGCATCCGCATCCGCATCCGCATCCGCATCCGCATCCGCATCCGCTTCCGCTTCCGCAACCGCAACCGCATCCGCTTCCGCATCCGCTTCCGCATCCGCGTCCGCCGCCGCTTCCGCGCCCGATCCGGTTCCCGACCCCGTTCCCGTTCCCGTTCCCGTTCCCGTTCCCGTTCCCGGTCCCGTTCCCGTTCCCGTTCCCGTTCCCGTTCCCGATTCCGTTCCCGATCCCGATTCCGTTCCCGCTCCCGTTCCCGCTCCCGCTCCCGACCCCGTTCCCGTTCCCGTTCCCGGTCCCGATTCCGTTCCCGATCCGTCCTCGCTCTCCGCCGGCAGATCCTCACCACGCCCGACGACGACCACGGACGCCGCCGCCTTCGCCGACGCCATCTCCGCCGAGTCCGGCAAGCCCTCCTCCCCGAGCACGCCCGTCACCACCGCACTCGGGTGCAAGTAAACCTGACTCTTGCGGTACCAGGCGAGCAGGCGCATCACGAAGATCTTGGCCACCGCCGCGGCAGGCACGGACAGGAGCACGCCGAGGAAGCCGAAGAGCTCGCCGCCGACCATCAACGCGATCAGGACCCAGATCGCCGGCAGGCCGACCTTGTCGCCGACGATGCGCGGGGTGATCACGAAGCCCTCGAGCACCTGGATGATGGCGTACGCGACCACGACGCCGACGATCTGGCCCCAGCCCTGCCAGCTGAGCAGGCACATCAGGAGCGCGAGGATGAGCGCCGTCGCGCCGCCGACGTAGGGGATGAACGAGATCAGCCCGGCCACGATGCCGATGGGGATGGCCAGCCGGACACCGACCAGCGAATAGGCCACCGAGTAGAGCACCGCGAGCGCGAGCATCACGAGCAGCTGGCCGCGAATGAACTGGCCGAGCACCTCGTCGACCTCGGTCGCGACGTCCACGACGAACGGCCGGTAGCGGAGCGGGACGAGGTCGCGGACGCCCGCCGTCATCTCGTCGAAGTCGTGCAGGAGATAGAAGGCGATCACCGGCACGATCAGGAGGCTCGTGATCACCGCGAGCACCGACGCGGTCCGCCCCCAGATCCACCCCGCCGCCGTGCCCATCACGGTCGCCGCCCTGCCCGCGAGATCCGTCGGCGCGATCTCGCCCGCGTCGCTGCCCGTCTCGACCAGCTGCCGCAGGTCCTCGAACGAATGCGGGACGGGGATCCCGTAGCTCGTGAGCAAGGGCTCCGCGGCGCGGCGCAAGCCCTCCAGCTTCTCGGGGAGCTCGTGCGCGAAGGCCACGACCTCGCGCACCACCATCGGGACCAGGACCAGCGCGCCCACGACCATGGCCCCCAGGGTCAGCGCGAGCAGGACCACGATGCCGAGCG
>SHBB01000277.1 GCA_004213565.1 Sandaracinaceae bacterium
GTTCCGCATCTACCAGTACATCCCGAGCACCTTCTACTTCGGCTACAAGTACTCGCGCCACGCGGGGGACCGGGACGCCGCCCGCGCGTGCGGTCAGTACGAGGACGGCAACGTCTCCGTGAAGTGGCTCGTGCTCGCGCCGGACCGCGACTTCGGCACCGCGCGGATCTATCTGAACACATCGGCCGTACGGCGCGCCCTCCGAAGCTCGGAGCCGCGCGTGCGTGTGATCTCCGAGGCGCTGCACCGGCCCCACGACGTCTCGCTCGATCTGCCTCGCGACCGCTGGTTCGCGTTGCAGATGGCGGTGCACGTCTCCGATGGAGACGACGGCTTCATCCGCGCGTGGATCGACGATCGGTACCTCGGCGAGGTGCGCGGGCCGACGACCGTGCCCGACGCGCCGCTCGCGTCGTGGGGCATGGGTGACTACTGGAACGGGGTCCCGTGGACGGACGGGGCGCCCGGCCGCACCGACTTCTGGGTGGACGAGATCGTCGTGGCCTCCGACGCGGACGGCTACGAGCCGCCGACGGGGGTCGACTCCGAAGGCAACGCCTACATCGCGCCGTGCACGCGGGTGGCCCACCTGGTCGAGTGAGCGCGACCGGCGCAGGCGTTGAAATTGAGCCGCCGCGGGCGCGGTGAGACGCTCGCCGCATGCGTGGCCCAGCCCTGCTCGCCTTCCTCGTCGCGGTCGCCGCGGGGTGTGACGGAGAGGTAGGTGGCATGTCGGTCCCGGGGGGAGACGCGGGCTGCGTCGCCCCTCCGCCGGTCGACCCGCCGCCGCCCATCCAGCCGATCTCGCCCACCCGGCAGCTGCGCCGCGTGACGCTCTCGCTCGCGGGCCGCACGCCCACGGTGGAGGAGCTGGACGCGGTGCTCGAGGCGGGCGACGAGGCGGCGCAGCGCGCGGCGGTCCACGAGGCCGTCGACGCGCTCCTGGCGTCGCCGGAGTTCTATCGCGCGGTGCTCGCGTTCGGGCACGACTGGATCCCCGTCACGGGGCTGCGCACCGGCGTCGCGGACGAGTCGTACTGGGGGAGTCAGGCCGCGAACCTGTTCGTCTGCGACGACGGCACCACGCACGCGGGCGCCTTCTACCTCAACGGCGAGGCGCGCGGCGACTCGGGCCCCGCGTGGTGCGACGACGCCGCGATCGACGTGCACGAGGTCGAGCCGTGGTGGGCGCCCGGCACGACGGTGCGGGTGCTCGGGCCCGCGGGGAGCGGCGTGCGCACGGTGGACGGGCAGGACTGCGGCCTCAGCCGCGGCGGCTACTATCAGCGCGTCCTGCCCGTGGATGGGTGCTCGTGTGGGCCCAACCTCGTGTACTGCATCCCGGGCCACGGCTTCGGGCTCAACACCGACCGCAACGACGCCAAGCCGCGGCGGCAGGGCTGGGACGAGCCCGCGCGGCTGCTCGCGCACCTCGCGTGGCACGATCGGCCCCTGACCGATCTGATCGCGGGCAACTACACCGTCGCGCCGGTGATGCTCCGCCACCTCTACGTGCGCATGGGGCGCCAGCTGCCCGAGAACGCGGCGCTCGACGACGAGGACGCCTGGTGGCGCGGCCCCTTCACGGGGGTGGCGATCGACCCGCTGCACGCCTCGCCGGACGACCCGCTCGCGTGGCAGGAGGTGGTGCTCGAGCGGCTGAACCCGACGATGATGAGCCTGAGCGGCGGCGCGCGGAGCGGTGACCTCTCCCGCACCTACCACCACGACCCGCGCGTGGACGCCGCGCCCATCGAGGGCATCCCCGCCGCGGGCGTGCTCACGAGCCTCGCCGTGCAGTCGTCGTTCTCGCGAGAGCGCGTCCGCGCGGCGCGCATGCTCGAGACCTTTGCGTGCTACAGCTTCAACCCGCCGCCGCCGGACGCCGACTTCGGGCCCGTCGGCGCCGACATCAGCCGGAGCGGGCAGTGCCAGCACTGTCACCGCGTGATGGATCCCGCGGCCATCCACTTCAAGCGCTGGTCGTTCGGCGGCCACTACATCCAGGAGACGAGCTACTTCCCGGGCGTCGGGCCCTGGCGCTGGGAGAACATCGACCGGCCCGAGGTGCAGCGCTTCGAGCAGCTCTACATCCCCGGCACGGTGCTCACGCCCGCGACCGAGGAACAGATCGCGTCGAACCCGGACGCGCGGCTCCTCGACTTCCTCGGCCCGGAGCACGAGCTGTTCGGCGCGCGCTCGGACGGAACCAACGGGCCGCTCGGGTTCGCCAAGCTGGTCATCGACAGCGGGCGCTTCGACGAGTGCGCGGTGCGGCGCATCTACCACCACTTCGTCGGGCGTCCCCTCGATCCCGCCCGGGAGTCTGGCTACATCGACGCCCTCACCGCGGAGTTCGTCGAGGGCGGCCGAAAGCTGCGCCCGTTCGTCGGGGCGCTCATGAGAAGCGAGACGTTCCTCCACGGCGCGATCCGGAGGGCACGATGAAGCGCGCCTCCCTGATGATCCTCCTGGGCCTCCTCTTTGGCTGCGACCAGAGCGTGGAGCCGCTCCGTCCGAGCCCGGTGGACGCGGGACCGCCCGTCTGCCCGGAGAGCCCGAACGACGCCATCCGGCTCGCGCTCGAGCCGACCTGCGGCAGCTGTCACGGCGAGGGCTCCGTGCGCCCGTTCTTCGAGTCGCTCCGCTCGTTCGAAGATCTGCTCGTCTACGAGCCTCGCTATGTCACGCCGGGTGACCCGGACGGGTCCCTCTTCATCGCGCTGCTCGAGGGGCGCGGGGACGGGGCCTACGATCAGATGCCGCTCGGGGGAGAGCCCTTCGCGGCGCGCGCCGGCGCCCGCATCACGGTCGAGGCGCTGCGCGCGTGGATCGAGGACCTCCCGCCGCGCGTGGTGAACGAGGCGCCGGATCCGGGCGCGATCGCGACGCGTCCGCTCCGCGCCGAGGAGATGGTGACCTCCCTCGCCGATCAGCTCGGCCTGAGCCTGGAGGACGACTTCATCCGCAACCGCGGCTCGAGCCACGACAACCCCACGGTCGTGATGGGCGGCCGGTTCGCCGTGCGCACCCCCGACGCGGCGGAGGGGCTGCACTACGGCCGCGACGCGGTGGTGCAGGAGCGCTTCGTGAGCCTGGGGGGCCCCAGCTGGCTCTCCGGGGTCGCGCGGCGCGAGGAGGTCTCGGCCGACTTCATGGTGACCCTGGTGCAGATGTCCCAGGCGTGGTGCCACTACGCCATCGAGGAGCAGCGGACCGACGCGCTCTTCCGGCACGTCGACGCCGACGCGGCGAGCGCGGAGAGCGAGACGGAGATCCGGCAGAACCTCGAGTACGTCTACTTGCGCATGCTCGGTGAGGCGCCGCCGGCGGACGAGATCGACGCGCTCTACACGGAGCTATTCGTGCCCCTCGAGGCCGAGACGTCTCCACGGCGCGCGTGGGTCGCGGTCTGCGCGGCCATGGTCCGCCACCCCCTCTGGATGACCTACTGAGGAGCCACCGATGAAGATCTCACGACGCACGCTCCTCCGCGCCTCGCTCGGCGCCGCCGGTGTGGGGCTCCTCGATCGCTTCGGGCTCTTCGGGGGCCGCGCGCACGCGCTCGACCCGAACGCGCCCTCTCGCCTGTTGAGCATCTACGTGCCGGGCGGCTACACGCCGATGAACCTCTTCTGTCCGCTCGACGCGGCGATGATCTCGGCCGAGCTGCCCGAGCGCGCGACCACCCTCGGCGAGCGGGTCTTCTTCACGCCCGACATGGTGGAGGACCTGGCGCCGTCGGACGGTGGCACCGACCCGATCCGCGTCGTGCGGACGTGGGATCCGATGCGGCCCGCGTCGCGTGACGACGGCTTCCTCCCGCTCGGGTACGCGTTCCGTGAGCACGGATTGCACGAGCAGCTCGCGATGGTGCACGGCATCGACCACAACACCGTCGCGCACGCGGCCGGGCACATCGCCGCGATGTGCGGCGTGGCTGGCCCCGTCTACCGCGCGCCCGCGTTCCAGGCCGTAGTGGCGAACGCGCTCTCCGAGCGCTTCCCCGACCGCCCACTCCCCTGCGTGGCGCTCGACCCGCGGAGCGTGCCCAACCCTGGCGGGCTGCCCTCCGCGGCGTCGCCCACCGTCATCTCCACCGTCGAGCGCATCCGCGCGAAGCTGAGCGACTCCCCCGACGTGAGCCCCTGGTGGCAGGACCTGAACGCGCGCACCTCGAGCGAGGTCGAGAGCTACGCGGGCGCGCCCCTCGGGGCGGCGGAGGAGACCCGCCTCGAGCGCTTCGTCCGCGAGACCGCGCGCCGCTACGAGGGTCCGAACGCGGCCACGAACGACTTCCTCGGTCAGATCCACGACTCGCTCGTCAACGTCAGCCGGCTCCTCGCGCGGGACGTGGTGTCCATCCTGGAGGCGACGCCGGGCGCCGAGCACCTCCCCGAGACCGCGAGCTACGGCGGAGAAAACGTGCGCGGCTACGGCAACCGCTTCGGCTTCACGTTCGGGCTCGCCAACGGCAGCGACGGCGGCGGGTACTCGACGGTGTTCGACGGCGCGCTGCGCCTGATGAAGGCGGATCTGTCGAGCGCGGTGCACGTCCGCCTGCCGGTCTTCCATCACGACACGCACTCGGCGGACGGGCAGACGAACAACTTCCTCAAGGTGAGGGCGGACTTCGACGCCATCGGGCGGCTGCTCGGGGAGATGAAGGCGACGCCGTCCCCGACGCGGAGCGACCGGACGCTGCTACAGGACACGCTCGTCGTCGTGTTCAGCGAGTTCGCGCGCAGCTGGTGGAAGCGGGGCGACGATCACTGGCAGCACACCTCGGCCATGTTCGCCGGCGGCGGCGTCGGGCAGAGCCGCAGCGTCGGCGGCTACACGATCGACGGCATGCACTCCGCGGGCGGGGTCGGCGTGCCGGTGGCGGTGCGCGAGGAGGACGGCGCGCTGCACGAGCACGCGCCGCGCGTCTCCGACTTCGTCAGCACCATCTACCGAGGCATGGGTCTGGACTGGGGCGAGTTCTTCATCCCCGGTGGCTACGGCGAGATCCTCGGCGTGCGCGCCGAGAGCTGAGTCACTCGCAGGCCGAAGGGACCTCGCCCATCTGCTCGAGCGCGGCGCGCCAGCCTCGCCGCATGCGCACGCAGGCCGCCTCGTCGTCCTCCCTCGCGCCCGCGCACGCGCTCTCGGCGCTGACGTTCGGCATCACCGCGGCGTAGGCCTCACAGCAGACGACGGCCTGCTCGCAGGACGCGCTCAGGCGCGGCGGCGCCTCGCTCGCCTCGGCCGTCTCGGCGGGCGCGACCGGGCGCGGGGTCGGCGGCGCCGGGTCTCCGCTGCAGCCCCAGAGCAAGAGCGCGAGCAGCAGCGGCCTCATGCGTCGGGCAGCTCCTCGAGCCCCTCGAGGACCTCGGTCCGCGGCCCCCCATCGCCGAGGTCCGGCGCCAGCCGCTGCTGCGCGCTCCGCACCGCGCGCGCGACGCGCCGCGCGTCCGTCGGCTCGTCGGTCGAGCGCAGCAGCTCACGCAGCACGCGGCCCATCATGTGGGTCGAGCCGAAGCGCTCCTGCGGATCGACGTCGAGCGCCATCTTCAGCGCCTCCCAGAGGAGCTCGGGCACGTCGGGGCGGAGCTCCCGCAGGTCGGGGACGCGCGCCTCGCTCACCGCGAACATGACCTCCATGTCCGTCGGCGCGTCGAAGAGCGGCCGCCCGGCGAGCGCCTCCCAGAGGCACACCGCGACGCCCCACAGATCCGACTGGACGCTGGCCGCGCCGTTCTTCAGGCGCTCCGGCGCGATGTAGCTGACCTTGCCCTTGAGCGCGTTCGGGCTCGTCATCGTCGCCCGGTCCATCGCGCGGGCGATGCCGAAGTCGGTGAGCTTCACGAAGCCGTCCGTGCTCAGCAAGATGTTCTGCGGCGTCACGTCGCGGTGGAAGATGGGCGCGTGCGCGCCCGCCTCGGTCGTCCGGTCATGCGCCGCGCCGAGCGCGCCCAGGATCTCCACCCCGATGGCGGCGGCGAGCGGCCACGGGAGGACGCCCCCGTCGGCGCGGAAGCTCTCGGCGAGCCGGGCGAGGTCCACGCCCTCCACCCACTCCATCACCAGGAAGTGCAGACCCTGCGCGTCCATCGCGAAGTCGTGGATCTGGGTGATGAGCGGGTGCTGGAGCGTGGAGACGACGCGCGCCTCCTCGACGAACATCGCGATGAACTCGGGGTCGCGGCCGAGGTGCGGGATCACCCGCTTGATCGCCACCGGGCGCGTGAAGCCCGCGGCGCCGAGGGTGCGCGCGCGCCAGACGACGGCCATGCCGCCGCTGCCCGCCCTCTCGAGCAGCTCGTACTTCTGATTGAGCACCGTCCCCGGAGCGTCCCCGTGCACACCCCGAGAGTCGATCGGCTGGCCGGCCGCCGCAAGCGGTACCATCCCGCGTGCGCGGCGGCTCAGCCACGGCGCGCAACCGAGGACGATGCCGGGGCGTGGTCGACGTGACACCCTGAGGATCCGATGCGGGGGCTCACTCATGCGTACGTCGACGAAGCGACGGCGGAGACCGTGGGGAGTGCGTGCGAGCGCCTGCGCGCCGAGGCTCCCGGGCCCATCGCGCCCCTCGTGCTGCTCGCCGAGGGGGGCTGCGACGTCGAGGCCGTCGTGGCCGGGCTCCGCGCGCGCTCGGACGCACCCTTCTTCGGAGGCGTGTTCCCGGCGCTCGTGCGCGGCGGCTCCCAGGTCGATCACGGCGCGCTGGTGCTCGCCTTCGAGGGCCTCGACGCGCTGCACCTGGTGACCGACATCGGCGGGGAGACGATCGTCTTCTCGCCCGCCCTGCCCGAGAGCGCCCGCGGAACGGCCATCGTGCTGGTCGACGGTCTGGCGCACGGGATCGGGCGGCTGCTCCAGGAGCTGTACGATCACCTCGGCGACACGGTCACCTACTGGGGCGGGGGCACGGGCCATGGCTCACTGGCGCGCCGGCCGAGCGTGTTCTGCGACCGCGGGCTCTTCCCGGAGGCGGCGGTCGTGGCCTTCGCGCCGCAGCGCGCGTCCGTCGGTGTGCGCCACGGCTGGACGGAGGTGGTCGGCGCGCTGGTCGCGACCCGGACCCGGGGGAGCACGATCATGGAGCTCAACTGGGAGCCCGCGTTCGACGTCTACCGGGCCGCGCTCGTGGGCCGGGGGGCGCCTCCTTTCGGGCCCGACGAGTTCGCCTCCTTCGCGCCGCGGTTCCCCTTCGGGCTGCGGAAGGAGGGCGCCGAGCACGTGGTCCGCGACCCCATCACCGTCGACGCCTCGGGCGCGCTGGTGTGCGTGGGGGACGTGCCCCAGAACGCCGCGCTCTCGATCCTCGAGGGGGACCCGGATCAGCTCATCGCGGCCGCGAAGCAAGCCGCGCTCGACGCGTGCGAGGCCCCTCGCCGGGCGCGCACGAACCTCGTCGCGGACTGCATCTCGCGGAGCCTGTTCCTGGAGGCGCGCTTCGCCGAGGAGCTGGGCGCCATGCTGGAGGCGGCCGAGTCGGCGACGGATCACGTCGAGCAGCTGGGCATGCTGACCCTGGGAGAGATCGCGTCCCGAGGCGAGGGCTACCTCGAGCTGTTCAACAAGACCGCGGTGGTCGCCTCGCTGGCCGCGGACGAGGAGCCATGAACGAGCTCCCGAGCTCCACGCGCACCCTCGCCGACATCGCGCTCCTCTACGAGCTGTCGCTCGCGGCGGGCACGTCGCTCGATCTGCGCACCAACTGTCGACGCTTCCTGACCACGTTGATGGCGCGCAAGAACCTCTCGTTCGCGGGCGTCTGGCTCGCGCGGGAGGACTGGGGAGAGACGCCCGGCGGCGGTGACCCGCCCTATCGCCTGGCGTTCGGCCTGCCGGAGATCCGCGTCCGCGCGCAGGAGCTCCCCCCGAGCCACGGCCTGCTCCTTCGGCTCGAGCGCGCCGGCCGCGCGTTCGCGAGCGAGCCCGACGCGGAGGAGCTGGTGTCCCTCTTCGACCTCGACCCGTCCGGCAGCGCGGCCGTCTTTCCGCTGGGCCCGCGCGGGATCCTGGCGCTCGGCTCGCCGCGCCCTGGCACCTTCTCCGCGCAGCGGGAGCTCCGGCAGCTCGAGGGCGTGGTCGAGAAGTTCGCGGTGTCCGTCGAGGGGTGCGAGGCGCACGCCAGGGTCGTGCGCGCGATGCAGGAGCGCCACGACGCCGAGGAGGCCCGCGCGCGCATCCAGGAGGAGCTGCACCACGCGCAGAAGCTGGAGGCGGTGGGGCGGCTCGCGGGCGGCATCGCGCACGACTTCAACAACGTCCTGACGGGGATCCTCGGATGCGCCGAGCTCCTCCAGGCGGGCGCGACGGATGAGACGCAAGCGAAGCTGCTCGATGTCGTCGTCAACGCGGCGCACAACGCGGCCGAGCTCACGGGGCAGCTGCTCACCTTCGGGCGGCGCGCCCTGACCCAGCGGCACGCCGTCGACCTCGACCGGCTGGTCACCGACGTCGCCGCGCTGCTCCGCCGCACGGTCGATCCGCGGATCGAGATCCAGCTCCAGGTCGGGATCGGCGACGGTCTGGTGGTGATGGGGGATCCCTCGCAGCTCCAGAGCGCGCTGCTGAACCTGGGGGTCAACGCGCGCGACGCGATCGAGGGCAACGGCATCATCCGCATCACGTCGGAGCGCGTGGAGATCACCGAGGCGGCGACCGGGCGAGGCGGCGCCCCGTCCACCCCGGGGATCTACGGGCGCGTGCGCGTGGCGGACTCGGGGCAGGGCATGGACGACGCGGTGCGCGCCCGGATCTTCGAGCCGTTCTTCAGCACCAAGGGCGTCGGCCGTGGCACGGGGCTCGGCCTCGCGGCCGTGTACGGCGCCGTGTCGGGGCACGACGGAAGCATCGCGGTGCACAGCGAGCCCGGGAAGGGCACCCGCTTCGACGTGCTCCTGCCCTTGGTCCCGGCCCCCGAGGCGGATGACGCGCCCGACGGCGTGGCGCGCGAGGGCCGGGGTCGTGTCCTCGTGATCGACGACGACGCCCGGGCGCGTGACGCGAGCGTCTACATGGCCCAGCACCTCGGCTACGAGGTCGACGCGGTCGACGGGGGCGCGGAGGGGCTGACCCGCATCGCGGCGGCGGATCCGCCGTTCGCGGTGGTCCTGCTGGACGTGCGCATGGCGGGCCTCGGCGGGCGAGAGACGCTGCGCGAGCTGCGTCGACACGCGAAAGAGCTGCCCGTTGTGGTGGTGACCGGCTTCGTCGACGAGCGCGAGCTCGCGGAGATCCGCCAGCTCGGGATCCAGGGGATGCTCGCCAAGCCGTTCTCGCTGGCGGAGCTGTCGACCGAGCTGGCCGCGGCGATCGGCGAGACGGAGGCTGGCGAGCGGGAGCCGCCGCGGTAGGCTCCGCCCTCCAGAAGGGAGCCCCCCGTGTCGGAAGCCACCATCGAAGACGGCAAGGTCGTCAGCATTCACTACGTCCTGAAGAACCCCGAGGGCGAGGAGCTCGACCGCTCCGCCGAGGACGCGCCGCTCACGTACCTGCACGGGGCGCACAACATCGTGCCCGGGCTCGAGTCGGCGCTGGCCGGCAAGCAGGCGGGCGAGTCCTTCTCCGTGAAGGTCGCGCCCGGTCAGGGCTACGGCGAGAAGCAGAAGATCAAGCCGATCCGCCTGCTGCGCTCGAAGTTCCCGCCCGACGCGAAGATCGAGAAGGGCACGCAGTTCCTGATGCAGGGCCCGGACGGCCGGCCGATGCCGATCTGGATCGCGAAGGTGATGGGCAAGGAGGTCCACGTGACCCCGCAGCACCCGCTCGCCGGCGTGACCCTCTGCTTCGACGGAACCATCCAGGAGGTGCGCGACGCGACCGAGGAGGAGAAGTCCCACGGTCACGTGCACGGCCCGGGCGGCCATCACCACGACGAAGACGATCACGGTCACGACCACGACCACGATCACGATCACGACGAAGAGGAGTGATCGGCCGCAGGAACCGGGTGGGTGACCCGCATGCGCGCCTCTAGCTTCAGGTCATGCCCCGAAGCGATCACGCGCGCGTCGCCGACGCCATCCGGATCCTCGCCGAGCGGTTCCTCGCGCCTCCCTCGCTCGACGCGCTGGCGCACGAGGTCGGGCTGAGCCCGGCCCACTTCCAGCGCATGTTCCGGCGCGCCACCGGGGTCAGCCCCAAGCGCTTCACCCAGAGCCTGGTCGCGGACCGCGCGGAGCGGCTGCTCCGGGAGACCACCGTGCTCGAGGCGGCGCACGGCGCGGGGCTCTCCGGTCCGGGGCGGCTCCACGACCTGACGGTCAACGTCCGCGCGATGACCCCGGGCGAGCTCCGGCGCGGCGGCGAGGGGCTGTCGATCGCGTGGGGCCTGCACGAGACGCCCTTCGGGGTCTGCGCCATCGCGACCACCGAGCGCGGCGTCTGCGAGCTGACCTTCGTCGAAGACGGCGTGGATCCGGAGGCGGCGCTGCGGCAGAGCTGGCCGCGCGCCGGGCTCACCCGCGACGAGGCGCGCACCGCCCACGTGGCCGCGGCCGTGCTCGACGCGTCACGCTGCCCCGGCCCGCTGACGCTCCACCTGAAGGGGACCAACTTCCAGCTGCGCGTCTGGAAGGCGCTCCTCGCCATCCCCGCGGGCCGGGTGACGAGCTACGGCGCGATCGCGCAGGCGCTCGACGCGCCCACCGCTTCGCGCGCGGTCGGCGGCGCGGTCGGCGCCAACCCGGTGAGCCTGATCATTCCATGTCACCGCGTCTTGCGTGCGCATGGCGCGCTGGGGGGCTACCGCTGGGGCCTCGATCGCAAGCGGGCCATCCTGGCGTGGGAGGGCGCGCGCGAGGCCGGGTGACCCCGCGAGCGGGATGCGGCAGGATCGGCGCATGATTCGCTTCGCCTTCGCCTCGATCACGCTGCTCTCCCTCGTCGGCTGCGACGGAGCGGTCGCCTCTCCGGACGGCTCGCTGCCGCCCCTCGAAGACGGAGGCGTCGGCCGCGATGGCGGTGAGGTCACGCCCGACGCAGGGCCCGGCGACCCGGACGGCGGCATGCTCCCGCCTGGCATGTACGTCGACCCGATGTGCACCGACGGCCAGTACGCCGAGGCGCCGCCTCCCGTCGACGCGGATCTGTCGGACGTGATGTGGACGGGCGAGGTCGGCCCGTACGTCGACGCCGTGCTCGATCGCCGCTACCCGACCGGCGCGCTCCTCGTGCGCGGGGGCCGCGAGAACACGCGCTTCGGCCAGGACTGCGACGCGCTCTTCGCCGGCTCCCCTTCGTCGGGGGAGGACGTGATCGACCGGATCGGCGTGATCGTGCACGAGTGCGGGCACTTCCACGACCTCAACCTCTCGTCGGGCCCGACCAGCGTCTACGAGCTCACGGCGGAGCTCCGGCTGAGCTGTGACCGCGGAGACGCGACCGACCGCGGCGGGGACACCTTCGCGCGGAGCCGGATCAACGACGACGACCAGGCCAGCCGGCGCGCGCCCTGCGGCGGTGGCGGGGGCCGGGGCTGCGACAGCTACGCCGACATCTACCTCGATGGCGATCCGGACGACGGCATGTTCGACGGTGGAGACCAGGGCTTCAACATGCTCTTCGAGGAGACGGTGCAGTACGTCAACTCGCTCGCGGTGGCGTGGGCCTTCGTCGACCAGATGGCGCCCGGCCGCAGCACGAGCGCACGCGACGGTCTGCTCACCTTCCTCTGGTACGTCGAGCGCTACCTGCGCCGCGCGCGCCTCGAGGACCCGACCGCCTACGCGCGCATCACCGACCCCTGCTGGCGCGACGCGATCCTGACCGTGTGGGGCCGAGCGTGGCTCTTCCTCGAGGCCACCGAGGGCATGAGCGCGCTCGGCATCGACGACGCGGCGCTCTTCGAGCTGGTGACCGATCCCGAGCTGCTCTCCGAGATCGAGCGGCTGCGCGAGCTCGAGGGCTGCTGACGACGATCAGCCGCCGGAGCCGAAGATGAACGGGAAGCGCACGTCGACCTCGCCGCCGTCGGGCTGGGGGAAGCGCCAGCGCCGCACCTGCCGGACGATGCAGCCCTCGACCCGCGCGTTGCGCATCGTCGTGCTGCCCACGCGGGCGCTCGTGACCGAGCCGTTGCGCGCGATGCGCCACTGGATCTCGATGCGGCCCGAGAGGCTGGGCTGACGCTGCAGCTCGTTCTCGTAGCAGTAGCGCACGGCGGCCTGGTTGCGGCGCACGACGCGCATGATCTGCTCGGGGGAGAGGTAGCCGCTGACGCTCGGCGCGGCGGTGCGCATCTGCACGCGGACCTCCTGGCGAGGCCGCCCGCGCGCGCCCGGGC
>SHBB01000278.1 GCA_004213565.1 Sandaracinaceae bacterium
GCCGATTCGACACGTACAGGGCCTGTCGGCTCATCGCGGGCTCCGAAGCCGACACGCCTCGGCTCGCGTAGAGCGTCACGCCGTCTTCCCGGAGGCGGTACGCTGCCGCGCCGTCCTCCTCGAGCAGCAAGCGCGCGAGCACCTCGATGTCGAACACGGCGTTGACGAGCCCGCGAAGCTCACCGTCGATCACGACCGGGATGTAGGTCGCGAACCCGGTGTTCCCCTGGAAGAGCTCCAGGAACGGCGTGCGCGTCGGCCGGCGCGTGTCGATCGCCTCTCGGGCGTGCTCGGCGGCGTCCGGATGACGCAGCACGTTGCGCCCACGGGCCTCCGCGTTGGCCTCCGCGGGGTGGATCCAGACGATGGTGCCGTCGGGGTGGATCCAGTTGAGGGCGAGCAGACCCTCGAGCCGCTCCGTCAGCCGGCCCGCGCGCGCGGCGAATTCCTGCTCGTCGGCGGCGGGGTCCACCTCCAGCGTGCGGGCGAAGGCGCTCGCGGCGAGCAAGCGCGCGCCGACGAAGTCCTCGAGTCGGTTGGCCGTGGCCAGCGCGAGGCTCTCGGCGCTCTCCCGGTCCGCTTCTCGGGCTTGCTGCCCCGCTGCCCACCAGAGCGCGAGCGCGGGCCCGACGACGACCAACCACACCGCGACGGCCACTCCGCGGGTCCACGCTGTGGCATGATGAGGCGTCGTGGTCTCTCCCACCGCCTGGACTTCTCCCACCGCACGCAGTGTCCCGTGGGGTGGGGGTCGGCTCAACCATCTTCGTTTGGGGGCGGTAGGGTGAGGCTTCGGGCGGTGCTGGTCGACGATCACCGCCTGGTCCGGGCGGGCCTGCGGCGCCTCCTCGAGGGGCATCCGCGCGTGGAGGTCGTCGGGGAGGCGGGCGAGGGGAGGGCCGCGCTGAGCTTGCTCGAGGAGCTGGAGCCGGACCTGCTGGTGACGGACATCGGGCTGCCGGGACTCAACGGGCTGGACGTCGCGAAGCAGGCCCTGGCCGCGAACCCGAAGCTCGCGGTCATCGTGCTCTCGGTGCACGCCGAGCCCGCCTACGTGCACCGCGCGCTGGAGCTGGGGGTGCGTGGCTACGTGCTCAAGGACGGGGCCCCGGAGGAGCTCGCCCTCGCGGTCGACGCGATCGACCGGGGCGGCAAGTACCTCAGCCCGAGCGTCGCGAGCGCGGTCGTCGACACCCTCGTGGGCGGCGGGACGATCGGCACGACGCCGCTCGATCTGTTGACCGACCGCCAGCGCGAGATCCTCCAGCTGATCGCGGAGGGCAAGAGCACCAAGGAGATCGCCTCGACGCTGTTCATCAGCATCAAGACGGTGGAGTCGCACCGCGCGCAGCTGGCCAAGAAGCTAGACGCCAAGAACGTCGCCGAGCTGACCCGGCTGGCGGTGCGATACGGCCTGATCGACGCCTGAACCGGGTTATCCGGAGCGAGGATCCGGGTTTTCCCCCATGGGTGCGCGGTGGTCTGGCGTCCAGGCTGAATCCAGGGAGACCGTATGCGAGACATGTCCATCATGCTGGTCGAGGACGACCTCGATTTTCGCGCCGGTCTCTCCCGTGCGTTGGCGCGCAAAGGAGCCCGGGTGGTCGCCGAGGCGACGACCCTCGCGGAGGCGCGCGAGGCGCTGGGGAGCCCGGCGCCCGATCTCGTGCTGGTGGACTTCGGTCTCCCGGACGGCGTGGGGCTGGAGCTGGTGCGCGAGATGACCACGGCCGCGTCCACCGCGCGCTGCGTGCTGATGTCGATGCACGACGACCCCGCGTATCACGTGGAGGCCGAGGCGGCGGGGGCGCTCGGCTTCGCGCCGAAGCACCGCCTCTGGGAAGCCCTCGAGCGGCTCCTCGCGGTCTGACCTCGACCCCTCCCGTCCACGGTCTCCACCGAAGAGGCCTGTTCGCGGCCCGTGCCGACGTCACCGCGTAGGGAGCTCAGGCTCCCTCTCGGGGTCGATGCGGGACATCCGTTGACTCATTCAGGGTTAACCCGCGTACGGCTTTGACCGATCACGCCGCATTGTATCGCCATGAGTCAGGTCGGGGTCACCGAGAGCGGCGAGATCGAGCGTCCCTCCCTACTGAGCGTGCTGTACGTCGGCGAGGACGATGGCGCGATGGCGGAGCTGGAGGCGCTGCTGGCGGACCTCGGCCCGCGGCCAGTGCGCTTCGGCGCGGTCGCGTCGCTCACCGAAGCCATCACCCACGAGGGGCTCGTCGACGTGGCCCTCCTCGATGTGGCCGGTGAGCCGGAGCGGGTGGCACGGCTGCGCGCGGCGTCCAGAGCGCCGATCATCGCGTTGATCTCGGACGACCCAGGCGAGGGCGCCGCCGCGGTTCGCGCGGGGGCCGACGACCACCTCCCGGCACGCGGGCTCGACGCCGCGACCCTCGAGCGCGCCCTTCGTTACGCCCACGAGCGCGGTCACCTGCAGCAGGAGGCCCGCGTGGGGCAGCGGCTCGAGGCGGTGGGAAGGCTGGCGGGCGCCGTCTCGCACGACTTCAACAACCTGCTGATGGTCATCCGATCCTGCGTGTCCTTCGTCGCGAGCGACTTGCCGCACGGTGACCCTCGCCGCGAGGAGCTCGAGGTGGCGCTGAACGCGGTGGATCGCGCGGCCGGGCTCACGCACCACCTCGTGGCGTTCGGCGGTCGCCAGCCGCGACAGGTGGCGCAGCACGACGTGGGCCGAGTCGCGCAGGAGCTCGCTGACTCCCTGCGGCACGCCCTCGGCGAGCGTCACACCCTGCGGGTGAGCGCGTGCGCGGAGGCGACCCCGGCCCAGATCGACCGCGATCAGCTCGAGCAGGTCCTGGTGGGGCTGGTCGAGAACGCGCGCGAGGCGATGCCGGACGGTGGCACCATCGACGTCGACGTGCGGGCGGTGACGCTCGCCGATCCGCTGCGGCGCGGTGGGCAGACGGTGGGGCCGGGAGACTACGTGCGCGTCTCCGTGCAGGACCACGGCCACGGCATGGCGCCGGAGAACCTCGAGCGCGCCTTCGAGCCCTTCTTCACGACCCGGGTCGAGCATGGCGGGCGCGGCCTGGGGCTCTCGAGCGCGTACGGCATCGTGCGCCAGTCCGGCGGGGCGATGACGCTCGAGAGCCAGATGCGCCACGGCAGCTGCGTCAAGATCTATCTCCCGCGCGCGATCGCGGAGCGGGAGGACGTGGCGCCCGAGGCGGAGCCGCTCTTCGGCGCGCGCGTGCTCGTGGTCGATGACGATCGGCACACCCAGCGTCTCGTGACCGACGCGCTCCGCAAGCGTGGGGCCTCGGTGATCTGCGAGCGCGACGGGACGGCGGCGCTGCGTCGGCTCGCGGCGGGGGAGCCGGTGGACCTGTTGCTGGCGGATCTCGTGATGCCGGGGCTCAGCGGAAGAGAGGTCGTCGCGCGGGCGCGCGCGCTCCGGCCGGACGTCGCGTCGGTGGTCATGAGCGACTACGCGAGCTTCGTGGACCACCTGGGAGGAGAGATCCTCCACAAGCCCTTCTCGCGGCGGGCGCTCTTCGACGTCGCCGCCCGCGCGCTCGAGCAGCGAGGCTGGGCCCGCGCGAGCTGAAGCTACCCGTCCATCAGCGCGCGGTAGGCGAGCTGGTCGGCGTGCATGCGGTGGAAGATGCGGTGCTTCCGCTCGTGGTGCGCGGCGACGTCTCCCCGCGCCGGCTCGAGGACGCGATCGGCCGCGTTCATCGTGCTCATCGCGGCCACCAGGTCGGGCACCGCCTCGCTGGCCGTCGCGCCGAGCATCGCCGCGCCGAGCAGCACCGCCTCGGGCTCGCGAGGCAGGATGATCCGGCAGCGGCTCGCGTCGGCGTGCTCGCGCAGGAAGACCGGGTTCTTCGTGTCGCCTCCGCAGGCGACCAGCGTGTCGACGCGGTAGCCCGCCCCGTTCATCGCGTCGACGATGTGCCGGGTGCCGTGCGCGATGGCCTGCACGGTGGCGAGGTAGAGCAGGGCGAGCGCGTCGATCGATCCGTCGAGCTTCAGCCCGTTGACCATGCCGCGCAGGCTCGGGTCGGCGCGCGGGCTGCGGTTGCCGTGGAAGTACGGCAGCACGTGCAGCTCGCGGGTGAGCGCGGCGGGGAACGCCACCGACGCGGCCAGCGCGTCCAGCCGCGCGTTCAGGAGCGCGTAGACGCTCGTGCCCTCCCGCCTCGCCTCCGCGACCAGCTCCGCGTGGCGCGCGTGCGACTCGATGACGTGATCGATCAGGGCGCCCGTCGCCGACTGGCCGCCTTCGGTCAGCCAGAGCCCGGGCACCATGGCCGAGAAGTACGGGCCCCAGATCCCCGGGATGTGCTTCGGCTCGCGGCTCACCGCCATGTGGCAGCTCGACGTGCCGCCGATCAGCGCGAGCCGGGTCTCGAGCGCCGCGGCGTCGAGCGGCGGCTCGCCTTCGCCGCGCGCCCCGAGCAGCCCCAGCCCGCCCGCGTGCGCGTCGATGATCGCGACGCCGACGGGCGTCCCCGGCCGCAGGCCGAGCTCCTTCGCCGCCGCCTCGGTCAGACCCCCGGCGCGCTCGCCCATGGGTCGCACGGTCTGTCCGATGCGCGCGTGGTCGTCGTCGGTGAGGTCCCCCAGCCCGACCTGTCGGAAGAACGTGTCGTCCCACCGCGCCTCGTGTCCGAGGTAGGTCCACTTGCAGACGGTCGTGCAGAGTGAGCGGACGTCCCCGCCCGTGGCCCGATGCACGAGGAAGTCGGGCAGGTCGTAGAAGCGCGCGGCGCGGGCCCAGGTCTCGGGGAGGTGCTCCTTGAGCCAGAGGAGCTTGGGCGGCTCCATCTCCGGCGACATCGTGCCGCCGACATACTGCAGGACGTCGTGCTCGGTCGCGTTGATGCGCGCGGTCTGATCCATGGCGCGGTGGTCCATCCACACGATGACGTTCAACGCGTCGTCCCCGCCGGGGCTCACCGTGACCGGGCGGTCCTCGGCGTCGAGCGCGACCAGCGAGCAGGTGGCGTCGAACCCCACGCCGCGGACCCGATCGGGCGACGCGCCCGCTTCGCGCATCGCCGCCGCGACGGAGGCGACGCAGGCTCTCCAGATGTCGTCCGACGACTGCTCCACGAAGTCGAGCTGCGGGCGGTGGGTCTGGATCTCGGTGACCCCCATGCCGTGCCGCGTCCCGTTCGCGTCGAAGAGCCCGGCGCGCGCGCTGCCCGTGCCGACGTCGATCCCGAGGAAGAGGTCGCTCATGCCCCCAACCGTCACCCGTGGATGGACGCGCTGACAAGCTGTAGAGTCTCGTCGATGGCCGACGACGGATTGACCCCGAAACCCAAGGGCCCCGCGATGGTGCGCGCCGCCGTCTTCGCGGCCAGCGTGGCCGTCGGGAGCGCCGCGGGCGCGGTGGGCTGCGGCAGCGTGGAGAGCCCGCAGGACTCGGGCATCATCGCGCCCATGCCGCCGCCGCCGGAGGACTCGGGGGTTCCGTCGCCGATGCCCGCGCCGCAGGACGCCGGGCCGCCGGAGGACTCGGGGATCGCGTCGCCCATGCCCGACGCCGGGCCGCCACCGCCGCCGATGCCGCCGCCCGTGGACGCGGGTCCAGGTGACGCCGGCCCGCCGCCGGACTCCGGGCGACCGCTGCCTCCGATGCCGCCGCCCATGCCGCCGCCGCCGATGCCGGCGCCCGAATAGCGCGTGGCCAAGAAGCGCAAGGCACGCGCGGCCGGCGCGGTGCTCTCGTTCGAGTGGCGGCGGTGGGCGGCCGACAACCTGCTCCGCGGCGCGTCGCCGGAGAAGGTGCGCGCCGCGCTCGAGGCGGAGGGCGTCCCGCCGAAGGAGGCGCGGTCGCGGGTCGACGCCATCCTCGCCTCGCCCGTGTTCGCCGCCGCCACCGCGCACGCGCGAGAAGCGCGCCGCCTCGGGCAGGTCGTGAAGATGCAAGCGCGCGCCCGCGACACGGCCGAGCAGCCCATCGCGCGCGTCGAGGCCATCGACGCCGGGACCTTCTACGAGCGCTTCTACGCCACCGGATCGCCGCTCCTCGTCGAGGGCTACGCCCGCGACTGGCCGGCCGCGGCGTGGACCCTGGAAACCTTCCGCACGCGCTGGGGAGACGCCGAGGTCCGCATCACCGAGGGGCGCGAGGCCGACCCCTACTACGACATGCGGAGCGCCGAGCACACCCGCACCTCGACGATGCGCGCGCTCGTCGACCGCATCGAGGCGACCGACGCGTCCAACGACTTCTACATGGTCGCGAACAACAAGAACCTGGACGATCCGGCCCTCGCGGGCGTGCGCGACGACCTCCGCCTCGACGACGGGATCCTGGACCCGACCCGCTTTCGTGGCTGCACCGCGCTCTGGCTCGGCCCGGCCGGCACGGTCACGCCCCTCCACCACGACACCTCCAACATCCTCTTCGTGCAGCTGCGGGGGCGGAAGCGCTTCCGGCTGTTCGCGCCCTGGGAGACCTCGCTCTTCGAGGGGGCCACCGCGATGTACGCCGCGGTGGATCCGGAGCGGGATCACGTGAGCGCGCGCGAGCTCCTGGTGGAGCTCGGTCCGGGCGACGCGCTGTTCCTCCCCGTGGGCTGGTGGCACCACGTGCGCGCGCTCGAGGCGAGCATCAGCCTGGCCTTCGTGGGCTTCCATCGGGACAACGAGTTCGACTGGTACCGCCCCGGCTCGGTCTGATCTCTGTCCCGCTCGCGCCGGGGATGCTTCAATCCCTCCATGAGCAGCAACGGGGACGACGACTGGCGCACGATGGCGGGCGGCCCGGCAGCCCGGGGGGCAGACACGGTAGTCGACGGGCAGCTGCCCGAGGATCCGGAGGGCGAGACCCTCGAAGGCGACCTGCCGTCCGAGGCGCCCGTCCCCGACGTCGACGCCAGCCCTCGCCAGCTCTCCGACCTCGGCTACGAGCGCTACGCACACCGCCGCGAGCTCGGCCAGGGCGGCATGGGCACCGTCGATCTCTGCCTCGACGCGCAGATCGGCCGGGAGGTCGCCCTCAAGGTCCTCCTCCCCGAGGTGCGTGGGCAGACCGCGCGTGACCGGTTCATTCGCGAGGCGCGCGTCCAGGCGCAGCTCGAGCACCCCGGCGTGGTGCCCGTCTACGATCTCGGCGTCACCCCGAGCGGCCAGCCCTACTTCGCGATGAAGCGGGTCAAGGGCATCACCCTGCAGCGCATCCTGGTCGGCCTCGCGAGCCGCACCCGGAGCTTGCAAGAGCGCTTTCATCGCCGCGCGCTGCTCTCCATCGTCGAGCGCGTCTGCGAGACCGTGGCCTACGCGCACTCCCGGGGCGTGGTGCACCGCGACCTGAAGCCCGCCAACATCATGGTCGGCGACTACGGCGAGGTGAACGTGCTCGACTGGGGCATCGCCAAGCTGCGCACCGACAGCGACCTGACGGACCCGACCACCGACGAGGGCGCGCCGCAGTACACCGTGCCCGGGTCCGTGATCGGCACCGCGGGCTACATGTCGCCCGAGCAGGCGACCGGCGACGAGATCGACGCGCGCGCCGACGTCTACACCCTGGGCGTGATCCTCTTCGAGGTCTGCACCCACCAGCCGCTCCACCGGGGCTCGGCGGGGGACCGCATGCGCTCCACCGTCAACGGCGTCGACGCGCGGCCGAGCCAGCGGCTCGAGGACCCGGAGTTCCCGGCCGAGATCGACGCCATCTGCGAGCAGGCGACCTCGCCCACCCCCGACGATCGCTTCGCGGACGCGGGGGAGATGCTCGCCGCGCTGCGCGCCTACCTCGAAGGCGAGCGCAACGCGGAGCTCCGCCGGGAGGTCGCCACCCAGCACGCCGAGGCGGCGCGCGTCTCCATGGCGAGCGAGCGCATCGGCTCGAGCGAGACCGTGCGCGTGCAGGCGCTGCGCGAGCTGGGCGCGGCCGCGGTGCTCGACCCCGGCAACCGCGAGATGATCGGGATGATCGAGAAGCTCCTCACCGACGCCGACGCGACGCGCGTGCCCGACGAGGTCGAGCGGGAGATCGACGTCGAGCGGCGGCGCGGCGCGAGGCACGCCTACGGCCGGAGCGCGGTCGCCTACGCGGCCGGCACCGCGGTGCTCCCGATCCTCTGGTGGATGGGGATCCGCGACTGGCCGACCTTCGTGGCCCTGGGGGTGCTGCTCGTCGGCAGCGCGTTCGGCGCCCTGTTCTTGTGGCGAAGTCAGCGCGCGGTCGGCGCGCTCGTGGCCCCCGCGGTGCCCTTCGCCTTCGCCACCCTGGCCGTCTTCAGCAGCGTGGTCGGGCCCCTCTTCCTCGTGCCCGCGCTGGCCAGCGCGACCGCGGTGGCGTTCACCGTCAGCCAGCGCGCCGACTGGAAGCTGCGCGGCCTCATCAACTCGTGCAGCGTGCTCAGCGTGATGATCCCGCTCGGTCTCCAGCAAGTCGGCGTGCTGCCCCCGAGCCTCGACTTCGAGGGCGGCATGGTCCTGATCCTCCCGCACCTCGTGGAGTTCCCCGCCGTCCCGACCTCGGTGCTCCTCTTCTTCGTGGCGCTCTTCGTCGCGCTCGTGCCCAACATCCTCGTCGGCCGCGCCATCGAGGCGCTCAACCAGGCCGAGCGCAAGCGCCTGGTCCAGAACCACCGCCTGCGCCAGATGCTCCCGGGCTGAGCGTCAGCTCGGGTCGCGCAGGACGCGGACGGAGAAGCCGAGCTCCTGACTGAGCGCGACCATCTCCTCGAAGATGTCGCCGTACGCGACCGCGACGTGGTTCGAGAGGTAGTGCGCCATCAGCGTGTCCCGGCCGATGCCCATGTCGGCGGCCATGAAGGGCCACTGACGGGTCGTGCCCTCCCACCACGCGTCGCGCACGTCGGGCGGGAGCTTCACGACCTCTCCCTTGCCGACGTCCATCCAGAGCTTGCCGCCGCGGATGTAGCTGCGGGCCCAGGTCATCTCGCCGGGGAGGCTCTCGCCCGCGAAGGTGCCGCCGGGGGTGGGGAAGTAGAGGGAGGGCTGCCGGTAGCTGTGCGCGCCCTCGAGCGTGTCGGGGTCGTGGTTGAACGCGTACGCGCCGCAGCTGCCGCTGTTGAGCAGGACCCAGAGGAAGCGGCCCTCGTGCTCGGCGCCCCAGCGCACGTCGTGGAACATGACCGCCTGGTGAAGACCCTTGTCTTTCAACAGACGCTTCATCATCTCCTGCGGGACCACGTTGCCCTGGTCGGCCTCGGTCGCGGTGGTGATGGTGTCGCCGTTCGACTCCGGGCGGCAGGTGGAGTTGAAGAGCCCCTCCGCGAAGTCCGAGGGCGGGCGCAGCGGGATGAGGCCGAGCTGGTACTGCCAGCCCATGCAGTCGGCCTCGAACTCACCGATGAGGTCGAGCACCGCGAGGTAGTCGCGCAGCTGCTCGCGGGTGTCGTTCTCGGTGAAGTCCTGCGCGTCGTCGCCCTCCTTCCAGTGGAAGGTCACGCCCTCGTCCTTCACGAACGCGAGCGCGGCGTCGATGCGCGCGTCTTCGATGCGGCGGCCGCGGTCGAGGATCCACGCCTGGTCGACCTTGTGCTCGGTGAAGCCGTGCTGGTTCAACAGCCGCGGCCCGAAGTAGCCGTTGATCATGCCCATCGAGGTGTCGCCGAGCATGAGGATCAAGGCGCGTCGCTCGCGGAACTGCTGCGCCACGCGCTGCGCCCGCTGCGAGGCCTCGTGGCTGATGGGCGCGTGGCGATGGATCGCCTCCTCCGAGTAGCGGACCGCCCCGCTCGAGCACCACTCGTCGAGCCGCGCCATGAAGGTCTCGTCGGCGGTCCAGTCGGGGGCGTCGGTCCAGATGCGCGAGTGGGCGCGGTCGAGCGACTCGAGGCACGCGCCCGTGTTGAGCAGCCCCACCAGCCCCGGCCACTGACCGCTGAAGTTACTCGCCAAGAGCAGCGGGTTGTCCTTGCCGACGACGCCGTCCGTGGTGTGCGGCCCGTAGAACCAGTGCACGCACACGCCGACCATCGGGTCGTCGATCGGGCCGAGCTTCGTGATGGCTTCGTGCGGCTTCGCGAGGAAGCCGGGCACCCGGTAGGGCTGGCGGCCGAGCTTCTTCAGCGCGTTCTCGAGCTGCCGCGTCGCCTCCTCGGCGTTGGGCGTGGCGAGCTCGTTGGGGATGGCCCGCGCGTCGCCGGGCCAGAAGATGGCGACCTTCTTCGTCATGGCCGCCCCACGGTATCGCGAGCTTCGCCAGGGAGGAAAGCGCGCCGAGGGCGGGACTTGCAAGGCGGGCCCGTCGGCCTCAGGACACCGCGTGTCGCCCCGCGTCCCCGCGCTCGCCGCCCTGCTCCTGTCGAGCTGCGCCACCTACGGCTACGACGGCCCGCGGAGCGATCACTTCGACGGGCAGCGCTTTCACAACCGCGCGCCCACGCCGCCCCTCGAGGTCGGTGAGCTGCTGGAGTGGGCGCTGACCTCCGATCGGAGGCCGTGGGACTGGATCGACGAGCCGCCGGGGGCGCCCCCGCCGACGCGGCTCGGGGGAGGGCATCTGCGCGTCACGTTCATCAACCACGCGACCACGCTGGTGCAGATGGACGGGCTGAACGTGCTGACCGATCCGGTCTACGCGGACGTGGTCGGCCCGCTCGGCGTGGGCGTGCGGCGCCAGCGCGCGCCGGGCATCCGCTTCGAGGACCTGCCGCCGATCGACGTCGTGCTCGTCAGTCACAACCACTACGACCACATGGACTTCCCGACGCTGCGACGGCTCGCGGCGCGCGATCGCCCGCGCATCCTCGTCGGGCTGGGCAACGCCGCGCTCCTCCGCGAGAGCGGCGTCGAGGGCGGCGAAGATCTCGACTGGGACGGCGCGATCGAGGTGGCCCCGGGCGTCCGCGTGCACGGCGTGCCCGTCCATCACAGCTCGCGGCGGGGGCTCGGCGACGCCGACGTCACCCTCTGGCTCGGCTTCGTGCTCGAGGGGCCGAGCGGCCGCGTCTACTACGCCGGCGACACCGCGTTCGGGCCGCACTTCGCCGAGGTCGAGGCCCGCTTCGGCGCGCCCCGTCTCGCCATCCTGCCCATCGGCGCCTACCGACCGCGGCGCTTCCTCGCGCGCATGCACATGAGCCCGGAGGAGGCCGCCCGCGCCCACCGCGCGTTGCGTGCCGAAGAGTCCCTCGGGGTGCACTGGGGCACCTTCCAGCTGAGCGACGAGGGGCGGCTCGACCCGCTCCGAGACCTGCGGGCCGCGTTGCGCCCAGGCGAGCGGTTCTACACCCTCGCGCACGGCGCCGCGCGAGAGGTCCCCTGAGCGCGCGTCCGATGACGCCGTCGCGGCCGTCAGTCGGGAGCGGAGAGCGGAGGCTTGACGCCCCACGAGCGCAGCTTGCTCGCGTTCACGTCGGTGCGGCCGCTCTGGAACGCCCACACCGCGCACGCGAAGCCGAGGTCCATCTCGACGAGGAACAGGTAGCCGGCCACGACCGCGTACCAGGCCCAGCGCTCCTCGACGACGGTGTCGGGGAGCTTGGGGCGGGCTCGCTTCAAGAGGCGCTGCAGGACGCCGACGCCCATCAAGCCGGCCAAGAGACCCGCGAGCGCCCGCGTGTCCAGGTTGTCGAGGCCCGCGGTCCACACGCCGAGGTAGAGCACGAGGATCGCGGCCATCACGGCGCGGCCGCGGTGACGCACCTGCCCGAGGAACACCCAGCTGGTCAGCGCGGCGAGCCAGAAGTGATGCACGCCCGCGGTCGACAGGAGGAGCATGAGCACGCCGAGCACGCCCCCGGCGACGCCCAGCGCGAGCGGCGCGCCACGGAACCAGCGATAGCCTCGTCGCTCGAGCAGCTCTCCCAGCCCCAACACGTGCCCGAAGGCGATCGCGGCGAAGACCTGAAGCGCGGGCTCGAGGAAGATCATCATGCTCACCCAGTATGGGGCGACGCGGAGGGGAGGGCACGTGAGCCGAATATTCGGCGTCGCGCGTCTGTCTGGAGGCCATGAGCGTGTGCGACCGAAGTACGTCGCCCTCCAGCCTCCCGCAGTCGCCGCGGGGCTGGGCGCGCCGACACGATCAGACCCTGCACGACCGCTGGCGTCTGAAGGAGGCGCTCGGCGCGGGCTCGACCGGCACGGTGTACCGCGCGGAGCGGCTCGACGGCGGCGGAGACGTGGCGGTGAAGGTGCTGCACCCGCACGCCGCGCTCGGCACGACGACGCGCGCCCGCTTCGTGCGCGAGTGCGAGCTCGTCACCAAGCTCCGCCACCCCAACATCATCCGGTTCCATGCGCTCGGCGAGCTGCCGGATGGCGCGCTCGCCATGGTGATGGAGTA
>SHBB01000279.1 GCA_004213565.1 Sandaracinaceae bacterium
CCGGGCTGCGGCGCGCCAGGCTGGGGCGCACCCGCTTGCGGAGCACCCGCTTGAGGAGCACCGGGCTGCTGCGGCACCGAGACGCCGCTCATCATCATGGTGCCCTTGAACTTGCCAGAGCTCTTCGGCTTGAGCTCGGTGCCACAGGCCACGCACTGGTGGGCTGAGTCGGTGTTGGGCTTGCCGCAGTTGGGACAGAAGACGGTCACGTATCCCCTCCAGCCCCGCCAGACGATCGCCGCGGGGGCTACCCCGGGTAAAAGGGTGGGTCGGGTAGATGTTCGTTTATCGTGTGCCGCTCGGCCGGCGCGGTGGACCCCCAGGCGCGGGCGCGAGCGGGGGAGAGCCTACCCGCGAAGCCCGCCAAAGGAAAGGGAAACTCAGGGTGTGGCCGCGTGCCTCCGGGGGACTCGAAACGCGGCCAGAACGCCTCGGCCGACCCACCCCCGCTCCTCCTTGACATCCCCCGCGGCGCAGCCTAGCGTCCGACCCGCGCGAGGCCCTTTTACCCCCACTCCGTCCACGTTTTCGCGCCATTCGAGGCCACCTGTTTCTCCGTGCGACAGTCGTCGAGTTGACCGTCGTCGAGATACAGGCACCGGGACAGTCCGGCGGCCTCCAGAAGGGGGCTGAAGCGCCTCGCTCTCCCGGCCAAACCGCTCCGGTTTCCGACCAAACCGAACCGCGAGCCCGTCCGCATCACCCTACGACCCCACACTGACGGCATGTCGTTCAGTCTTTCCACGAATCACGATCAGGTCGTCGACGAGCTCATCGCTCGCTACCCGACCAAGATGGCCGCGTGCATTCCCGTCCTCCATCTCTGCCAGGAGCAGGAGGGGTGGGTCAGCCCGGACATCATCCAGTTCGTCGCCGACCGGCTCGACATGAGCACGAGCCAGGTGAAGGGCGTCGTCACCTTCTACACGATGTACCACCAGGAGAAGGTGGCCCCGAACGTCGTGTGGGTGTGTCGCACCCTCAGCTGCGATCTCCGCGGCGCCAAGACGATCCAGGAGCACCTCGAGCGCCGGCTCGGCTGCGGCGTCGGCGGCACCAGCCGCGACGGCAAGGTCACGCTGCTGAAGGCCGAGTGCCTCGCCGCGTGCGGCAACGCGCCGATGATCCAGCTCAACGACGAGTTCCACGAGCACCTGGACATCGCGAAGCTCGACCGCGTGCTCGACGAGCTGGGCGTGGCGCCCATGCCCGCCGAGCTCCGCACCGCGCCTCCCGTCTCGAGCCCTTCGAGCGCTGCTACCGCGGCTGACCAGGGCGAGGAAGAGTGACCATGGCCGACCGTGATCCCATCCTCTCCGACCGCTTCGGCACCGAGGAGTCCTGGACCCTCCCCGTCGCCGAGCGTCTCGGCGCCTACAAGCAGGCGCGCAGCGCGCTGACCGGCATGCCTCCCGAGAAGGTGCTCGAGGAGGTCAAGGCGGCGAACATCCGCGGCCGAGGCGGCGCTGGCTTCCCGGCGGGCGTCAAGTGGGGCTTCCTCCCCAAGGACCGCGAGGTCACCTACCTCGTCATCAACGCCGACGAGGGCGAGCCCGGGACCTTCAAGGATCGCCAGATCATGGAGAAGGACCCGCACCGGCTCATCGAGGGCTGCATCATCGCGATGCACGCCATCCGGGCGCACGTCACCTACATCTACGTGCGCTGCGAGCTGGTGACGTCCATCCGCCGGCTCGAGGCGGCGATCGAGGACGCGCGCAAGAAGGGCTACCTCGGCAAGCGCCCCTTCGGCGTGGACTTCGAGATGGACGTGCACGTCCACCCGGGCGCCGGCGCGTACATCTGCGGTGAAGAGACCGCGCTCCTCAACTCGCTCGAGGGCAAGCGCGGCGAGCCCCGGCTCAAGCCCCCGTTCCCCGCCGTCATCGGCGCCTTCGGCCAGCCGACCATCGTCAACAACGTCGAGACCATCGCGGCCGTGCCGGACGTGATCGACCGCGGCGGCAAGGCGTGGAGCGACATCAGCCTCCTGCCCGAGTCGTTCCGCGACGGAGGCACGCGCCTCTACGGCGTCAGCGGTCACGTCAAGAACCCCGGGGTCTTCGAGGCGCCCGTCGGGATCACCCTCCGCGACCTCATCTACGATCTCGGCGGCGGCATGCTGCACGACGATCGCCCCCTCAAGGGCGTCATCCCCGGCGGCAGCTCCACCCCGGTGATCCACCCGGATCACAAGGTGAACGCGCCCAAGGACGACGACCCGATGCACCCGTGGCACGGGATGTCGCACCTCGACGTGCCCATGGGCGTCGACACGATGCGCAACATCGGCACGATGCTCGGCACGTGCTGCGCCATCGTCATGGACAGCTCGGTCAACATGACCGAGGCGGCGCGCAACCTGATGAAGTTCTACGCCCACGAGTCTTGCGGCCAGTGCACGCCCTGCCGCGAGGGGAGCGGGTGGCTGGTCGACGTGCTCGACCAGATCGCGAGCGGCAAGGGCACGCGGGCGGATGTCGACATGCTCGTCGACATCTCCAACAACATGATGGGCAACACGATCTGCGCGCTCGCAGACGGGACCGCGATGCCCATGCTCGGCTTCATCCGGAAGTACCCCGAGGACTTCTATTCGGCGGTGGAGCAGGGCATGGGTGAGAACGAGCGGCTCGACGCGGCGGTGCGCAGGAGTCTTTACGCGGAGGCTGCCGAGTGAGCGGTGGCGGACAGCTGATCTTCCTTCTCTGCGCCGTCGTGGCCATCGTCACGGCGGTGATGACCGTCAGCCTGAGGAGCCCCTTGCGGGCCGCAGTGTCGCTGCTCGCGCACATCCTCTCGCTCGCGGGCCTGTACCTGACGCTGCACGCGCATCTGCTCGCGGCGATCCAGCTGCTGGTCTACGCGGGCGCGGTCGTGGTGCTCTTCATCTTCGTCATCATGCTGATAGGCCCATCCGCCATGCCAGCGTCGAAGGACCAACGTGGCCTGGCGACGCGCGTAGCGGTGGCGTGCGTGATGGCGATGGTCGGGGGCACCCTCGCGTTCGGCGTCTCGACCATCGACCGACCGTACGTCGACCTCGACCAGTGCCGCGGCGCCGTCGCGGAGTGCGGTCAGTTCGGTGGCGTCGAGGCGGTGGGCACGGCGCTCTACCAGGGCGCCGCGGTCCCGTTCGAGCTGCTCTCGATCCTCCTCCTCGTCGCGATCATCGCGGCGGTGGCGGTGGCGCGCGGGCACAGCCCGGACGAGAAGCGCAGCTTCGAGAAGCGCAGTCAGTCCGCCGCCGGCGGCGCGGCGAGCAAGTAGGGAGAGCGACGTGGAGATCGGTCTTGGGACATATCTCGCGCTCGCGTCCGTGCTCTTCGCCATCGGGGCGATCGGCTTTCTGACGCGACGCAACACGCTCCTCCAGCTGATGTCGATCGAGATCATGTTGAACTCGGTCAACCTCACGCTGGTGGCGTTCAACCGCTGGAACCCCGGCGAGGCCGGCGCCTGGGCGCACCAGGGGCAGGTCTTCGCCTTCTTCGTGATCGCGGTGGCGGCATCGGAAGCCGCGGTCGGGCTCGCGATCCTCATCAGCCTTTTCCGCCTGAAGCGCTCCGTCGAGAGCGATCGGGCAGATCTCTTGAAGCACTAGAGCTTCTCTCGAGGCGACCGAATGGACTTCGATTTCGGCTTCGACATCGAGCGGACGCTCCTCTGGATCGTCCTGCTCCCGCTCTTCGGCGCGCTGCTCAACGGCGTGTGGGGACGCAACGCGAACAAGAGCCTCGTCACGGGTGTGGCGGTCGGCTCGGTGTTCGGCGCGTTCCTGCTCAGCCTGATCGGCTTCGGCTTCCTGATGCAGGGAGCGGAGGGCGGCCCGCAGCGGCTCACGCACGACGTCTACGAGTGGTTCTCGATCACCGTCAACGGCGGCGACGTCCCGGTGCGCGTCCGCTTCGTCATGGATCACCTCAGCGGGATCATGGCGGTGATGGTCTCGGGCATCGCGTCGCTGATCCACGTCTACAGCGTCGGGTACATGGGCGACGACCCCGGGTACGCGCGTTTCATGACGTACCTGAACCTCTTCACCGCCTCGATGCTGATCCTGGTGCTGGCGAGCAACTTCCCGCTGATGTTCGTCGGCTGGGAGGGCGTCGGCCTCTGCAGCTACCTCCTCATCGGCTTCTGGTATCAGAACGAGGAGTACGCGAAGGCGGGCCGCAAGGCGTTCGTGGTCAACCGCATCGGTGACTTCGGCGTGCTCATCGGGATGTTCATCCTGGTCAGCACCGTCCGCTCGCCCGACGCGTTCGAGTTCTCGCAGATCAACGCGAGCGCGACCTCGCTCGGGCTGACGCAGATCAGCTTCTTCACCATCGGCGGCACGGGGCTGACGGTCGCGACCGCGGCGAGCCTCTTCGTCTTCCTCGGCTGCACGGGCAAGAGCGCGCAGATCCCGCTCTTCACCTGGCTGCCCGACGCGATGGCGGGCCCCACGCCGGTCTCGGCCCTCATCCACGCCGCGACGATGGTCACGGCGGGCGTCTACCTCTGCTGCCGCATCAGCCCGGTGATCGTCGAGTCGCCCGTCACGATGAGCGTCATCGCCA
This sequence comes from Sandaracinaceae bacterium, assembly GCA_004213565.1. Taxonomy (GTDB): domain Bacteria; phylum Myxococcota_A; class Polyangia; order Polyangiales; family Sandaracinaceae; genus JAVJQK01. Next base: position 4,566 of record SHBB01000279.1, read on the forward strand.
TCGTCGGCACGCTGACCGCGCTCCTCGCGGCGAGCGTCGCGCTGGTCCAGAACCAGATGAAGAAGATCCTGGCGTACTCCACCGTGAGTCAGCTGGGCTTCATGTTCGCGGCGGTCGGCTCCGGCGCCTTCGCGGCCGGTCAGTTCCACGTCTTCACGCACGCGTTCTTCAAGGCCTGCCTCTTCCTCGGGGCCGGCAGCGTGATGCACGCCATTCACGCCCACGGCGACGCGGACATCCGCTACCTCGGCAACCTGCGGAAGTACATGCCGCACACCCACCGGACCTTCCTGGTGGCCACGGCGGCGATCGCGGGCTTCCCGCTCCTCAGCGGCTTCTTCTCCAAGGACGAGATCCTCCTCGGGGCGGCCAACTGGGCGACGACGGCGCCGACCTTCTGGAACGAGAACCTCGGCGTCTGGGACAACCTGTCCAGCGGCAACTGGGTCGGCCCGTGGGTCGGCTGGTTCACCCTCGTCGGCCTCGTGATCGCGGCGACGATGACCGCGTTCTACATGTTCCGCCTCTACTTCCGCGCCTTCTGGGGCGAGTACAAGGGTGGCCACCCGCCGGGTGAGCACCACGGCGATGACGCTCATGACGAGCACGGGCACGCCGAGCCGCACGAGTCGCCCGAGACGATGACCATCCCGCTCTACGTCCTCGCGGGCGGCGCGGCGCTGGTCGGCTTCCTCGGTCTGCCGCACTGGACGCACCTGCCCAACTGGTGGAGCGCGTGGCTGACCCCGCACTACGAGGCGTTCCTGCACGCCCTCGAGGGGGGCCACGACGAGGCCGCCATCAGCGCCGCCATGGCCGCCGCGCGCGAGGCGCCGCACATGGTCGCCGCGCTGCAGTGGCAGGGCACCCTCGCGCACGGCCCCGGGTGGATCGCCTACCTCGCGATGGCGCTGGGCACGGGGGCGTTCCTCGTCGGCGCCGGCCTCGCCTACGCCTGGTACGGCAAGGAAGAGAGCCCCGCGCCGAAGGCCCTCATGGAGCGCATGCCCGGGGTGCACCGCTTCCTCATGGACAAGTGGCGCGTGGACGAGCTCTACGACGCGGTGATCGTCTCGCCCATGAAGTGGCTCGGCGTGTTCGCCGCGAACCTCGACCGCTTCTTCGTCGACGGCCTGCTCACCCGCGCGAGCGCGGGCGGGATGAAGGCGCTCGGCTTCCTGATCACCCGGCCGCAGAACGGCGTCATCTACGCCTACGCGGGCCTCTTCGTGGTCGGCTTCGCCGGCCTCGCCTGGTGGTTCACCTATCCGCACGCCAACCTCGAGGCGGAGCCCGAGGTCGGCCGGATCCAGTGGAGCGCCAGCCGCGGCCTCGGCTACGAGTACCGCTGGGACTTCGACTCCGACGGCACCTGGGACAGCGAGTGGTCCGAGGACGCGCAGGGCGAGTTCGACTACGACGGCGCCGCCTACTACGCGGTGGTCGCGGTGGTCGAGAACCCGCGTGACCTCTTCGGCCCGATGGAGGTCGTGCTCGAGCCCGGCGACGACTGGACCTTCGACCCGGAGATCGGCGGCCCCGCCGCGATGGCCGATCCCGAGCAAGCGCCGCCGAGCCTCGCGTATGAGGACGGCGAGCTGATCGTGCGCATCAACGGCGCCGCGATCCCCGACCGCGACGGCGAGGACGACGGACGCATCACGCTCACCCCGGGTGACGCGATCACCATCGGCGCCGCGCGCATCACGGTGGCGGTCCGCGTCCGCGGCACCGTCGAGATCCGAAACCCCTTCGGCAACCTCGCGCGTAGCAGCGAGGACGTCACCTTGCGTGTGGCCCGGCAGCCTGCTCGCCGCGCGGAGTTGGTCCGATGAGCGACGTGTTGACGACCCTCTTGCTCTTCCCCCTCCCGTGGGTGCTCGTCACCCTCTTCGTGGGGCGACTCCTGCCCGAGAAGGCCGGCCCGCTCGGCTACGCGATCGCCATGGCGGGCGCGGTGCTCGTGAGCACGGCCGTCATCGGCACGCCGTCGACCGAGGGCTACCTCTCGGCGCTGCTGGCGTGGCCGGCGCTCGGCGCGATCATGCTGCTCTTCGTCCCGCGCCAGTGGGTCGACGGCATCCGCCGCGTGGCCAGCATCTGGCTCTGGGCGGGCTTCGTGCTCTCGCTCTACCTGCTCGGCCCGGTCGTGCGTGAGGCGCTCGCCCCCGACGCGGACACCCTGGCCGAGGCCGGCCCGCTGACGGCGTTCTTCTGGAGCCACGTCTGCGCCCCGTTCTTCGGCGGCTTCGCGCAGGAGGGTCTCACCTTCGCCACCGCGAGCTACCAGCTCCTCGAGCAGGCGCCGTGGATCGAGAGCTTCGGCATCTCGTACAAGGTCGGCGTGGACGGCATCAGCCTCTGGCTGGTCATCCTCACCACGCTCCTGACGCCCATCGCGCTCGACGTCTCGTGGAACAGCGTCAAGACGAAGGTCAAGGAGTACGCCTTCGCCTTCCTCATGCTCGAGGTCGGCATGCTCGGCGCGTTCCTCGCGCTCGACCTGTTCCTCTTTTACGTCTTCTGGGAGCTGATGCTGGTGCCGATGTACCTCATCATCGGCGTCTGGGGCGGCAAGGATCGGGTCTACGCGGCCGTCAAGTTCTTCATCTACACGATGGTCGGCAGCCTGCTCATGCTGGTCGCCCTCCTGTACGTGGTGATCCAGTTCCGCTACGCGCCCGAGAACACCGCGCAGGTCATGACCTTCGACCTCGAGCAGATCAGCTTCCTGATGCTGCCGCGCACCGAGCAGCTGGTGCTCTTCTTCGCCTTCGCCCTGGCGTTCGCGATCAAGGTCCCGATGTTCCCGTTCCACACCTGGCTGCCGGATGCGCACGTGCAGGCGCCGACGGGTGGCTCGGTGATCCTGGCCGCGGTGCTCCTGAAGCTCGGCGGCTACGGCTTCATCCGGTTCGCGATGCCGCTCTTCCCGTGGGCCAGCCGCTACGTGGCGCCGAGCCTCGCGGTGTTCGCGATCATCGGCATCGTCTACGGCGCGTACTGCGCCTGGGTGCAGCGTGACGTGAAGAAGCTCGTCGCGTACTCGTCGGTGAGCCACCTCGGCTTCGTCATGCTGGGCATCTTCAGCATGACCGAGGGCGGCGTGGCCGGCGGCATCCTGCAGATGGTCAGCCACGGCATCTCGACCGGCGCGCTCTTCATCCTGGTCGGCGTCATCTACGACCGCCGACACACGCGCGACCTCGCCGACTTCGGCGGCCTCGCGAAGGTGATGCCCGCCTACACGACGCTCTTCGTCATCGTCGCGATGAGCTCGGTCGGCCTGCCTGGCACGAACGGCTTCGTCGGCGAGTTCATGGTGCTGAGCGGCACCTTCGTCTCGTCCACGTTCAACGTCTACCAGAAGGTCTTCACCCTGATCGCCGCCACCGGCGTGATCCTCGCGGCCATCTACATGCTGCACGCGGTGCTCAAGACGTTCTGGGGCCCGGTGAAGAACCCCGAGAACGAGAACCTCGCCGACCTGACGGGCCGCGAGCGGTGGATCATGGCCCCGCTCGTCGTGCTCATCTTCTGGATCGGCCTGGTGCCGAACTTCTTCCTGCACCCGATGGAGGCGTCGGTCGACGCGTTCATGGGCCGCTGGAACGCCCGCGCGATCGTCGCGTTCCAGGACGACTCGCTGCGCATCTTGCCCGGCGCCTTCCCCGAGGAGGCCGCCCCCGAGGGTGAGGCCGCCGAAGAAGAAGAAGCGGAGGAGGGCGAGACCGCGGCCCGCGAGGACGAGGCCGACGGCCCGACCGCCGCGGTGCTCGCGCCAGGTAGCGCAACGCAACGCCCCGTCCGCCTCGCCCAGCTCGGAGCTGACCGATGACCGGAGATTTCGCCTCGTTCATGCTCGTGGCGCCCCTCTTGGTAGTGGCGTTCGGCGGGCTCGCCATGATGCTCGCCGACGCGTTCGCGAAGGAGCGCGCCGAGCTGTCGATCGTCAGCGCGGTGATCCTGCTCGCGGCGGCCGCCATCAGCCTCGGCCTCTGGTTCAACCCGGTCTCCGCGACGGGCGAGAACGCGGAGCTCTTCACCGCCTACCTGGCGTCCGATCGCCTCGCGCACTTCCTGGACCTCGTGATCTGCGGCGGCGCGGCCCTCGCGGCGCTCCTCGCGGGCGGCTACCTGCGGGAGTACGGGCTCGAGCGGGGTGAGTTCTACGTCATCCTCCTCTTCAGCGCGTTCGGCGCGATGGCCCTCGGCCGCGCGACCGATCTGCTGAGCCTCTTCGTGGCGCTCGAGACGATGTCGCTCGGCATCTACGGCCTGGTCGCCTTCCGGCGCTCCAGCCCCAAGGCCGCCGAGGGCGCGCTCAAGTACTTCCTGCTCGGGAGCTTCGCCTCGGCGGTGCTGCTCTTTGGCATGTCGCTGCTCTACGGCGCGACCGGGCACACGAACCTGACCGAGATCGCGGCCGTCGTCACCGCCGGAGACGCCGAGCCGAACATCCTCTTGCTCTCGATGCTGCTGCTGGTGGTCGGGCTCGCCTTCAAGGTCAGCGCCGTGCCGTTCCACGCGTGGGCGCCGGACGCCTACGAGGGCGCGGTCACGCCGGTCACCACCTACATGGCGGTCGTCGTCAAGGCGGCTGTCTTCGGGGTGATGATCCGCGTCTTCCTCGAGGCCCTGGGCGACGAGACCGTCGCGAACGCCGACAGCGGCTGGCCGCCGGCCTTCGCCGGGCTCGCCGCCATCACGCTCGTCTTCGGCAACCTCGCCGCGCTCATCCAGAAGAGCATCAAGCGCATGCTCGCCTACTCGTCCATCAGCCACGCGGGCTTCATGCTCCTCGGCCTGGTGGCGGCGTGGAAGACGGACAGCGGCGTCGGGCTCAGCGCGCTCCTCTACTACCTCGCGGCGTACACCGTCTCGAACGTGCTCGCCTTCGCGTCGCTGATCCTCGTCGGCTCGCGCGGCAAGGAGGCGGTCAGCTACGACGACCTCGCCGGCGTCGGCCGCCGTCACCCCTGGGTGGGCGTGCCGATGGCGCTCGGCGTCCTGTCGCTGATGGGCTTCCCGCCCCTCGCCGGCTTCTTCGGCAAGTACTACGTCATCCTCGCGGCCGTCGAAGGCGGCGGCGGCCTGGTGTGGCTGTCGGTGCTGGCGGTGATCTTCAGCGCGGTCGGCGCCTACTACTACCTCCGCGTCCTCGTGGTCATGTACATGAAGGAGCCGGAGGAGGGCGCGCCGATCGCGGTGCCGATGCGCAGCGGCCACGTCACCGCGGTGATCGTGATCGCGAGCTACTTCGTGGTCCGAATGGGCCTGACCCCCGAGGACTACCTCGCGCTCGTCAGCCAGGTCGCGGATCCGACGCAGGCCGTCGAGTGGACGACGTTCCTCTACGACGCCGGCATCGCGCTCGTCGCGGGCGGCGTGGCGGGCGCGCTGGCCACGATGGGCGGCGGCTCGCGCGACGAGTCCGCGGCCGAGTCCGCGGCCTGAGCTGCGCCGGCCTGAGCTGCGCCGGCCTGAGCTGAGGCGGCCTGAGCTGCGGCGGCCTGAGCTGCGCCGGCCTGAGCTGGGCAGAGGCTGGCGGAGCGCCGTCACCAGCGTTGGCGATGAGCTGGCCTCCGGGCCCGCCCACGCCGTCAGCACGCAACGTGCTACATCAGGCGGCATGAGCCGTAGCTTCTGGGCCAGCATCCTACGCACCACGGTCATCGCCTCGGCGCTGGTCGCCGCGGGTTGCAGCTGCGGGGCCGACGAGACCCCGGACGAGGGCGCGTCGGCGTCCCTGCCCGCGGCGACGACGGCCACGGTGGAGGGCGTCATCCGCCTCGCCGAGGGGGCGGAGCTGCCGGCCTACGCCGACAACCCCATGGTCTCCCCACAGGGCCGCCCCGCGCTCCCCGACGCCTGCACACCGCCGCAGCAGCGCGACGCCCAGCCCGTGCAGCTCTCGGACGGAGGCCTGGTCGGCGTCCTGGTGGCGATGCACGACTTCGGGGAGCTCCCCCCGAGCGAGCCGGTGACGCGCGACCTGACCATCACCGACTGCCGGCTGACGCCGCAGCTCGTCGTCGCCCAGCGCGGCGACACGCTGCGGCTGCGCAACGAGACCGACTATCCCTTCATGCCCGACTTCGGCGGGGGCATGATGCAGGCGCTGCTGCACGAGAACGACCGCGAGCTGGAGCTCGCCCAGGGCGGCGTGCGCAGTCTCGGCTGCGGGTTCACGGCGCCGTGCGGGCGGGCGGAGATCGTGACCCTCTACCATCCTCTCCACACCGTCAGCGGCGAGGCGGGCCGCTTCCGCATCGAGAACGTCCCGCCGGGCGAGGGTATCCGCGTCAGCGCGTGGCACCCGCTCTTCCGCGAGGTCAGCGAGCGGCTGGACCTCGAGGCGGGCGAGACGGCCACGGTCGAGCTGGTGCTCCGGCCCGCGCCCGCGCCGGCGGCGCCCGAGCCGGCCCCGGAGCGTGACCCGAACGTGCGCTCCGAGGACGACCCCGCGAACGTGCTCTTCTGAGGGCGCTCAGCCCTGGAGGCGCTTGGGGACCGGGACGCGGTCGCCGTCGCGCACCGCCACCACGTCGGGGTGGATGGCGCGGGCCTCCTCCAGGAACGGCTTGAGCGAGCCGTAGCGCTGGCTGAAGTGCGTCAGGACCAGCCGTCGCGCGCCGGACTCCTTGGCGATGGTCGCCGCCTGCTTGGCCGTGAGGTGCCCGTGGTCGCGCGCCTCCCGGGTCTCGCTCGACAGGTAGGTGCTCTCGCAGACCAGGAGATCCACGCCCTCGGCCAGCTCGAAGGCGCCGTCGCAGAGGCGGGTGTCCATGACGAACGCCATGCTCTGCCCCGGCTTGTGCACGCTCACCTCGTCGAGGGTCACGCGCTGGCCGTCGACGTCGAGCTCGCCCTTCTGGATGAGCTCCTTGATGGCGCGCCCCTTCACGCCGCGCTTGGCCAGCTCGTCCGGGAGCATGGTGCGCCCGTCCTTCTCCTGGAGCCGATAGCCGAAGGTCTCGACCCCGTGGTCGAGGCGCGCCACGTGCAGCTCGAGCTTGCCGTCGTCCCACTGCTTGCCCGAGTCCTCGATGGGGCAAGCGCGGACGTGGCTGACGTCGTGGTAGATGCTCGAGCGGCGGAGGCGGTCGTAGTACTTGCGCCCCGAGCGCGGGAAGTAGACCTCGATCTCGTGGGGGACGCGGTCGAGGCTGATGCGCTGGGAGATGCCGGCCAGGCCGAGGCAGTGGTCGCCGTGGAAGTGCGTGATGCAGATCTTCGTGACCTGGGTCACGGTGCACTCGGCATAGATCATCTGCCGCTGCGTTCCTTCACCAGGATCGAACAGGAGCCCGTGCTCGTCCCACCGCAGCAGGTAGCCGTTGTGGTTCCGGTAACGGGTGGGGACCTGACTGGAGGTCCCGAGGGCGATGACTTCGCGGGCAGACATGGTGAGTGACGGTCGAGTGTGTGACGGTCGGGCTTGACGTAGGCCCCCGGGAGACAAAGGCTTTCCCCGTGGGGATCCGGTGGCGGCGAACCATACCGGCCGCACGCCGACGCGCCAGCCCACGGCGCAGCCAGCCCGCCACATGAGGCGGGCCGAGACCCCCAGGAGAGACGAAGACATGCAATACGGAGCTGAATCTCAGATGCGCGGATACGCCGCGGCCGACGCCTCGGTCGACGAGCGCGCCGCGTTCATCATGAAGACCTACCTGCACC
>SHBB01000028.1 GCA_004213565.1 Sandaracinaceae bacterium
GGGTCGGACCTTCGCCAAGACCCGCAACTGGAAGAAGGCCATCGTCGAGGTCGCCGAGGGCGAGACGATCGACTTCTTCGAGGAGGCCTGAAGCGATGCCCATCAAGAAGTTCAAGCCGACCTCTCCGGGTCGCCGATCCTACGAGAGCGCCGACAACAGCGATCTCACGCGGGGCGTCAAGCCCGAGCGTGCGCTGACCCAGGCGAAGCACTCGAAGGCGGGACGCAACAACCTCGGCCGGATCACGGTCCGGTTCCGGGGTGGCGGACACAAGCGCCGCTACCGCGTCATCGACTTCAAGCGCAACAAGGTGGGCGTGCCGGCCAAGGTCGACTCCATACAGTACGACCCGAACCGCTCGGCGCGCATCGCGCTCCTGAAGTACGCGGACGGCGTGAAGACCTACATCCTCGCTCCCGACGGCCTCAAGGCCGGCGACAGCGTGGTCAGCTCGCGCAACGCCGACATCCAGCCCGGCAACGCGATGCCGCTCCGCTACATCCCGACCGGCACGCTGATCCACGCCATCGAGCTGAAGATCGGCAAGGGCGCGCAGCTCGTCCGCGCCGCGGGCACGGCGGCGCAGCTCATGGCCAAGGATGGCGACTACGCGCAGGTGCGGCTCCCCTCCGGCGAGGTCCGGATGGTCCACCTCAACTGCCGCGCCACCATCGGGCAGGTCTCCAACTCGCAGCACGCCCGCATCACGCACGGCAAGGCTGGACGCACTCGCTGGCTCGGACGCCGCCCGCACAACCGCGGCGTGACCATGAACCCCGTCGATCACCCGATGGGTGGTGGTGAGGGTCGCACCTCGGGTGGCCGGCACCCCTGCTCCCCGTGGGGGCAGCTCGCCAAGGGCCTGAAGACCCGCAAGAACAAGTTCACCAGCAAGTTCATCGTCCGCAAGCGCGGCAAGAAGTAGTCAGGGAGACCCATGGCACGTTCAATCAAGAAGGGTCCCTTCGTCGACGACCACCTGCAGAAGCACGTGGACAGCGCCGCGAAGGCAGGCGACCGCCGCGTCATCAAGACCTGGTCGCGTCGTTCCACCATCACTCCGGATTTCGTCGGGCTGACGTTCAACGTCCACAACGGCCGGAAGTTCGTGACCGTGTTCGTCACCGAGAACATGGTCGGTCACAAGCTCGGCGAGTTCGCGCCCACCCGTACGTTCGGGGGTCACGCGGCGGACCGGAAGGCCAAGAAGCGCTGAGGAAAGAGTCGCTCGACCACGGTAGGAGCGCGTGCTAGATCGCGCGCCTTTCCGCGGCGGGTCCTCTCCTCGAGGCTGAACGGGAAGATTTCAAGATGGAAGCCATCGCCAAAGCAAGGTTCCAGCGCATCTCGGTGCGGAAGGCCCGGACCATTCTCAACATGGTCCGCGGTCAGAACGTGGCCGAAGCGCTCGACGCGCTGAAGTTCACCCGCAAGGCGGCCGCGCCGATCGTCGCGAAGCTGATCGACAGCGCGATCGCCAACGCCCAGCAGAAGGATGACGCCGTCGATCTCGACGGGCTCGTCATCAAGGAGTGCTGGGCGGACAAGGCGCCCGACCGCTTCATGCGGCGCTGGCGGCCCCGCGCGATGGGTCGCGCCACGCGCATCGTCAAGGGAATGAGTCACATCACCGTCGTCCTCGGCGAGCGCGGAGAGGCTTGAGAACATGGGTCAGAAAACACATCCGTACGGATTCCGGCTCGGCGTCATCAAGACGTGGACCAGCAAGTGGTACGAGGACAAGCAGTACGCAAAGTGGCTGCACGAGGACCTCGCGATCCGGAAGCTGATCAAGAAGAAGCACGCTCACGCGGGCATCGCGGCCATCGAGATCGAGCGCGCGGCCAACAAGGCGAAGGTGATCATCAGCACCTCGCGGCCGGGCATCATCATCGGTAAGCGCGGCGCGGGCGTGGAGCAGCTCCGCACCGATCTCCAGAAGATCACGGAGAACGAGCTCTTCGTGGACATCCAGGAGGTCCGCAAGGCGGAGACCAACGCGCAGCTCGTGGCGGAGAACATCGCCACGCAGCTCGAGCGTCGGGTCGCCTTCCGGCGCGCCATGAAGAAGGCCGTGTCCACCGCCGTGAAGTTCGGCGTCAAGGGCATCCGCGTCTACGCGGGCGGCCGCCTCGGCGGCGGCGAGATCGCGCGGAGCGAGCAGTACCGCGAGGGTCGCGTTCCGCTTCACACGCTCCGGGCCGACATCGAGTTCGGTCAGGCCACCGCGAAGACCACGCAGGGCACCATCGGCGTCAAGTGCTGGATCTTCAAGGGCGAGGTCCTCCCGCAGCGGCGTCCCCGCATCGGGTCCTGAGGAGATAGGCCATGTTGCAGCCCAAGCGAACCAAGTTCCGCAAGCAGATGACCGGCCGCCTCAAGGGCAAGGCCCACCGCGGCAGCGACGTCGACTTTGGCGACTTCGCGCTGCAGGCCACCGGTCGCGGTCGCGTCAGCGCGCGGCAGATCGAGGCGGCTCGTATGGCGATCCAGCGGACCGTCAAGCGCGCCGGCAAGCTCTACATCCGCGTCTTCCCCGACAAGCCGGTCACCAAGAAGCCGCTCGAGACTCGGATGGGTAAGGGGAAGGGCGCCGTCGACCACTGGGTCGCGCTCGTCCGCCCCGGCAAGGTCCTCTACGAGATCGAGGGAGTTCCCGAGGAGCTCGCCCGCGAAGCGTTCCGCATCGCCGGTCACAAGCTCCCCATCGCCACGCGCTTCATGACGCGGGAGGAGCAGCTGTGAATGCCTCCGAGCTGAGAGACCTCGCCGACGGCGAGCTTCTGGAGAAGGAGCGCGAGCTTACGCGCGAGCTCTGGAAGACCAAGATCGACAACTTCACCAACCAGCTCGACGACTCGGCGAAGATTCGCCGCCTCCGTCGGGCGATCGCTCGGGTCAAGACGATCATGACCGAGCGCGCGAAGCAGAGCTGAGGGTACGACGATGGGTGAGCCTACTCCGAAGAAAGAAGCGGTCCGCGGCGCTCGTCGCCGTCTCGTCGGCCGTGTCGTCAGCGACACCAAGAACGAGGGTCGTGCCAAGAAGACGATCGTCGTCGAGGTGAGCCGTCGCTTCCGTGACCCGGTCTACGGGAAGTACGTCAAGCAGCGTAAGAAGTTCCACGCGCATGACGAGAAGGAAGAGTTCCGTACCAACGACCTGGTCGAGATCCGCGCGTGTCGCCCCCGCTCCGCCACCAAGCGGTGGGAAGCGATCCGCCTGATCGAGCGCCCGGTGGAGGTGTAGCGCCATGATTCAGGTCGAGACCGAGATGGACGTCGCCGACAACAGCGGCGCCAAGCGAGTAGCGGTCATCAAGGTGCTCGGTGGCAGCCGCCGCCGGTACGCGGGCCTCGGTGACATCGTGGTCGTCTCCATCAAGGAGGCGCTCCCCACCGCGCGCGTGAAGAAGGGCGACGTCGCCAAGGCGGTCGTGGTCCGGACCAAGCGCGAGTACCAGCGCGAAGACGGCAGCTACATCAAGTTCGACACGAACAGCGCCGTGATTCTCAACGCGAACCTCGAGCCGATCGGCACGCGCATCTTCGGGCCGGTGGCCCGTGAGCTCCGCGTCAAGCGCTTCATGAAGATCGTCTCGCTCGCGCCGGAGGTGGTGTGATGGGACAGCGACTCAAGAAGGACGACATGGTCGTCGTCATCGCCGGCCGCGACAAGGGCGCCCAGGGCCGCGTGCTCAAGGTCATGAAGGACCGTGAGCGCGTGCTGGTCGAGGGCATCAACGTCGTGCGTCGTCACACGAGCCCCACCCCGCAGAACCCCGAGGGTGGGATCATCGAGAAGGAGCTCCCGGTCCACGTCAGCAACGTGATGATCTGGGACGACAGCGCCGAGACTCGCACCCGCGTCCGCTACGAGACGGACGACGAGGGGCAGAAGACGCGCGTCACCGTCAAGGGTGGCAAGAGCCTCGACTGAACACCAAATGCGCTCTCCGCGCTCCCCCAGGTGGCACGTCCCGCTCGACGCGCCGGGGAAACCGAGTAAAGAGAGCCGCTTCGGGGCAGGGCTGGTGCCCCGAGAGGATTTGACCGATGAGTGATACGCAGAAGCCTCGGCTCGCCGAGAAGTACAAGTCCGAAGTCGTCCCCGCTCTGATGAAGGAGTTCGGGTTCGACAACCCGATGCAGGTGCCGCGCCTGCAGAAGGTCGTGATCAACATGGGCCTCGGTGAGGCCGTCCAGAACGCGAAGCTGCTCGACAGCGCCGTCGAGGAGCTGACCGCCATCGCCGGGCAGAAGCCGGTGATCACGCGGGCTCGCAAGTCGATCGCGAGCTTCAAGCTTCGCGAGAACGCGGCCATCGGCTGCATGGTGACCCTGCGCCGCTCGCGCATGTGGGAGCTCGCCGACCGGCTCATCTCGGTCGGTCTCCCCCGCGTCCGCGACTTCCGCGGCGTCAGCGCCAAGGCCTTCGACGGCCGCGGCAACTACACCCTCGGTGTCCGGGAGCAGATCATCTTCCCGGAGATCAACTACGACAATGTCGACAAGATCAAGGGCATGAACATCACGTTCGTGACCACGGCGGAGACGGACGAGCACGGCCGCGCCCTCCTCAAGGGCCTGGGCATGCCGTTCCGGAAGTGAGAAGGACAGGACGATGGCCAGCGCCCGCATGTTCGCGAAGTTGAACCGTAAGCCCAAGTTCAAGGTGCGTCACCGCAACCGTTGCAAGGTTTGTGGACGTCCCCGGGGCTACTACCGGAAGTTCGAGCTCTGCCGCATCTGCCTCCGCAAGTACGCGCTGCAGGGCGACGTTCCCGGCGTCACGAAGTCGAGCTGGTAGGAGAATACCGCCATGATGACCGATCCCATCAGTGACCTTCTCGCGCGCATCCGCAACGCGATCCTGGCCCGCCAGGACCGCACCGAGGCGCCGCTCTCGAAGCTGAAGGTGAACATCGCCGAGATCCTCAAGGAAGAGGGCTACATCTCGGACTACAAGGTCGACGAGTCCGGCTTCGGCAAGGTCGTCCTGTTCCTCAAGTACGGCCGTGACCGCCAGAGCGCGATCGCCGGCCTGCGCCGCAAGAGCCGCCCGGGTCGCCGGGTGTACGTCGGCTACCGCGACATCCCCAAGGTCCACAACGGCCTGGGCGTCGCGATCATGTCGACCTCCAAGGGCGTGATGACCGACCGGACCGCCCGCGAGACCAAGCTGGGCGGCGAGATCCTCTGCGAGGTTTGGTGATGACCGAACAGACCGAAGAGATGCGCGTCTCTCGCGTGGGCAAGCGGGCCGTCCCGGTCCCGGCCGGCGTGACCGTCGAGATCCTCGACGGCAACAGCGTCAAGGTGAAGGGCCCGAAGGGTCAGCTCGAGCGGACCTTCCACCACGAGGTCAAGGTCGAGAAGACCGACGAAGGCTACGTGGTCCTGCCGAGCGGCAGCCCCAAGCGCTTCGCACAGTTCCAGGGCCTCAGCCGCGCGCTGCTCCGCAACATGGTTCAGGGCGTCAGCGAGGGGTACAAGCTCTCGCTCGACCTCTACGGCGTCGGCTACCGCGCCACCGTGAGCGGTCAGGACCTGACGCTCAGCCTGGGCCTGTCGCACCAGATCGCGCACACCCTCCACCCGAACGTCTCGGCGAAGGTGGAGACCATCGACGAGGGCGGCACCAAGCGTCCGCGTCTGCACCTCGAGTCCTTCGACAAGGAAGCGCTCGGGCAGCAGGCCGCCCAGATCCGTTCCTACCGTCCGCCGGAGCCGTACAAGGGCAAGGGCGTCCGGTACACCGGCGAGCGCATCCGCGAGAAGGCCGGCAAGGCAGGAGCCTGATCATGAGCATCACGAAGAGCGACAGCCGGCTTCGGCGCAAGAAGCGCATCCGCAAGAAGGTCAACGGAACCCCGGAGCGGCCCCGCCTCTCCATCTTCCGGACGGCCAAGCACATCTACGCCCAGGTCATCGACGACGTGGACGGCAAGACCCTGGCCACCGCCTCGACCCTCTCGAAGGACGTCAAGGGCGAGGTCTCCGAGGCGAACAAGACCGAGGCCGCCAAGAAGGTGGGCGCGGCGATCGCGAAGGCCTGCAAGGACAAGGGCATCGAGAAGGTCGTGTTCGACCGCAACGGCTTCATCTATCACGGTCGCATCCGCGCTCTCGCCGAAGGCGCGCGCGAAGCCGGCCTGAGCTTCTGAGGAATCGAGAACCATGCGTCCCATCATCGATCCCAACACCCTCGAAGACCTCCAGGAGCGGGTGATCCACATCAACCGCGTCGCCAAGGTGGTCAAGGGCGGCCGTCGCTTCAGCTTCAGCGCCCTCGTCGTCGTCGGTGACCAGAACGGTCACGTCGGCGTCGGCCTCGGCAAGGCCAACGAGGTGCCCGACGCGATCCGCAAGGGTAACGAGCGGGCCAAGAAGAACCTGGTCAAGATCCCCCTCGTCAACGGGACCATCCCCCACAAGGTGAACGGTCACGTCGGCGCGGGTAAGGTCCTGCTCCGCCCGGCCGGCGCCGGTACGGGCGTCATCGCCGGCGGCGCGGTCCGCGCCGTCGTCGAGGCGGCCGGCATCAAGGACGTGCTGACCAAGATCCTCGGCACGACCAACCCGCACAACGTCGTCCACGCCACGATGGACGCGCTGACGCAGCTCGAGGACGCCCACGCGGTGGCCGCTCGCCGGGGCAAGCCGGTCGAGGAGCTGTTCGCCCGCTGAGGCGGCGGCTGGCTAGAGAGAAACGGAAGAGACGATGAAGCCGAAGCTCAAAGTGGTCCAGGTTCGGAGCGAGATCGGTCGACCCGAGACGCAGCGACGCACCCTGAAGGGTCTCGGCCTGCGTGGGCCGAACACCGAGGTTCTCGTCGAGAACACGCCCTCGTTCCGCGGAATGATCAAGAAGGTGATCCACCTCGTGTCGGTGGAGGAGTCCGATGGCTGAAGAAATCAATGAAGTTCCGATCCTCTCGCGTCTTCGTGCGCCGGAGGGTGCGACCCACAAGAAGAAGCGGGTCGGCCGCGGCATCGGCTCCGGGCTCGGCAAGACGGGCGGGCGTGGTCAGAAGGGCCAGAAGGCCCGTCAGCCCGGTCGGATCCACAAGCTGAACTTCGAGGGCGGCCAGATGCCGCTCGCGCGTCGGCTGCCGAAGCGTGGGTTCCACAACCACTTCGAGACCCTCGTGGCCGAGGTGAACGTGCGCGACCTCGCGAAGTTCGACGACGGCGCGACGGTCGACGTGGAGGACCTCATGGGCCGTGGGCTCATCAAGGGTTTCTTCCACGAGGCGAAGATCCTCGGCAACGGCGAGCTCGACAAGAAGCTCAAGGTCTGCGCGCACCGCTTCAGCAAGGGCGCGCGCGAGAAGATCGAAAAGGCCGGCGGCGAGTGCGTCGAGCTCAAGCCCGAACAGCGTCGCTTTGAAGAGGGGACGGCCAGCGAATAGGCTCTCGCCGCCGGGTGTAGCCCGGCGGTGCCTTCGCCTTTCCGGCTCTCCAATCAGCCCCAGCCTCTTTAGGACCCCCGCATGAGCGCCTTTGCGAACATCGCGAAGATCCCGGAGCTTCGCCGCCGCATCCTCTTCACCCTGGGGATGCTCGCGGTCTATCGGATCGGCATCTTCGTCACGACGCCCGGCGTCGACCGCAACGTGATGCGGGAGTACGTCCAGCAATCGTCTGGGACGTTCCTCGGCATGTTCAACCTGTTCTCGGGCGGCGCCCTGGAGCAGATGTCGATCTTCGCCCTGGGCATCATGCCCTACGTCTCGGCGAGCATCATCCTGCAGCTGATGACGGTCGTCGTCCCGCAGCTCGAGGAGCTGCGCAAGGAAGGCGAGGCCGGTCAGCGCAAGATCAACCAGTACACGCGGTACGGGACGATCCTGCTCTCGGTCATCCAGTCGATGAGCATCGCGATCTGGCTCGAGAGCCTGAACGCGCAGATGACGGGTGGCGACGTCGTCCACGATCCGGGCTGGGGCTTCCGCTTCCTGACCGTGGTCTCGCTGACGACCGGCACCGCCTTCATCATGTGGCTCGGCGAGCAGATCACCGAGCGCGGCATCGGCAACGGCATCTCGCTCATCATCTTCGCGGGCATCGTCGCCGGCTTGCCGGACGCGGCCTTCCAGACCTTCAAGCAGGTCGAGATCGGGCAGATCGAGCCCGTCACCTTGCTGATGATCAGCGGCATCGTGCTCGCGGTCATCGGGATCATCTGCTTCTTCGAGCGTGGCCAGCGGCGCCTCCCCATCCACTACGCCAAGCGCATGGTGGGGCGGAAGCTCTACGGCGGGCAGACCAGCCACCTGCCGCTGCGCGTGAACATGAGCGGCGTCATCCCGCCCATCTTCGCCAGCTCGCTCCTGATGTTCCCGAAGACCCTCGCGGACTACAACATCCCGGGCATGGCCGACGTCAACGACATGCTGACGCCCGGCACCTGGCAGTTCACGACCGTCTACGTCGTGATGATCATCTTCTTCTGCTTCTTCTACACGGCGGTCACGTTCCAGCCGGTCGAGGTCGCGGACAACCTGAAGAAGCAGAACGCGTTCATTCCGGGCGTTCGCCCCGGCAAGCAGACCGCGGACTACATCGACCGCGTCGTCACGCGCATCACCGTCATCGGCGCCATCTACGTGGCCGCGGTGTGCACCGTGCCGGACGTGCTGCGGGTGTACTTCGCCGTCCCGTTCTACTTCGGCGGCACCTCGATCATGATCGTCGTCGGCGTGGCGCTCGACACGGTCAGCCAGATCGAGTCCCACCTCATCACGCGCCACTACGAAGGCCTCACCGGGCCGAAGGGTCCGCGGATTCGCGGGCGGCGGGGGTGATCGCGTGGACCTGATCCTCTTCGGACCGCCCGGCGCGGGCAAGGGCACCCAGGCCAAGATCCTGGTGGAGACGCTCGGGATCCCCCAGATCTCGACCGGCGACATGATGCGCTCCGAGCGAGCGAGCGGCTCCGACCTCGGTCAGAAGTTCGACTCCTACATGAAGGACGGCAAGCTCGTCCCCGACGCCCTGGTGCTCGAGCTCTTCGAGAAGCGGCTCAAGCAGTCGGACGCATCCGACGGCGCCATCTTCGACGGCTTCCCCCGGACCGTCGCCCAGGCGGAGGCGCTCGACTCGACCCTCTCCAAGCTGGGACGTAGTGTCGACCACGTCGTGGCGCTCGAAGTGGACGAGGACACCATCGTCGAGCGCATCACGGGTAGAAGAACGTGCCTGAGCTGTGGACACGCGTACCACATGCGCTATAGTCCGCCCCCTCCGTCGGGAGAGTGCGTCGAGTGTGGGAGCTCCGAGATCGTCCAGCGCAAGGACGACACCGAAGAGAAGGTCCGCACCCGCTTCGCGGCGTACCAATCCGACACCCTGCCCATCCTCGAGCATTACGAGCCGAAGGGCGTGGTCGCCAAGATCGACGGCGAGGGCAGCGTGGAAGACATCACCAACCGAATCCTGGGCGTCCTCGGCAGCTGAGGCCCTCGTATCTGAGACCAGGAAGAAGTAGGAGCGAACGGGAACCCAGAGGACAGGTGTGAGCGAGCTCGAGGGGATCATCGATGAAGCCCTTCCCCGCGGGCTCTATGCGGTGAGGCTGGACGACGGACGAACCATCCGCGCCACCCTCAGCACACAGGCCAAGCGAATCACGGTCAAAGTCCTCCCGGGAGACAGAGTGCTGGTAGAGATCAGCACCTACGACCCCAGCCGCGGAAGAATCAAAGCACGGCTCTGAGCCATCCAATCAGGCCGCGCGGAATCATCAGAGAGAGTACCTAGAGAGGCGAGTCATGAAGGTGCGACCCAGCGTCAAGAAGATCTGTGACAAGTGCAAGATCGTCCGCCGCAAGCGCGTCGTGCGGGTGATCTGTGACAACCCGCGTCACAAGCAGCGTCAGGGCTGACGGCTCCGGCCGCACCTAGGCTCGAAAGAACGGAAACGCATCCATGGCACGTATCGCCGGCGTCGACCTTCCCGGTCGCAAGCACATCATCATCTCGCTCCAGTACATCTACGGGATCGGTCCTCATCGGGCCAAAGTCATCTGCCAGAAGGCGGAGATCTCGGAGACCAAGAAGGCGGACGACCTCGACGAGAACGAGGTGCGTCGCATCCGCGAGGTGATCGACGCGACCTTCAAGGTCGAGGGTGACGCTCGCCGTGAGAAGGCGATGAACATCAAGCGGCTGATGGACCTGGGCTGCTACCGCGGCCTGCGTCACCGCCGTGGGCTGCCCGTACGCGGTCAGCGGACGCACACGAACTCTCGCACCCGCAAGGGCCCGCGTCGCGGCGCCGTGCGTCGTTGAAGGATCGGTAGGAGCACGAGATGGCCAAGCCCAAGCAGCAGCGTGGCGGTAAGCGCAAGGCGAAGAAGAACGTCGCCAACGGCATCGCCCACATCCAGTCGACCTTCAACAACACGATCGTCACGATCACCGACCTCAACGGGAACGTGGTCAGCTGGTCGTCGGCCGGCGCGCGTGGCTTCAAGGGCTCGCGCAAGAGCACGCCCTTCGCCGCGCAGCTCGCGGCCGAGGACGCGGCGCGCAAAGCCCAGGACCACGGCATGCAGTCGGTCGCCATCTTCGTGAAGGGCCCCGGCGCCGGTCGCGAGAGCGCGCTCCGCGCGTTCCAGTCGGTCGGCATGCGCGTCACCCTGATCCGTGATGTGACCCCGATTCCCCACAACGGCTGCCGCCCGCCCAAGCGCCGCCGCGTCTGAGAAGTAGATAGGAACCGAGAACCATGGCTCGCTACACCGGACCCTCCTGCAAGCTCTGCCGTCGTGAAGGGCTCAAGCTCTTCCTCAAGGGCGAGCGCTGCTACACCGACAAGTGCTCGTTCGACCGGCGGCCCTACCCGCCCGGTCAGCACGGCCAGCGCCGCATCAAGTTCACCGAGTACGGCATCCGCCTTCGCGAGAAGCAGAAGGTTCGCCGCATCTACGGGATGCTCGAGCGCCAGTTCCGCAGCTACTTCGAGAAGGCGGACAGCACCAAGGGCGTCACGGGCGAGAACTTCCTCGGCCTGCTCGAGCGTCGGCTCGACAGCGTGTCGTACCGCCTGGGCTTCGCCTGGACCCGGTCGGACGCGCGTCAGCTCGTTCGGCACCGTCACGTGCAGGTGAACGGCAAGACGGTCAACATCCCGTCTTACCTCGTGAAGCCCGGTGACAAGATCACCATTCGCGAGCGCAGCAAGCAGAAGGGCCGCATCCTGGGCGCGCTCGAGGGCGTCGACCGGCGCGGTGTGCCGGAGTGGCTCGAGCTCGACAAGGAGAAGCTCGAGGGCACCGTCAAGACGATGCCGAACCGCGAAGAGATCACGCTCCCCATCCAGGAGCAGCTGATCGTCGAGTTCTACTCGCGCTAGAGCGTCTCGAGGTAGGACGCGTTTCGAGACGAAGCGCGTCCGCCGACGCCCAGGCCACACAGCCCCGCACCGCCGATAGAGCCGCCGGAGAAGATTCATGTCCGAGACCCAGTCCACGCAGAGTCAGTTCATCGCCCGCAACTGGCGTGACCTCATCAAGCCGAAGAGCGTGCCCGTCGATCAGGACAGCCTGACCGACTACTACGGCAAGTTCGCCTGCGAGCCCCTCGAGCGGACCTTCGGCACCACGCTGGGCAACGCGCTTCGTCGCACGCTGCTCAACTCGCTGCAGGGCGCGGCCATCACCGCGGTGAAGATCGACGGCGCGCTCCACGAGTTCACCTCGGTGCCGGACGTCGTCGAAGACGTCACGGACATCGTGCTGAACCTCAAGGAGGTCGTGGTCCGGGCGCACACCCCGAAGACCCACACCGTCCGCATCGAGAAGGAAGGGCCGGCCGTGGTCACCGCGGGCGACATCCAGGTCTCCGACCAGGTCGAGATCCTCAACCCCGACCACGTCATCTGCAGCGTCTCCAAGGGTGGCCGCTTCAGCGCGGAGCTCACCATCAACGTGGGCCGCGGCTACGTGCCCGCCGAGCGCAACAAGGCGCCGGGCCAGCCCATCGGCACCATCGCCATCGACGCGCTGTTCTCGCCGATCAAGAAGGTGAACTACACGGTCACCAACGCCCGCGTCGGCCAGATCACCGACTACGACAAGCTCACCCTCGAGGTGTGGACCAACGGGTCGGTCAAGCCGCAGGACGCCGTCGCGTACGCCGCGAAGATCCTCAAGGACCAGCTCACCATCTTCATCAACTTCGAGGAAGAGGACGAGAGCCTCGTCCGCGAAGAGGAGGAGGAGGAGCCGCTCAACGAGAACCTCTTCCGCTCGGTGGAGGAGCTCGAGCTGTCGGTCCGCTCGGCGAACTGCCTGCAGAACGCGAACATCCACATCATCGGCGAGCTGGTGCAGCGCACCGAGGCCGAGATGCTCAAGACGAAGAACTTCGGCCGGAAGTCCCTGAAGGAGATCAAAGAGATCCTCGCGGACATGGGGCTCTCCCTCGGCATGAAGATCGACAACTGGCCGCAGATGCTGGAGCGCTGGAAGTCCCAGCAGAACAACGGCTGACGAACCAAGCGGCGCCCGTGGCGCCGCGTTCATTCGAGGAATCCTCCCATGCGACATCGGAAGGCTGGTCGAAAGTTCGGCCGCAACACTTCGCACCGGCGGGCCATGTTCCGGAATCTCACCGGCAACCTGGTGCTGCACGAGCGCATCGAGACCACCGAGGCGAAGGCCAAGGAGCTGCGCCGGATCGCCGAGCGCATGATCACCCGCGCCATCCGCCTGGGTGACGACCTCACGGTCGACGTGCAGAAGCTCGACGACGAGGAGCGCTCCCGCGTGCTCTCGCGCCGGACCCACGCGCAGCGTCAGGTCGCGCGCTTCGTGCCGCGTCGCCTCGTGCGCACGAACCCGGACGGCACGACCGACGAGATCGACATCGTGCACAAGATCTTCCACGACATCGCGCCGCGGTACGTCGAGCGTGCCAAGGCCGACAAGGGTGGCGGATACACCCGGATCACCAAGATGCTGAGCCGCAAGGGCGACAACGCCCCGATGGCGCTCATCGAGATCCTCGAGGGCGAAGAGGTCGAAGCCTAGGCTTCCGCACCGACGCTCGCGTCCGAAGCGCGCCGACGGGATCCTCCCGCCGGCGCGTTCTTGCGTTCAGAACAGGAACAGCCAGGCGCAGGCGAGGCTGAGCAGGGCGAGCACGAAGAACGCCGCCACGAGCGCCCCCACCCAGACCGCGCGCGCCACCGGCAGCACCGGCGCGGTCGAGGTGTGCCCCGAGAACGGGGAGCGCTCGGCGGGGGCGGACGAGGCGGCGCTCGCGGCGAGCTGCGGCGCCGAGCCACCACCCCGCCGCCTCAGCTCCGCCGCCCGGTCGGCGTTGGCCCAGACGCCCGGCGCCATCGCGTAGGGACGCCAGCGCGGCTTCGGGCCGCGGTCGGGACCCAGGCCCGCCACGACGGGCTCGCTCGGCGGCTCGGGAGCGCTCTGTGGCGCCGTCGGCGGCGCGGGGCGCGGATCGTCGACGGCCACCTGCGCGCGCCGACGTCGCCGTGGCTCGCGGTCCCGGAGGTCGCGCACCACCTGGCCGAGCGCGCGGCGCGCCGACGCGACCGATGTCAGCGGCGCGAGGGCCTCGGCCAGCGCTCCCGCGTCCTGGAAGCGGTCTTCGGGGCGGCGCGCGAGGAGGCGCTCGACGATCATCGACATGGACTCGGGGAGATGCGGCGCGACCTCGCGAATGGGGGTCCGACGGCCCTCGCTGAGCGCCATCATCGCCGCCACGTCCGTCGCCCCTCGATAGGGCCGCTGGCCCGCGAGGCACTCGAAGAGCACCACACCGAGCGAGAAGAGGTCGCTGCGCGGGTCGTTTCGCGTGACCCCCTCGAGCTGCTCCGGCGCCATGTACCAGACGTTGCCCCGCACGTGCTCGCTCCGGGTCAAGGGCGACTCGTTGAGCGCCTTCGAGATGCCGAAGTCCGTGAGCTTCACGTCGCCATCGAGGCTCACCATGATGTTCGCGGGCGAGACGTCCCGGTGCACGACGACGCCCAGCCGCCCGCCGCGGGTGTGGGCGTGCTGCAGCGCCTCGGCGATCTCCATCCCGAGCAGCGCCACGAGCTGGACGGGGACCTGTCGCGGCTCGGGCAGGACGCGGAGGAGCCGGCGCAGGTCCATCCCCTCGACCAGCTCCAGCGCCAGGTAATGGCAGCCGCCGTCCGAGCCGAAGTCGACGACCCGGGTGACGTTCCGGTGCGACAGCGACGCCGCCACGCGCGCCTCGCGCTCGAAGAGCTTCACGAAGTCGCGGTCGGTCGAATACGCCGGCAGCACCCGCTTGACGCACACCCGCTGCTCGAACCCCCCGGGCCCTCGCCGCACGCCCTCGAACGCCTCGGCCATGCCTCCTGCGCCCAGGCGCCGCTCGATCTCGAACGGGCCGATCCTCTCTGGCCCGCTTTTCAGTTGTCGTTCGACCATCCCTCTACCTCCACGCTCGCCGGCTCATCGGCGAAGGGAGGCAGCGGTTGCGTGGGATTCGCCACGTCGAGTCGCGCGCGCCGCGGAGTTACCCCGGGAGGGTCTGATCGGCGAGCGTCACGTCGGCCTCGGGCAGGCTTGGCGCCTCGAGGGTCTCGTCCAGGGTCGTGTCGTCCAGCGCGGGGTCGACGGCTTCCGTTCGCCGGGGGCGCCACAGGAGCGCGAGCCCCAGGAGGACCATGATGCCGGCCGCGGCGAAGCCCCAGCGCTCTCGGGCCGTTCCGCGGGCCGACGCCCTGGCCGTGCTCGGCACCGAGGCGAGCGCCGCCACCGCGGCCTCGTCCGTGGGGTGTGCCTCGTAGTGACGGGCGTCCAGCACGCCCCGCGCTCGGTCGAGCTCCGCCTGCGCGCGACCGACGGCGCCTCGCCAGGCGCTCGCCCGCGGGTGCTCCGGCGCCAGCCGGAGGGCGCGTCGATGTGCCCAGGCGGCGTCGGCAAAGCGCCCCTCTTCGAGCCACGCAGACCCGAGCTGAGCGTAGCCTTCGGCCACCGGATCGGCGGCCTCGAGCTCGGGCGCGCGCGCGAGCACGGCGTCGAAGCGAGCGCGCATCGTCTCCAGATCCCCGGCGTCTCGCGCCGCGATGCCTTCGTCCAGCGCCGCGCGCACCGGGGCGAGCCGCCGGGCGTCGACGTGCTCGTAGAGCTGCTCGGTCAGGCGTCGCCAGCCCCACTCCCGCGGCGCGTGCTCGCCCGTCTCGTTGTGGTGAGCCGTGCGCAAGATCCAGATCGCGTTGCCGCCGTACTGCTCCATCGCCCAGCGCGCGGCGTGCCGGACGCTGCGGCGCTCGCTGTCGACGTAGGAGACGATGACGCGCATGGCGCTCTGCATGCGGATCGACGCGTAGGCGCGCAGCACGTCGGGGAGCTGCGCCTCGTCGAGGGACTGCACGACGCGTCCCGGGTCCTCGGCCCCGAGGTGCTCGACGGCCCAGCGTGACCAGCGGCGCACGTAGCGGTCGTCGTGCCCGCGCGCCGTGATCGCGGCCGCCAGCACGCCCGCTCCGCGCCGCCGCACCCAGTTGCGCGCCTCGGGCAGCCACAGACCCTCGTCGAGCGCGATCACGCGGAAGGCGAGCGTGTGGGCGGCGTGGGTGCCGATGTGCTCGAGCGAGCGGAAGAGCAAGAGCGGCTCGGCCATCAGCCGCACGCGCAGCCGCTCCATGTCGATGGTGTGGGTCTGGTTCAGCTCGACCAGCACGCCGGGCGCGATGTCGGGGTCCTCGCCCTCGGCCGGGCTGCCGTGTCGGCGAAAGCGGTTGAGGATGTCGCTGGCCCAGTTCCGGGGAGGGCGGCTGCGGCTCAGGCTCTCCAGGCGCGCCTCGATGGCGGGGAGGTCGTCCTCGCTCAGCCGGGTCAGCGTGTCGTAGGCGGACTGGCGCGCGTCGGCGTCGTCACCGACGAGCTGGGCGCCGAGGGTCTCGAGGCGAGCGACGGCCTCTTCGTCGGGCTGGGCCGCCGCGACGCCGCGGAAGGGGGCGCAAGCCAGCACGCAGAGCGCGAGGATCAGCGCGCCGACCCTCGCTCGCGGGCGGGGGCAGGGGCCTGACCCGCGGATCAGCGGGTCACGATCCGGAAGTCGGGATATTCGCCGGTGTAGCTTCGCCATCGCGTCTCGACCTTGTCGACGCGCGCGGTCGAGGGGCCGTGTTGTGCCCAGGCGAGGAAATCCTTCACCTGGTCCTCCTCGCCTTCGGCGACGAGCTCCACGGCCCCATCGTTGCGGTTCTTCACCCAGCCCGTGAGGCCGAGGCCCCGCGCTTCACGCTGCGCGGAGGCTCTGAAGTACACGCCCTGAACCCGACCGCGCACGACGAGGTGAATTCGCTTCTGTGCCATGGGGTTCTCCTCCTAGTAACCGGGCGGGGCGCCGCCCTCCAAGAAAGCGACGACGATCACTCCGCGAGCGGGCCCGCTCGAACGATCAGGTGATACGCGCCGCGGCCGCCACCCTGGTAGGTCGTCGCCCGGATGATGTACACGCCGCTCGCCTCCGGCTGGTAGACGAGGCGCGAGTTCGTCCCCTCGCCGCCGTCGTCGTCCTCCGCGACGGAGGACCCCCCGGGGCCGATCAGGGTCACGAAGGTGTCGAAGTCGCCGCTCGTCATCTGGACCTCGAGACCCCACCCCGCCTCGAGCTCGATCGGGTAGTCGTCGTGGGGGCGGTCGCCGTCGTCCCGCGGGTCCTCGTCGGTCAGCTCGCCGTCGACCGCGCCCGCCACCGGCTCCGAGCTCGCCTCCCCGTACTCCTCCTCGAGGCCGTGCTCTTCGATGGCGGCGGTCAGCGCGTCGACGCAGCGGTTCATCAGCGCCTCGAGCGCCGTGGCGTCGGTCCGCAGGGCCTCGGCCTCGTCCCGCGCCTCGGTCTGCTCCGCCGGCGAGAGCGTCGCCGGGTCCACGCCCCCCATCCGCTCCTCGAACGCGCGATGGCGCGCCTCGAGCACCAGGGTCTCCCGATGCATGCGGAGGCAGATGCGCTGCGTGTCGACGAGCGTCGGGGAGGTCAGCTCGATGGCGTCGATGGCGTCGAGCGCGGCGGCCCGCTCGTCGGACGGCATCTGCGCGACGGCTTCGAGCCGCTCGAGGAGGTCACGGGCCTGGTCCGCGGCGTCGGGCGTGGGCGTCGCCTCCGTGGAGGTCTCGGTCTGCGGAGAGGGGGCTCCCGCGCAGGCGAACGAGAGCAGCGCGGCGAACGTGAGCGGGAGACGCGTCATCGGCGAGGTCCTACCACGCCAGGCCCTTGCGGTCCCGGGTGGGATCCACTAAGACTCCCGGCCCCCTCTCATCTTCGGAGGGGCCCAGAGGTCAACATGAAAGCCGGAATTCACCCCGAATACCACGACGCGGTCATCACCTGCGCGTGTGGCGCCACCCACAACACCCGCTCCACCGCGGGCTCGTACGCCGTCGACATCTGCAGCGAGTGCCACCCGTTCTACACGGGCAAGCAGCGCATCATGGACACGGCCGGTCGGGTCGAGAAGTTCAAGCGCAAGTACGCGAAGGTCGCCGAGAAGAA
Organism: Sandaracinaceae bacterium; assembly: GCA_004213565.1. Lineage (GTDB taxonomy): Bacteria > Myxococcota_A > Polyangia > Polyangiales > Sandaracinaceae > JAVJQK01. The sequence goes on from SHBB01000028.1 coordinate 17,509, forward strand.
GGCCGCCGACCAGAAGGCCAAGGACGAGGCCGCGGCCGCCGAGACCGCCGAAGCCTGATCCCGAGACCTTTTGCCGCACCCTTCTGAAGTGCGTGCCGAACCCCCCGGCTGCATCCGCGGGGGTTCGGCCTTACATTACCCGCCGTGAGCGACACGAAGCCGTACATCGGCGGCCAGGCCGTCATCGAGGGCGTCATGATGCGTGCGCCCGGTTGCATGACCGTGGCCGTCCGCAAGCCGGACGGGGGCATCGCCATCACCGAGGGGCCGCTGGTCTCTCGGATGGCAGGCTCCAAGCTCTGGAAGCTCCCCGGGTTCCGCGGCGTCATGACGCTGGTCGAGTCCCTCAAGCTCGGCTACTCGGCGCTGCGCTTCAGCGCCGAGCAGCAGATGACCGAGGAGGAGCGCGCCAAGGGCGGCGGCGGCGGCGCGATGTGGATCTCCGTCGTCGCGGCGCTCTTGATCTTCGTGGCGCTGCCTCAGCTCGCCGCCGAGCGCACGGGCAGCTTCCTCGGCCTCGATCTCGACGTGCAGGACTGGCAGTTCCACGCCCTGACCGGCGGGTTCAAGCTGCTCGTCTTCACGCTCTACCTCTTCGCCATCAGCCGGCTCGAGGACGTGCGGCGCGTGTTCCAGTATCACGGCGCCGAGCACAAGACGATCTTCGCCTACGAGGCGGGCTTGCCGCTCACGGTCGAGAACGTGCGCGCCCAGTCCACCCTGCACCCGCGCTGCGGCACGACCTTCCTCATCGTCGTCATCCTCGTGTCGATCCTCGTCGGCTCGGCGGTCACGCCGCTGCTCCTGCCGACCGCGGACGGGCTCGAGGCCCAGCTGCTCACCCTCGCGATCCGCATCGCCCTGCTCCCGCCCATCGCGGCGATCAGCTACGAGCTGCAGCGCCTGAGCGCGCGGTACTGCACGACGGGGCCGCTCCAGGTGCTGCTCTGGCCGGGCTTCCTGTTCCAGAAGATCACCACGCGTGAGCCGGACGACCAGCAGATCGAGATCGCGATCGCCGCGATGCGCGCCGCGATGTGGCGCGAGGAGACCGGCGAGGACGCCGAGGCGGACGCCTCTCCGCTCGAGTTCCCCAGCTTCGAGAGCTTCCTCGAGGGCGTCGAGACCCTGCGCCCGCTGAGGGCCGCAGCCTGACTCGGTCCCCATGCTCCCCATCGATCGCCTCGATTCGCTGAAGGCGCGCTTCTCCGAGGTGGAGGAGATGCTCTGTCAGCCCGACGTCGCCTCCGACGTGAAGCGCATGACGCTGCTCAACCGCGAGCGGAGCGACCTGGCCGAGGTGGTCGAGGTCTACGACCGCTACCGCGAGGTCGGCACCCAGCTCGCCGACGACAGGGCGGCGCTCTCCGATCCGGAGCTGCGCGAGATGGTGGAGGAGGAGATCCCCGTCCTCGAGGGGGAGCTCGAGAAGCTCGAGAAGCAGCTCGAGCTCCTGCTCCTCCCGAGCGATCCGAACGACGCGCGCAACACCGTGCTCGAGATCCGGGCCGGGACGGGCGGAGAGGAGGCCGCGCTCTTCGCCGCCGATCTCTTCCGGATGTACACGCGCTACGCGGACAAGGTGGGCTGGAAGGTCGAGATCCTCAGCACGAGCGAGGCGAGCGCGGGCGGATACAAGGAGATCATCGCGCTCGTCACCGGCAACAAGGTCTACTCGCAGCTCCGCTTCGAGGGCGGCGTGCATCGCGTGCAGCGGGTGCCCGCGACGGAGAGCCAGGGGCGCATCCACACCTCGACCGCCACCGTGGCCGTGATGCCCGAGGCCGAGGAGGTCGACGTCGAGCTGGACGAGAACGACCTCGAAATCCAGGCCACCGGCGCGGGCGGCCCGGGCGGCCAGCACGTCAACACCACCAACAGCGCGGTGATCGTCAAGCACGTGCCGAGCGGCATCCAGGTGCGCTGTCAGGACGAGCGCTCACAGCACAAGAACCGCGCGCGCGCGCTCCAGATCCTGCGCGCGAAGCTGCTCGAGCGCGAGCTCGCGGCGGCGGCGGCCTCCGAGGCGGCCGAGCGGCGCGGCATGGTGGGATCGGGGGAGCGGAGCGAGAAGATCCGCACCTACAACTACCCCCAGAACCGCGTCACCGATCACCGACTGGGGCTGACCCTCCACAAGCTCGACCAGGTGGTGGAGGGCGACCTCGACGAGGTCTTCACCGCGCTGCGCACCGACTTCCAGGCGACCCTCCTCGAGCGAGAGAGCGCGTAGCCTCGAGCCGCGCTTCGTAGGCTTCGGCCCACACTCCCCCTTCGCGATCGCGCTCTCAGGGGGCTCGGCGCGATTCTCGCTTTGTATCGGGGACATGAGCGAAGTGAGCTCGATGACCCAATCCACCCGAGAGACCGCGCCGTCGTGGCTGGACCCCACCTCCCTGCCGCTCGGTGAGCGTCTCGCGGGGCGCTATCGCCTCGACGCCGTGCTTGGCGAGGGGGCGACCTCCCGGGTCTACGAGGCACTCGACGAGGACACCGGCGCGACCGTCGCGGTCAAGGTGCTCGACCTCTCCCTCGCGCACGCCGCGCTCCTCGAGCAGCGTTTTCTGCGCGAGGCGCGCATCGGGACCAGCCTGCAGCACCCGAACATCGCTCGCGTGTGGGAGCTCGGCCGGGTCCCGGAGACGGACGCGCCCTACCTCGTCATGGAGCGCCTCGAGGGCATGACCCTCCTGGAGTCGATGAAACGGAGGCCCAGACGCTCGTTCGCCGAGCTGCTCGAAGTCATCGAGCTGGTCGGCAGAGCGCTGTCCGCCGCCCACGCCGCCGGCGTCATCCACCGCGACGTCAAACCAGCGAACATCTTCTTGACCGCTGAAGGGCCGAAGCTGCTCGACTTCGGGATCAGCATTCGTGACGGAGACGTTCGCCTGACGGACCCGAGCGCGGTGGTGGGGACGCCGAGCAACCTGGCCCCGGAACAGATCCAGCTCACCGCCACCGATCACCGGGTCGACATCTACGCGCTGGGCGTCTTGATGTATCGGATGCTGACCGGCCGACCGCCTTTCCGCGACCGCGACGCGATGAGCCTGATGAGCCGCATCGTCACCGAGGAGCCGCCCCCGCCCAGCCAGCTGGTCGAAGGCGTCAGCTCCATGATGGACGCCGTCGTCATGCGCGCGATGGCCAAGCACCCCGAACACCGCTTCGACAGCGTCGACGCCCTCCTCGTCGCGTCGAAGACCGCCCTCCGCATGCCCAACGTCCCCCCGAGCCGTCCCCGCCGCGACGAGACCACCCGCCCCGAGCTGAAGCGCGACTGACCCCACGGCCTGCCCTCCGCGCCGGCCGCGACGAGTTCGAATCATTGAGAAGGATCGTCCCCGGCGCCGCCGCCGCGACGGTCCCGCCCCGAGCTGAATCGCGCCTGCCCCGTTTCCCACGCCCAGCGTCCGCGCAGGCCAAGTCGGGTTTGAATTCTTGAATAGGATCGTCCCCGGCGCCGGTCGCGGCGACGGTCCAGCGTCCGCGCAGGCCAAGTCGGGTTTGAATTCTTGAATAGGATCGTCCCCCGGCGCCGGTCGCGGCGACGCGGAGCGCGCGCGCCGCCGTAGTTGGGGAGGGGGCCCCATTGGCGCTTTGCCCAATGGGGGAGGGGTCTGCGTTCAGACCCCTCAGAAAATTAAGCGAGGGGTCAGCGCTTGGGGAACGCTGACCCCTCTGGGGATGGGTATGGGAGCCGGGGGAGGGAGGGATGAGCCCTCCACCGGCGGGTGCGAGACCGTCTACGAGTGCAGACGGGTCTCCAAGGCTTTGAGCACGGTCTTGCGCTTCTTGTTCAGCGCTTCGTGGTCGCGGACCGTCTCGCACTGCGACCTGGTGAGGCCGTCGAGCTCCGCGAGGACTTCCTTCGCGGTCAGCGAATCGTAGCCGGCGATGGGCATGAGGAGGCTCTTGCCGTTGGGCTTCTTGGCGGCGCGCTTCTTCGCCGTCGGCGTCTTCTTCGAGGCCGACTTCGCGTCCGTCTTTCCGGGCTTCGCCTTTCGGGGGGCCTTCGCCTTGGCGGCCTTCTTGGCGGTGGCCTTCGTGGCGGTGGCCTTCTTGGCGGTGGCCTTCGTGGCGGTGGCCGTCTTGGCGGTGGCCGTCTTGGCCGGCTTCGCGGGCTTCGCCTTCACGGGCGGGGCGTCGGCGCTCAGCTCGAGCCGCGAGAGCCGCTGGATCTCGGCCCGGACGCGCTCGCCGAACGCGAGCAGGACCCGGTCGAAGCGGTCGAGCACCAGGAGCTGGAGATCGCTCAGGCGCTGCCAGCGCGACCCGTCGGCGTCGAGCTCGGCGCGTCGCGCCTCGAGCGTCGCGTGCCAGTCGAGCGCCCCGCTTCGGACGACGTCGAGGGCCGCGACCCCACGATCGCGGGTGTCCGCCGCGAGCGCGACCCCGCGTGAGAGGAGCGCGTCGCGCTTCTTGCCGAGGTTCTCGAGAATCTCCACCGGGCCCTCCATCTATGACGCGTCGCGTTAGCTCCGGCGTCTGCGTCATAGCTAACGCGGCGCGTCATCTCGGTCAAGCGGGGGCCCTTCGATTTCGTCTGGATGAAACACGGCGGTTACCTCGCCGCCGTGTCAGCCGCGCGCTCGCTGGACGGCGCCGAGCAAGGCCGGGTGGAGGGGGCCGTTGGTCACGACCAGGCGCGAGGTCCGCGCGTCGGCGTCGTTCCCCTCGTAATCGCTGACCTTTGCGCCCGCAGCGAGCGCGATCGCGAGCCCCGCGCAGACGTCCCAGGGGCTCACCTTCTGCTCCCAGTAACCGTCGTAGGTGCCGTCCGCGACGAGGCAGACGTCGAGGGCCGCGGCGCCGCAGCGACGGATCCCGCGCACCTTCGGGATGATGTGACTCGCCTCCCGGAGGTTGTTCTCCTCGCTCGTCCCGCGGTCGTAGGGGAACCCGGTGCCGACGACCGCGTCCTCGAGGCTGGCCGCGGTGCTGGTCCGGCAAGGCGCTCCGGCCCGGGTCGCGCCGAGCCCGTCCGCGCCCGCCCACGTCACGCCGAGGGCGGGCGCGTGGACCACGCCGAGCACGGGCTTGCCCCGGTGAGCGAGGCCGATCGAGACGGCGAAGAAGAAGTGCCCGTGCGCGAAGTTGGTCGTGCCGTCGAGCGGGTCGACGTACCAGATCCACTCGCCCTCCGCGCGGTCCTGCCCCTCCTCCGCCACGAGCGTGTGCTGGGGGAAGGCGGCGCCCATGCGCTCGCGCAGCAGCGCCTCGCTCTTCAGGTCGTAGTCGGTGACCAGGTCGATGCGGCCCTTCTTCGAGACGCGCGCGTCGCCGCGCCAGCCGCCCATCAAGAGGCGCCCCGCCTCCTCCGCGATGCGCGTCGCCTCGTCTCGCCAGCCTGAGAGCTCGTTCATGCGCGCGTCATAGCGCGCGCGGCGAGCGCCGCGAGGAGCCGGTCGTGCAGGCCACCGAAGCTGCCGTTGCTCATCAAGACCACGGTGTCCCCGGGGGCGGCGTCTCGCTCCATGCGGGCCAGCACGTCGTCGAGGCTCGAGGGCGCCTCGGCTTCGGCGCCGCGCTTGCTCCCATGCGCGGCGATGGCCTCCGCGATCGCCCGCACGTCGAGCCGCTCGCCCTCGGCGATCTCGGGGCGCCCGACCGGCGCGAGCAGGGAGACGTCCGCGGCGCCGAAGGCGCTGGGATAGCTCTCCTGGTGCAGGTTGCGAGAGGCCGTCGCGCTCCGCGGCTCGAAGACCGCCCAGAGCCTTCCGTCGGGATGTCGCGCGCGGAGTCCGTCGAGCGTCTCCTTCACCGCGGTCGGGTGATGCGCGAAGTCGTCGTACACCCGGACGCCGTCGGCGGTGCCGAGCAGCTCCTGGCGTCGGCGCACGCCCCGAAAGCCACGCAGCGCGCCGAGGAGATCGTCCAGCCTCGCGCCGGTCGCCTCCGCGGCCAGCGCGATCGCCGCCGTCGCGTTGAGCACGTTGTGCCGGCCGCTCATCGGGCTCATCGCGGTGCGCGTCGCCGAGCCTCCGACGAAGAGCTCGAAGGGTTGCAAGCCTCCTTGAGGCGCGATCGGCGCCGCGAGCCAGGTGGGGGAGACGTCGCCGACGTCGTCGGTGCTGAGCGCGTAGTACACCACGCGGCAGCTCGCCTCGCGGGCCACGGCGCGCACCGCCTCGCTCCCCGCCCACGCGACGAGCACGCCGTCTTCGGGGAGCGCGCGTACCCAGCCGAGGAAGGACGCGCGGTAGCTCTCCATGTCCGGGTAGATGTCGATGTGATCGTGCTCGACGCTGGTGAGGATCCCGGCGTGGGTGCGGTACTGCCAGAGCTTCGGGCTCTTCTCGAAGAACGCCGAGTCGTACTCGTCGCCCTCGACGACGAACGGGCCGCCGGCGCGCCCGAGCGCGAAGCTGGCGTCGAAGTCGCGCGGCACGCCGCCGAGGAGGAAGCCCGGGTCGAGCCCGGCGCGATCGAGGAGGAAGGCGAGCAGGGTGCTCGTGGTGGTCTTCCCGTGCGTCCCGGCGACCACGAGGGGGCGACGCGCGCCGAGCACCTCCTTCGCCAGGGTGGCCGGGAACGACGCGTAGGGGATGCCCGCGTCGATGGCGGCGCGCGCCTCCGGGTGGTCCGGGCGGCAGACGTTGCCGACCACGACCAGGTCCGGTCTCGGCTCGAGGTTCTGCGGCCCGTAGCCCTCTCGGGTCTCCACGCCCCAGCGCTTCAGCGCCGGGCCCATCGGCGGATAGAACGCCTTGTCGCTGCCGCTGACGCGGTGGCCGGCCGCTCCGAGCAGCCCCGCCAGCGCACCCATCCCGGTGCCGCAGACGCCGATCAGGTGAACGTGCACGCCTACTCGCTGCCGATGATCTTCTCGACCGTGTCGCGGGCGCGGCCCTCGATCATCGCCTCGAGGAGCTTCCGCACGCGCGGGTGTGCGTCGATGACGCGCTGAATCCGGTGCTTCTCGAACGCGACGAGCTGCGCGTCCACCTCGGCGCGCACGGTCGCCGTGCGGACCCCGCCGGTGAGCACCGAGACCTCGCCGACGCAGGCGCCCCGGCCGAGCTCCGCCAGGTGGATGGAGCCGCGGTCGCCGCCGCCCGTCTCCACGCTGATCTTGCCGGTGAGCACGAGGAACATCTTCGTGCCGGGATCGCCCTCGTTCATGATCACGTCGCCCGCGGCGTAGTGCATCACGTAGCCGGACTCGATCAGCTCGCGGCGACCCTCGTCGTCCAGCGACTTGAAGAGGTGGCTGGTGCCGACCATCTCCTCGAGATCGGCGAGGAGCGCCTCCCGCTCGGCCTGCTCGAGGGCCCGCCCGCGGGGGGGAATCACCGAAGGATCGCTCACGCACAGATCGTATCTGGCGCGGCTGGCGCACACAAGAAAGCCCCCGCGGTGAGCGGAGGCTGCCTGGGGGGATCTATCTGTGACGCTGCGGAGGGCGTCTGCGTACCGGTACCGGGACCAGCTGAGGCTCCGGGTTGACCAAGTCCTCGAGGGCTTCGACCACACGGCCCCACAGCTCTTCGATCTTCTCGGAGATGGAATCCTGCTTCGGGCGCTCGTTCTGTTCCGTCATTCGTCTCCCAGGGGGTTCCCCGACCGGACCCTTCCACTATGGGAACCTCGCTCGAAAGATCAAGGGGGTGTCCCAAAGCTGCGCAGTAGAGGATACGGCCAGACCGCCTCGAGATTCAGCTGTTTTTCGTGAACGTGAACTCGCCGCCTTCCACATCGACGGCCACGACGTCGCCCGGACCGTAGCCTCCACGCAGGAGCGCCTCCGCGAGCGGGTCCTGCAGGTGCTTGAGGATCACCCGCTTCAGCGGGCGCGCGCCGAACGCTGGCTCGTAGCCGAGGTCGACGAGGCGGTCCTTGGCGTCGTCGCTCACCTCGATGCGCACGCGCTTGTCCGCGAGGAGCTTGCCGAGCCCGCGGAGCTGGATCTCGACGATCCCCCGCAGGTCCTCGCGCGAGAGCGGGTCGAAGATGACGGTGTCGTCGATCCGGTTGAGGAACTCCGGCCGGAAGTGGGTGAGGATCTCGCCCTCGATCATCTCCTTCAGCTCCTCGTTCGTGCCCTCGTGGTCGAGGATGAGGTGGCTGCCCACGTTGCTCGTCATGATGACGACCGTGTCGGAGAAGTGGGCCAGGCGGCCGCGGCTGTCGGTCAGCCGGCCGTCGTCGAGGACCTGCAGCAGGATGTTGAAGACGTCGGGGTGCGCCTTCTCCATCTCGTCGAAGAGCACGACCGAGTAGGGCCGGCTGCGCACGGCCTCGGTGAGGTAGCCGCCCTCGTCGCTGTCGACGTAGCCCGGCGGCGCGCCGAGGAGCCGCGCCACCATGTGCTTCTCCATGAACTCGCTCATGTCCAGGCGGGTCAGCGAGTGCTCGTCGTCGAAGAGGAACTCGGCCAGGGCCTTGGCCAGCTCGGTCTTGCCCACGCCCGTGGGGCCGAGGAAGAGGAAGCTCCCGATCGGGCGCCGCGGGTCCCGAAGGCCCACGCGCCCGCGTCGAACCGCCTTGCTGACCGCGGTGACGGCGTTCTCCTGGCCGATGACGCGCTCACCGATCCGGTCCTCCATCTCGAGCAGCTTCTCGGCCTCGCCCTGCAACATTCGTTGCACGGGAACACCCGTCCATGCCGCGACGACGTCCGCGACGTCCGCCTCGACGACGGTCTCGCGCACGAGGGCCTCGTCGCCCGGGGTCGCCTCGCCCGCGTTCGCCTCGGCCTCCTCCAGCTTCTTCTCGAGGAGGGGCAGGGTGCCGAAGCGGAGCTCGCCCGCCTTGCCGTGATCTTCGACCGCGCGCGCCTGGTCGTACTCGCGCTGGGCGGCCGCGAGCTCCTCTTTCAGCTCCTTGACGTCCCTGACGCGCTCGAGGGCGCCGTTCCAGCGGCTGCGCGCCTCCTGCGCCTTCGGCTCGAGCTCCTGGATCTCGGCCTCGATGCGCACGCGCTCCTCGATCGAGTCGCGGTCGTGATCGTCCTCGAGGCTGTGGGCCTCCACGCGGAGCCGCTCGAGGCGCCGCTCCATCGCGTCGAGCTCGGCCGGGACGCTCTCCATCTCCACGCGCACGCGCGCCGCGGCCTCGTCGATGAGATCGATGGCGCTCTTGGGCAGCTGGACGCCGGGCACGTAGCGGCGCGCGAAGCGGACCGCGCTCACGAGCGCCGGGTCGGTGATCTTCACGCCGTGGTCCATCTCGAAGCGGGAGACGATCCCGCGCAGCACGGCGACGGCCTCGTCGAAGGTGGGGCTCTCGACCGGGATGGGCACGAAGCGGCGAGAGAGCGACGGATTCTCGTCGAACGCCTTGCGCATTCCGTCCGGCGTGGCGACGGCGATGGCGCGCACCTCGCCTCGGCTGAGCGCGACGCTGAAGAGGTCCGCCGCGCCGCCGCTGTTCTTGTCGTTCACGAGGGCCGAGAGATCCGGCACCGCGACGATGACCTCGCCGCCCGAGTCGCGGATGGAGTCGAGCACGCTCCGCATGCGCTCCTCGAGCTGACCTCGGAGCTTCGCGCCCGCCACGAGCGCGCCCGTCTCGAGGGACACGAGCCTCCGCTCCAGCAGCATCTTGGGCACGTCGCTCTTCGCCATGCGCATCGCGAGCGCGCGCACGATCGAGTTCCGCCCCACGCCGGGCTCGCCGACCAGGAGAGGGTTGTTCTCGTGACGCCGCGCGAGCACCTGCATGATGCGGCGGAGCTCCGCGTCGCGCCCGATCACGGGGTCGAACTTGCCCTGCGATGCGAGGCGGGTCAGATCGCGGCCGTAGAGCTCGAGGGGGTCGCCCTGAGGCTCGCTCGAGGGCTTGCTGCTGCCGCCGGTCTTCGAGGCATAGGAGGCGCCGCCTCCGGCCGCGGCCCGCAGGATGGGCGCGCTCAGCCCGACCGCCCGCAGGACGGTCCGCACCGGCCCGGCCGTCTCCTGCCCCGTGGCCACGAGGAGGTGAGAGACCGAGACCTTCGCGCCCGAGTCCCGGGCCGCTTCGCCCTCGGCCCGCCCCAGCAGATCGAGCATGCGCGGGGAGAGGTAGGACACGGAGCCAGAGGTCCTCGGCAGCTTCCGCACCTCGGCCTCGGCCTCGACCATCATGTCGGTCGGGTCGACCCCGGCGCGCTCGACGGCTTGCTGCACCGTCTCGGTGCCTTCCACCAGCCGATACAGCAGGTGCAGCGGCTCGACCTCCGCGTTTCCGCGCTCGTCGGCCAGCTGCTGGGCCTCGGCGATCAGCTGCCGGGCGTCCTTCTCGTAGGCTTCGAGCCTCAGCGTCAGCTTGCTCATCGCGGCGGAGCATATCCGCTCGCCGCGCGCGATCCCACCGGAGGTTGGGGCGCCCTCAGCAGGGTACCTCGCCACCGCGTTTCTGACCGTTCGCCGCGGCCCTCGGCGCGCGACTCAGCGTCGCTCTCCTCGGAGCACGTCGAGTACTCCTCGTCGTCGCTCCTCGATTCGCACGCCGATGCCTCGCGGCGAATCGGTCAGTCCCTCTCTAGGTACCGGCGGACTTCTTCTCGAACGTGTCGCGCAGATCCCCGAGCACCTGCGTGAGGATGCGCTCCTCTTCGCCGCTCAGGTTCCCCTGCGTCTTCGCCTCGATCATCTCCAGGATGTCGAGGGTCTGGCGGGCCATGGGGAGGTCCACCTGCGCGCCTTCGGGGCCCTCCACCTCGCCGAGGTGGGCCATGCACGCGGTGCTCATCGACAGCACGAAGGTCGTGAAGTCGATCGGCGGGATGTCGCCGTTCTCCCCCATCTCGCCGCTCACTCTCCGTCCGAACTCTGGTCCGAGCTCTCGGCCTCGCCTTCGGCGGCGGGCTCCTCGGTGACGATCGGCTCGGCGTTGCCTTCGGCGTCGGCCAGGGACTTGAGCGCCTTCTGGTACTCCTTCTTGTCCACGAGGCCCTTTTCGATGTTTCGGCCTACGACGCGCTTGTCGAGCAGGAAGTCCGGGTACGACATGCGGCGCAGTCTATGTCTGCCGTTCCCACTGTCAACGCGGCGTTTGAGGAGGCGCGGGTCGGCCCTATCCCTCCAAACGTGCCTTCGCTCACCGCCGCCCTCCAGCACGGGCTCTACCGGGTCGACCGGCGCTGGGGCCGCGGCTATCGGCGGCTTCGGCGCCGCCTCGGGCTCGCCCGGCCGCCCCGCATCGCCGCCTACCGCGGCTACGCGTTCGGCGGGCGGGCGCGCGTGCTCGGCCGCGCGCTCGAGGATCGAGGCGTGCCCGCGCCCACCGAAGGGGCGGGGCTGCGCCGCGCGCTCCTCGCGTCCTGGCAGCGATACGCCACGATCGAGCTCCCGGAGGCCGAGATCGAGGTGCGCTGGGGCGCCCAGCGCTGGCAGACGACGCTGGACGAGGAGGGACACCTCGACCTCGTCGTGCCGCTGACGGCCTCGCCGACGCCGGGCTGGCATCGCGTCGCGCTCTCGCTCCGCCATCACGAGGCCGACGCCGGGGCCGACGTGCTCGTGGTCGACGAGGCCGCGCGCTTCGCGGTCGTGACCGACATCGACGACACCGTCATCGACACCAACGTGCGCCACCCGCTCGACCGGGCCGCGGCGCTCTTCCTGACCGACGCCCGCACCCGGCTGCCCTTCCAGGGCGCGGCCGCGCTCTACCGCGCGCTCGCGGGTCGACGGCGGCCGGTGTTCTACCTCTCGAGCAGCCCGTGGAATCTCTACGAGCACCTGGACGCGCTCTTCGAGCGTCACGCGCTGCCGAAGGGACCCATGCTCCTGCGAGAGTGGGGGATCTCGCGGCACGGGCTCGCGCCGCTGGGCGGCCACGCGCACAAGGCCGAGAAGCTCGAGCAGCTCCTCTCCCACGTGGCGCTGCCCTTCGTGCTCATCGGAGACAGTGGACAAGAAGACGCGCAGCACTACAGCGCCGTCGCGGAGCGGTGGCCGGATCGCGTCCTCGCGATCGTGATCCGGGACGTGGGGGTGCGCGGTCGCGGGGTCGAGGACGCGCGGGCGCGCGCCGAGCGCGTGGGCGTGCCGCTGTTCGTCACGGAGGACAGCGGCGCCGCCGCGAGGGCGCTCGCCGGGCTCGGGCTGCTCGACGAGGCACAGGTCTC
>SHBB01000280.1 GCA_004213565.1 Sandaracinaceae bacterium
AGTCAGAGCGGGTGGAGATGACGGCCGACGTCTGGCTCGTCACCCACCGCGCCCTGCGCGACGTCCCCCGCGTCCGCGCCGTCTGGGACTTCATCGAGGCCGTCCTGGGGGAGCTCGTGGCGCCCGACGAGGAGACCTGAGCATCCGCGCGCCAGCGCCTGTCGTCTCTCGCGCCGTGCGAGCGGGGGGCGAGCTCCGCCTCTTCCCACCGGTCAGGGCGTCATGTAGCGTCGCACCCGGTGCGGAGAGGTACGATGCATGACGAGGCTTTCGGCTCCGACCGCGTACACGGTCCTGGCTCTGTTCGGTCTCTTCGCTCTCTCTGGCTGTGACGACGCGCCGGGCATGTGCCCGGATGGCGACGACAGCTGCAACGCCGACGCGGGCGCCGAGCCCGACGGCGGACCCGGCCCCGAGGTGGACTGCGCCGGCGCGCCCGGCGGCAGCGCCACGGTCGACATGTGTGGCGTCTGTGACGACGATCCCGCCAACGACTGCGCGATGGACTGCGCCGGCGAGTGGGGCGGGGACGCCATCGCCGACTCGTGCGGCGTCTGCGACGACGACCCGACCAACGACTGCGTGGACGACTGCGCGGGCGTCCTCGACGGCGACGCGGCGGTCGACGACTGCGGGCGTTGCGCGGGTGGGAGCACGGGCCTCACCGCGTGCGTGGTGTCGGACTTCGATCCGGTGGCCGACGCCACCATCCGGGCCGACATGCCCGGCGTCAACTTCGGGAGCGAGGCGGAGCTCCTCGTGGAAGGAGACCAGGTCTGGACGCTCCTCCGATTCGACCTGACCGCGCTCGTGGAGGACTCGGTGATCGACGCCGCGACGCTTCACGTCCACGGCTTCGCCGGCGACGTCGGCGCGGGCGCGGGCGAGGTGCGGGTGTTCGCGGCGAACGAGTCGGACGGCGGCACGGTGGACGAGTGGCAGGAAGACACCGTGGCGTGGATGGGTCGGCCGGGGCGCGGCCGGGAGCTCGGCCGCTTCACGTACGACGGCACCGCGCCCGCCGACATCGAATTCGCGGGCGACGGCCTGACGGCCGAGATCCAGCGCGAGGTGTTCACCGACAACCGCCTGCTCACCCTCATCTTCGTGTCGGACATGTCCTCCTCCCGCTACCGGGCCCGCGAGCACGACGCGGTGGAGGAGCGCCCGCGGCTGGTCGTGGGCGCCCACCGCGGGACGGTGGTCGAGCTCGAGGCCGGCGCCGACACCCACGTCGACGAGACGACGCCGGACGCCGTCTTCGGGAGCAGCGAGGCCCTGAGGGTGTACCCGGGCTCTCGGGGACCCGCCGAGCGCCGTGTCTTCCTGCGCTTCGACCTCTCGGGCCTCGACACCTCGGCCGCGGTCGCCCAGGCCGAGCTCCAGCTGATGGCCTTCGAGGGCTACGCGTTCGGAGGCGACGGCAGGGTCTACACCCACTTCGTGCCGGACGACGCGTGGGACGAGGCGACGGTGTCCTGGAGCACCCAGCCCGAGATCGACGGCGAGAACCTGGGGTGGTGGTGGATCTGGTACGACGGCACTCCTCGCGACGCCGCAGTGAGCAACGGCGCTCCGGCGCTCACCCAGCGCGTGCAGGCGGAGCTCACGGGTGACGCCGCGATCAGCCTCCGCCTCCATTCGCCGGGATATCGCACCGAGTACCGCGCGCGCGAGTTCGCGGACGCGGCGGTCCGGCCGCGGCTCAGGGTCTTGCTCGACCTGCCGCCCGGCTGACCCGACATCGCCCATCTCCACATCGCCCGGCGCGCGGTCGGGCGTGTGGGGGAGGGCTGGGGACACCTCTCAGGAGAGGCGCGGCAAGACGGACGCGAGCGCGTCGGTCCAGGGGACGAGCGGGCCCACGGCGGCCTCGGTCTTCGAGATGTCGAGCACGCTGTAGGCGGGGCGCTTGGCCGGCCGCGGGAACTCCTCGCTCGTGCACGGGCTCACCACGCAGCTCGGGTCGGCGTGCTCGGCGATCGCCTTCGCGAAGTCGTACCAGGTGCACTCGCCCCCGTCGGTGCCGTGGAAGAACCCACTGTGTCCGCCCTCGAGCAGCGCCAGCGAGGTGCGCGCGAGGTGCTCGGCGCTGGTCGGGCGGCCGCGCTGGTCGTTCACCACCTTCAGGCTGTCGCGCTCCTTGGCGTAGTGGGCGATGGTCTTGACGAAGTTCTTGCCCCAGGGCGCGTAGAGCCAGCTGGTGCGGATCACGAGGTGCGGGCCGTCCGACGCCGCCACGTGCGCCTCCCCGACGCGCTTGCTGCGGCCGTAGGCGTTGACGGGATCGGTCGGATGATCGACGGGGTAGGGTGCGTCGCCTTGGCCGTCGAAGACGTAGTCGGTCGAGTAGTGCACGAGCGGGATGCCCAGCTCGTCGCAGCGCGCCACGAGCAGCGCGACCGCGTCGCCGTTGACCTTGGTCGCCAGCGCCTCGTGCTCCTCGGCGCCGTCCACGTTGGTGTAGGCGGCGCAGTTGATCACCGCGCGCGTCTCTGTGTCGACGAAGCGCGCGATCGACGCGGGATCGGTGATGTCGAGCGCGGGCTCGGTCGCCGGGCAGGCGGGGATGCCGCGCTCCTCGAGCAGCTTCATCCACGCGGTGCCGAGCATTCCGTCGGCGCCGAGGACCACGATGGGGCGCTCGCTCATGCGCTCTCCCAGCTCGGCAGCCGGTCCTTCGGGATGTCCTTCAAGCGCGCCGCGGCTGCGTCCTTGTCCGAGAGCTTCGGCGCGTCGAGCGGCCAGTCGATCCCGAGGTCCGGATCGCTCCAGAGCACGCTCAGCTCGTTCTCGGGCGCGTAGAGCTCCGTGCACTTGTAGGCGAAGGTCGCCGGCGCGTCGCCGAGCACGCAGAAGCCGTGCGCGAAGCCCGGCGGAATCCAGAGCTGGTTCTTCCGCTCGGCGTCGAGCACCTCGCTCACGTGCTGGCCGAAGGTGGGCGAGCCGACGCGCACGTCGACCGCCACGTCGAGTACGCGGCCCTCGAGCACGGACACGAGCTTGCCCTGGCCGCGCGGGTGCTGCAGATGCAGACCGCGCAGGATCCCGGGCGCGGAGCGAGACATGTTGTCCTGCACGAAGGGCCCCGGGACGCCGAGCTCCCGGTAGCGCTCCGCCTGGAACGTCTCGACGAAGAAGCCGCGGGCGTCGCCGAAGACCTTCGGTTGGATGCGGAGCACGCCCGGGATGTCGCTCTCGAAGACTTCCATGGTCAGCGCGTCTCGCCCTTCGCGAGGTCCGCGAGGTACTGGCCGTAGGCGGTCTTCATCAGCGGCTCGGCCAGGCCCATGAGCTGCTTGTCGTCGATCCACTTCTTGCGGAAGGCGACCTCCTCGGGGCAGGCGACCTGCAGGCCCTGTCGCGTCTCGATGGTCTGGATGAAGTTCGCCGCCTGAAGCAGCGCTTCGGGGGTCCCGGTGTCGAGCCACGCGACGCCGCGCCCGAGCTTCTCGAGCCGCAGCGTGCCCGCCTCGAGGTACTTGCGGTTGAGGTCGGTGATCTCGAGCTCCCCGCGGGGCGAGGGCTTCAGCGCCTTGGCGTACTCGACGACCGACGCGTCGTAGAAGTAGAGGCCGGCGACCGCGTAGTGCGAGCGCGGGTTCTCCGGCTTCTCCTCGAGGCCGACGACCTTGCCGCTGTCGTCGAACTCCGCCACGCCGTAGGCGCTCGGGTTCTTCACCCAGTAGCCGAAGACGGTCGCGCCGCTCTCGTGCCCGGCGACCTGCTCCATGAGGCCCTGCATGCCGTGGCCGTAGAAGAGGTTGTCGCCGAGGACCAGCGCGCACGGGTCGCCGTCGATGAACTCCTCGCCGATGAGGAACGCCTGGGCGAGCCCGTCGGGGCTCGGCTGGACGGCGTAGTCGATCTTCATGCCCCACTGGCCGCCGTCGCCGAGGAGGTTCGCGAAGGCCGCGCGGTCCTCGGGCGTCGTGATCACGAGCACCTTGCGGATGTTCGCGAGCATCAGCGTGGTCAGCGGGTAGTAGATCATCGGCTTGTCGTAGACCGGCATCAGCTGCTTGCTGACGCTCTTGGTCAGCGGGTGCAGCCGCGTGCCCGAGCCGCCGGCCAGAATGATCCCCTTGTTCACGCCCATCAGCTGTCCTCCCGATCGCCGTAGTTGGCCTCGATCCAGTCCTTGTAGGCCCCGCTCCGGACGTCGCGAACCCAGTCCGCGTGGTCGAGGTACCAGCGCACGGTCTTGCGCATGCCGGTCTCGAAGGTCTCGGACGGCGTCCAGCCCAGCTCCTTTTCGATCTTGGAGGCGTCGATCGCGTAGCGCATGTCGTGGCCGGGGCGGTCCTTGACGAACTCCTTGAGCCCGAGCAGCTCCTCGTGGCTGGCCTCGGTCTGCTCCGCCACCAGCTGACAGATGCGGTCGACCACGTCGAGGTTCATCACCTCGTTGTGGCCGCCGATGTTGTAGGTCTCCCCGGTCGCGCCCTTCTGGATGACGGCCCAGATGGCCTCGCAGTGATCGGTCACGTAGAGCCAGTCGCGGACGTTCTCGCCCGTCCCGTAGATGGGGAGCTTCTTCCGCTCGAGCGCGTTGAGGATCATCAGCGGGATGAGCTTCTCGGGGAACTGCAGCGGGCCGTAGTTGTTGCTGCAGTTGGTCAGCTTGAACGGCAGCCCGTAGGTGCGGCCCCACGCGCGCACGAGGTGGTCGCTCGCCGCCTTGCTCGCGGAGTAGGGGCTCGACGGATCGTACCGCGTCTCCTCGGTGAACATGCCCGTCGCGCCGAGCGAGCCGTAGACCTCGTCGGTGCTGACGTGATGGAAGAGCTTGCCGTCCATCTTGCCGGCCCAGTGGCGCCGACACGCCTCGAGGAGGGTGAAGGTGCCCTCGACGTTGGTCCGGACGAACTCGCCCGGCCCGAGGATGCTCCGGTCGACGTGGCTCTCGGCCGCGAAGTGCACGACGAGATCGGGGGCGTGCTCCTCGAACACCCGGTCCACCGCGTCGGCGTCGGCGATGTCCACCCGCTCGAGCACGTAGTTGTCACCCTGCTCGAGCGCGGCGAGGCTCTTCGGGTTCGCCGCGTAGGTGAGCTTGTCGACGTTGACGAAGCGGTGCTCGGGGTGCCGAGGCACGAGCAGGTTGAGGAAGTTCGCGCCGATGAAGCCGGCGCCTCCGGTGACCACGATGTTCATGTGATGGGGCTCTTAGGCTCCCGCGCCGACGGCGAAAGAGACGCCTTCGCGCGGCACGATGAAGGGGTTGGGATCGAAGCCCGGGTGCTATAGCAGCCAGGGCGGCTCGGTACAGCCGTGCCCCACCCTTCCGCATGCCCGTAGGTGAGCCGAACATCATCGCGTTCCTGGCGCTCCTCCTCTGGGCGCCGGTGACCGCGTTCGTCTTCTGGCGCTTCAAGGCGCCGATGGCGACGATGATCTGTCTGCTGGGCGGCGCGATGTTTCTCCCCGAGCAGACCGCGATCGATCCGCCGCTGCTGCCGCCGATCGACAAGGAGTCGGTGGCCGCCTTCTGCTGCCTCATCGGGTGCTTGCTCACGGACCGGCGCCGCCTGGCCGACGCGAAGCCCCTGCGCGGCATCGATCTGCTCTTCGTCCTGGTGCTCCTCGGCAACGTCGGCACCGCGCTCACGAACGGGGACCGCCTGATCACCGGGCCCATCGTGCGCGAGAACCTCGTCCTCTACGACGCGCTGGCGCTCGGCATCAAGGACACCCTGTCGCTCTACCTCCCGTTCTTCCTCGCGCGCGCGATGCTGCGCACGTCCAAGGACCTGAAGGACCTGATGCGGGTGCTCGTCACCTGCGGCCTGATCTACAGCTTCCTCGCGCTGATCGAGATCCGTTTGAGCCCTCAGCTCCACAACTGGCTGTACGGGTTCCACCAGATGGACTTCAGCATGACGATGCGCTTCGGCGGCTATCGGCCGATGATCTTCATGCTCACCGGGCTCGCCACCGCGATGTTCATCCTGAGCACCGCGCTCGCCGCCGCCGCGCGCTGGCGGGCCGGCATGAGCAAGCCGTGGGCGACGCTCTGGCTCTCCCTCATCCTGCTCTTCTGCAAGAGCACGGGCGCGATCATCTACGGAGTGTTCGTCATCCCGCTCGTCGCGTGGGTGAAGAAGCCGCGCATGTGGCTGCCCGTCGGGTTGGCGCTCATGGTGCTGTTCTTCCCGCTGCTGCGCGGCACCGACATCTTCCCCACCGACACCCTCGTGCAGTGGGCGCACAACATCTCCGAGGAGCGCGCGCTCTCGCTCTGGTTTCGCTTCGACCAGGAGGACCAGCTCCTCGAGCGCGCCCGGGAGCGCATGATCTTCGGCTGGGGGACCTACAGCCGCAACCGCGTCTACCACCCGGAGACGGGCGAGGACCTGTCCATCACCGACGGCGACTGGATGATTCAGTTCGGGACGCGCGGTGTGGTGGGCTTCGTCGGCCTCTACGGGCTCCTCGTCGTCGCGGTGATCGTCGCGTGGCGGCGCCTCAAACGCATCCCCGATCGCCGCGAGCGGATCCTGCTCTCGGCCCTGGCGCTGATCAGCAGCCTCCAGACCGTGGACCTCTTGCCCAACGGGCTGTTCCACTACCTGCCGTTCTTCTTCGCCGGGGCGCTGGCGGGCCTGGCGGAGGGGCTGGCCCAGCGCGCCGACCGGGAGCGCAAGCGGAGGCGGCGCGAGCGGGCGGCCATGGGCCGCGAGAAGCGCACCTCTCTCCAGATGAGGGCCGTCCGCTGAGGACGTTTCCCTTGAACGAAGGTCCCTGGCAGCTATCTGTCGGGTGACCGGACCCCCGAGGATGAGCGCAGTCAGCCCCACCACCCAGCCATCCGTGCCGGCGTCCGCCGAGCCGCCGCCGATCGAGCGGCGCTACCTCCTGCTGACGTTCATCCCGTACTACCTCGATGACGCGGGCGACGTGTGGCTGGACCAGCTCTGGCATCGCGACTTCGTCCAGCATCTGCGGTACCTGCCGAAGCTGACGCTCGCCGCGCCGCGCCTCCGGGCGGAGGACGGCCCCGACGATCTCGTGCGCGTGGAGCTCCCCGCGGGAGCCGAGCTCGAGCTCTGGCCGCTGCCGCACGTGCAGACCACGCTCTCCGCGGCCGCCCAGCTCCCGCTGACCGCGGCCCGGCTCTGGAGGGCGATCGGCGAGCACGACATCCTGCACTCTGGCGTCGCCGGCTGGCCCATCCCCATCGGCTGGGTCGGCAACGCGGTCGCGATGCTGCGCAAGCGGCCGTTCGTGCTGATGGTCGAGTCGGCTCCGTGGCGGCCGAGCACGGGCGACGAGGGGGTCAAGGACCACGTGCGCGCCGCCATCACCGAGGCGCTCGCGCGCTTCTTCGTCCGGCGCGCGGACGTCGTCTTCTTCACCCAGCCGAGCTACGCCAGGACGCTGGCCAGGGAAGGGCAGCCCGGCGCGCACGTCACGCCGGCCACCTGGATCGACGAGGCGGACATTCTCACGCGCGAGGTCGCCGAGGCCCGCTGGGCGGCGAAGGGAGACCGCGTGCGCCTGCTCTTCGCCGGTCGGCTCGTCGCGGCCAAGGGCGTGGATCTCTTGCTCGGCGCCATCCGTGACCTGCACGATCGCGGCGTCCGGGTCGACGTGGACATCATCGGGGACGGGCCCAGGCGAGCGCGCTGCGAGGCGGTCGCGGAGCAGGTCCCGGGCCTGCGCGTCCTCGACCCCGTGCCGTACGGCGCGCCGTTCTTCGAGCTGCTCGAGGGCTACCACGGCGTGCTGGTCCCGAGCCTCGGCGACGAGCAGCCGCGCATCGTCTTCGACGCCTACGCCCGCGCCGTCCCCGTGATCGCGTCCGACACCGACGGGCTCCGCCCGCACGTCGAGGAGGGGGAGACCGGTTGGCTCTTCGCGCGCGGGGATCGCGCCGCGCTCGCGGACGTGCTCGAGCGCGCGAGCGAGGGCGCGTCCACGCTCCGCCGCATGGGTCTGCGGGCGCTCGCGGAGGCGCCCGGCTTCACCCACCGCGGCATGCACCTGTCGCGCTGGCGGATCCTGCACGGGCGCTTCGGGCGGCGCTGACGTCCCCGAAAAGAGAAACGGCCGACCCGCGCGAAGCGGATCGGCCGTCGAGTCGAACGGAGCCTCGGCTCAGACGCCGGCGTCGGGCGCGGCGCCGCCGTCGGCGGGCGTGCCGCCGTCGGTGGTGGGCGCGGCCATCGGCACGCAGGAGCCCTCGCCGTCGCACTCTTCACCGTCGAAGCAGTCCGCGGCGGAGTTGCAGTCGCGGAAGCAGAGCGCGAGCTCCGCGTCGAGCGTGAAGCAGCGCGCGCCGGTGGGGCAGCCGCCGGTCGTGATGTAGGTGCTCGCGGGCGGGCACGCGTAGAGGCAGGTGCCCATGCTCGGGTCGTCCTCGTTGGCGACGCAGAAGGCCTGCGAGCCGTCGGCCATCATGCAGCCGGCCGCCCCGGGCGGGTCCATGCCGTCGGGCGTGCAGTCGCCGCCGATCTGGTTGGCCATCTGCGTCGAGCCGTAGAGGCCGCCGTTGCAGCCGATGGTGCTCGTCGACATCTCCTGGGAGGCGGCGCAGCTGTCGTCCGACGGGACGCCGGAGTCGCGGGGCGTGGTCGTGCCCGAGTCGGCGGTGGGCGTGGTGCCCGAGTCGGTGGTGGGCGTGGTGCCCGAGTCGGTCGGTTCGGTGGGGGCGCTGTCACAGCCGACGGCGGTGAGGGCGACGCAAGCGCAGAGCGCGCTGAGGGTACGGGACATCTGTTTTTCCTCCTGAAATCGGCGCGGACCCTGAACGCTCGTCACCGGTTGGTCAAGGTGTCGACGCACGTTCGTCGCGGAGGCGCTTGGGCTGGCGGAGCACGTACACGCGCTCGACCGCGGCCGGGAGCCAGGCGTCGACCTCGATCGCCGCGACCGTCTCGTGGTCGTGCAGCGGGGCGAGCGCCACCGCGTACGGCGCCTTCGGGCGTGAGACGAACTGGGCCTCGGGCGCGCGGTTGTCGACCTCGAAGCCGCCGCGGATCTGGTCTCGGCCCACGCCGCGCGTCTCGAGGAGCGCGACACCCTCCCACCGCGCGCGCTGCCACCCCATGTAGTCGTGCGTCGCGGCGACCGAATACGCGAAGGCGCCGACGAGCGCGGCGAGCGCGACCCAGCGCCCGGGGCCTCGCGCTTCGCGGGGCACGCACGCGGCCCACACCAGGGCGATGGCGAAGGGGAGCTGCAGAAGCAGGTAGCGGTCGAAGAACGCGCCGTAGACGATCGACGTCGGCGCGAACGAGATCGCCCCCGCGAGGAGCAGGAAGAGCCACGCCCAGGCGGGCACCTCGCCGACGCGGGGGACGCGGCTGCGGAGCCCGTCCCAGATCTGACGCGGCAGCGCGCGGAGGGACTCGCCGTCGACGCGGAGCCCCGCGCGCTGGGCGCCCCGGACGAGCGCGTGCAGGAAGAAGCCCGCGCCGAGCCCGGCCACGGTGGTGATCACGATGCCGATCTTGGGGGACGCCGGGCCGACGACCCCGGGCGCCGTCCGCGGTCCCATGCCGAGGTCCAGCCACACGTTCCCCGTCAGCGGCAGATCGAGCCCGTTGCCCGCGAGCAGGGCGCCCACGCAGGCGCCGAGGAGCGGCAGGATCCGCGAGAGCCGGCCGCGCTCGAGCGCGCGAAAGATCGTCGCGCTGAGCGGCAGCGTGAAGAGCCCGAGGTAGAGCAGCGACAAGAGCGAGCGCCCGGCGGGGGCGCGCAGGCCGTGCCCTCGCGCGAGATCCCCGAGGGCCAGGGTCAGCTCTTCCGTCTTGTACGCGTAGAGGGTCGGCAGCCCGACGGTGGCCTCGATCACCTTCTGGTAGACGAGCAGCGCGCCGATGACGATCGCGGCGGGGACGAGCGCGTCCCGGAACCAGCGCGGCGAGCGAGGGCCGTGGCGCAGGAGGGAGACCAGCGTCCACGCCATCGGCAGCGCGATGCCGAGCTGTCGGTTGAGGGTCGCCCAGAGCGCCAGCAGGGTGGCGACCGCGAGCCAGCCGCGGCTCTCCTCCTCCTCGGCGCGCAGCCAGGCCGCGCTCGCCGCGATCACCACCGCGGTGAACGGCACGTCGGTCATGAACGAGAAGGCGAGCCCGAAGTAGAGCGGGTTGACCAGGAGCAGCGCGGCCCCGACGCCGGCCGCGAAGCGCGGGGCCTTCAGCTGGCGGAGCAGGGCGTACATCGCGAGCACGCCCAGCCAGCCGAGCACGAGCGTGGAGAGCCGCAGCGCGTCGTGGGAGAAGCCGGCCGGGGCCGCGAAGAGCCAACCCCAGAGCACGTGCGTGATCAGCGGCATGCTCTGCCAGTCGGTGAAGCGGAGGGCGCCCTCGTCGACCAGCGCGCGCACGGCCGGCGCGTAGCCCCAGTCGTCGTTGAGGGGGAAGTCGCCGTGGGGACCGACGAGGGCCACGCCGGCCCACCACGCGGCGGAGAGCGCCGCGAGCGCGGGCACGTCGGCGAAGCGGCTCGCCTTCACGGGCGGGCTCTCGGTCGCGGCGGGTTCCCCCATCAGAGCTGCGGACCCCATCACACGCGCGCGCTCGCCGGGCAACCCGCGCCCGTTTCACCGCGTCGCATCTTTCGCATTGCTGACCCCGCCCGTGGGACGTAGGTCATGCGCCGCAACCCGATGACGGCTGACAAGGAAGAGGCGCCCTCGCTCAAGAAGCGCGCGGTGACCGGCACGCTCCTGAGCGTCGGCAACGTCGCGGGCATGCAGATCATCCGGCTGGCCGGCAACCTCATCACGACGCGCCTCCTCTTCCCGGAGGCCTACGGTCTGATGGCGATGGTCCTGGTGCTCAACCAGGGCCTGCAGATGATCAGCGACGTCGGCATCCTGCCGTCGATCATCCAGCACGAGCGCGGGGACGAGCGCCGCTTCCTCGACACGGCGTGGACCATGTCGGTGATCCGCGGCGCGCTGCTCTCGCTCCTCGCGCTCTCGATCGCGTGGCCGTACGCGGAGTTCTACGGCCAGCCCGAGCTGTTCCCGCTCGTGATCCTCGCGAGCACCCAGGGCTTCATCAGCGGGCTCGACTCCACCAAGCTCGCCACGCTGAACCGCAAGATCGAGCTCGGCCGGCTGGTCGCGGTCAACATCGGCGGGCAGCTCGTCGTGCTCGTGGTGATGGTCGTCTGGGCTTACCTCAGCCCGACCGTCTGGGCCCTGGCCGTCGGCGCCGTGGCGGGCGACCTCGCCCGCATGGTGCTGAGCCACCTGGCGCTGCCGGGCAGGAACAACCGCTTCGCGTGGGACCCCGAGGCGGCGAAGGTGATCTTCGACTTCGGGAAGTGGATCTTCCTGTCGACCCTGGTGACCTACCTCGGCCTGCGCTTCGACATCATGGCGCTGGGCAAGCTCGAGGAGATGGACGTCATCGGCATCTACAACATCGGCCAGAACCTCGCGGGGCTGCCGGTGCTGGTGACGGGTCAGATCGTCATCTGGGTGCTCCTGCCCGCGCTGAGCGAGTCGTTCCGGGACGACCAGGACCGCTTCGGCGAGAACGTGCGCAAGGCGCGGCGCATCCTGAACGCCGCCGGCGTGCTGATGGTCGCCGCGACCGCCATCGGCGCGCCCGCGTTCTTCTACCTGCTCTACGACCCGCGCTACCACGGCGCGGGCTGGATGGTGCAGCTGCTGATGGTCCCGGCGTGGTTCTTCTTCATGCAGGAGACCTCGATCCGGGTGCAGCTCGCGATGGGCGACTCACGCCACCAGATGTTCTCGAACGTCGCGAAGCTGGTCGGCACCGTGCCGGGCGCGCTCGTCGGGTTCTGGATCGCCGAGGTCCCGGGCCTGATCATCGGGCTCTCGCTCGGCTCCTTCATGGGCTACGGGACGGTCTGCTACGGCCTCAAGCAGAAGGGCATCCCGATCTTCGTGTCGGATCTGAAGTGGACCTTCCTCGGCCTCGCCATCTCCGTGCTCGGCGGCGCCACGCCCTGGATCGTCGGCCCCATGCTCGGCGTCGACGCGCAGCTCGCGAGCCTCGTCATCGGCCCGATCGTGCTCCTGCCCTACGCCCTCTACGCCGGCCGCCTGACGCTGCGCGCCATCCGCGCCCGCCCCCGCGGCTGACCCTTCGCGTCTGACCCCGCGTTCGCCGCCGCGTCCGCCGCCGCGTCCGCCAACCGCGTCCGCCGCCGCGTCCGCCGCCGCGTCCGCCGCCGCGTTCGCCAACCGCGTCCGCCAACCGCGTCCGCCGCCGCGCCGCGCCGCGCCGCGCCGACCCGATCCCG
>SHBB01000281.1 GCA_004213565.1 Sandaracinaceae bacterium
CGACGCGGGACGCACGGTGCGACGCAACCTGCGGCACTGGGATCCGGTGCGCGGCAAGCTCATCGTCGTCCGCCCCGCGTTCACGCGCCGCGCGCGTCGCCCCCGGCCGTGGACGCTGCTGGTCCTCGTCGACCGGAGCGGGAGCATGCGAGAGGCCGCGGCGATGGCCACCGTCACCGCCGCTTGCTTCGCTTCGCTGCCCAGCGTCCGCGCGCACCTGCTCGCCTTCGGCGCCGACGTGGTGGACCTGAGCGACCGCGTCGAGGATCCGGGCGCCGCGCTCTTCGACGCGGCGGACCTGCCTCCGTCGCTCTCGGGCGGGACGGACATCGGGCGCGCGCTCGCGCACGCCGCCTCGCTCGTGCGCACCCCGCGGCGCACCCTCGTCGTGCTCGTGACCGACTTTCGCGAAGGCGTGAGCCGCCCGCGGGTCGTGCGCCACGTGGAGGCGCTCGTCCGCGCGGGCGTGACGGTGCTCGGGCTCGCCGCGCTCGACGCGGACGCGGTGCCCGACTTCGACCGCGCGCTCGCCCAGCGCTGCGCGAGCGCCGGCGCGCACGTAGGCGCCATGAGCCCCGGCGAGCTGGCGCGCTTCGTCGCCGAGCGGGTGCGCGGGTGAGCCTCGAGACGTCACGCGCGCTCGTCGCGCGGCTGCTCGAGGCGGGCGCAGGCCTCGACCCGGGCGCAGGCCTCGACCCGGGCGCAGTCGCGACCCTCGCTCGAGCGCTCGACGAGGCCGGGATGCCGTGGCCTGCCGCGGCGTGTCGGCGACTGCAGATGGCCCTCACGGGGAGGGCCGGGGCCGCGCTGGGGGAAGCGCTGACCGAGCTGCACGCCCGGGCCAGCGCCTCGCCGAGCGTGGACGCGCTCGGTCACGCCGACGTCTCGGCCCCGCTGCCGCCGCTGCGTCTCGTGTCGCTGGGCGCGCGAATCGAGAAGGACGGCTCCGCGATGCGCGCGCGGGTCTTCCTGGCCAGCTCGAGCGAGGTGCTGGTCTTCGAGGAGCGCTGGCCGGCGCGCGCCGACGGCCCGCAGGATCCCTCCCAGCATCAGGTCTGGCGAGGCCTCCCCCTCGGCGCGCTCGCAAGCGGGCAGCTCGTCGCCGAGGGGGCGCGCCGCGAGCCCGGGCGGCGCGTGCGCCTCCTCCGCGCGTCGACCAGCGTCACCCCGCAGAGCGGCGCGTGGGACACGCTGCCCGTCTCCACGGCGCGCGTGCGGGACCTCGCGATGCCCACGCCGCGCTGGCTGGGCCATCCCGCGGGCAGCTTCGCCGCGGTCCCGGTCACGTCGGTGCGGGGGCTCGGCTTCGCGCGCGGCAGCCAGACCTTGCACGCGGAGGTGCTGGACGCGGACGGCGACGCGCTGGCGATCGCGCTGCCGCACCGCGCGGAGACGCCGGGGGCGGTGGACGTGCTCGCGCGCGCCCTCCGCGAGCGCCCGCGCTGGATCGCCGGTCCGCTGGAGGCGCGCGCCGGCCGCCCGACGCTGATCCCCACCGCGGTCGTGACCGATCGTGTGCACGCCATCGACCTGGACACGGCGCCGCGCGCGGAGCTGCCCCTGGTGACCCCGGCCGCGCGACCGCAGGTTCCCGCGATCGAGCGCGCCGTCGACGCCCTCGACGCGATGGCCCTCGAAGGGTTGGCGCGCGCCGAGCCTTCTGCCGCGCTCCGGCCGCTGGTAGACGCGCTCGAGGAGGCGGGCCTCTCGCGCTGCGCGGCCGCGCTCGCGCAGGTCTCGGCCCCCGACGCCTGGGTCACCGCGTCGACCCGCCTGCGGCTCGCGCTGCACCTCGCCTGAGGCGGAGCTGCGGTCAGGGACCGAGCACGATGGCGCGCCGCATGAAGGTCAGCGGAGCCGGAGACGCGGGCTCGCGCGAGCCGATCCGGCGGACGGTCTCGGCGTAGTCCACCGGTGCGCGGCGCTGGGGCCGCGTCGTCGGGAAGGTGACGAGGCGCTCTCGCAGGACGCGACGCGCTTCGGGGTCGAAGTGCTCGAAGGCGAGCGCCGCCGCGTAGCCCGGATCGCCCTCGCGCCAGCCGTGCACGACCCGGGTCACCCGGCCCGAGACGCTCACGAACGGGCCGAGCCAGGGGGCGCGGAAGTCGAGCAGGATCTCCTCCCCGACGTGGACCTCGTCGTCGAACGCGACGAGCGCGCCCTTGGGCGAGAGGTCCAGGATCCGCTCACCCACGAGGCGGAAATCCTCGAGGCGCACGGCCTGACAACGACTGCGGTACGCGCGGCGGGCGCTGCGACGACGGTGGGGACGGACCAGCTCGAACATGGATCACATCTTCCGCGCTGCGCCACGCGCGGCCAAGAAAATGACACACTACGGCTGGGTGTCGCGCGCCTCGAGCCCGCCCAGCTCGAAGAGCACCTCGGAGACCACCGCGGGGGGGATCTCTCGGAGCGGGAGGCGCGGGGCTTGGACGACGGTGAGCCCTCCCGGCGCGCGCGTCATGAAGAACGCCTCCACCGGCGTCTGCGGCGTTGCGCCGCTCGGGGAGAGGCCCGGCTCGATGCGGATCACCGCGACGAGGTCGGCCCGCGCGAAGCGCTTGAGGAAGTAGCCGACGCGGAGCCGCTCGTCCGGCTCGCCCGCCTCCCAGCCCGCGCCCGCCAGCACGCGCCGGACGCGGTCCGGGTGCACCTGCCGGCGCGGGAATTCCACGAGCGCGTCCCCCGCGCCATCCATCTCGGACAGCGCGTGCACGGGCCGCGCGAGCTGCGGGATGGGCTGCAGGATGGACAGCGCGGCGAGCGCGTCGCCCCAGGCCGCGCGCGCGACCGGGTCGAGCTCGCCCGGGTGCACGAGCCGGATGGGGCCCGCGTCGAGCGCGACCGGCTCCTCCGCCAGACCGCGCGGCCCCTCCGCCTCGAGCCGGAAGACTCGCTCGACGCGCGCGCCGTCGTACTGCGCCCACACGAGCCGCCGGGTCAGGTCGGCGCCCAGCGCGTCCAGCTCCTCGCGCGTCCAGACGCGGCCGGTGGAGAGGGCCCGCTCCAGCTCCGAGGGCAACACCCGGCCAGCATACCAACTCCCCGCGATCGAAAAACTGGCCGAGCGCGGCGAATCCCGCGACGTTTGGGGCCGTCTCCCCCAACCCATGCGCGCGCTCCTCCTCACCTCGTCCCTCGTGACGTCGCTCCTCTTCGCCTCGACGCCGGCGCTCGCCCAGCACCCGTCGCGGTCCATCGGCACCGCGAACCGCGGTCGGCTGGAGGACGGAGTGCGCATCGCCGAGACCGAGCACCTCGTGCTCCAGCCCGCGAGCTCGGCGCACTTCTGGGGCACGGCCGAGCTGGTGGGCATGATCACCCGCGCCGCCGCCACCCTGCAGACGCTGAGCGCGGGGCCGCGCGTGATGGTCGGCGCCCTCTCGCGGCGCCGCGGCGGGCGCTTGCCCCCGCACCGCTCCCACCAGAACGGCCGCGATCTCGACGTCGGCTACGCGCTGACGGACGACGACGGCGCCCCGACCGAAGCGCGCCGCTTCGTGGAGCTGGGCGAGGGCGGCTGCGGCGCCGATCGCGGCGAGCCCTACTGCCTCGACGCCGAGCGCACGTTCCTGCTCTTCGCCGCGCTCCTCGCCGACCCCGAGGCCCGCGTGCAGTGGATCCTGATCGCGGCCGATCTGCGCGAGCAGGTGCTCGCCGCGGGCCGCCGGCTCGACGTGACCGACGCGGTGCGCGAGCGGGTCGTCCTGGCCACCGAGCCGCGCGCCGCGAGCGAGTACCACCGCAGCCACTTCCACGTGCGCATCTACTGCGCGGTGGACGATCGGCCGCGCTGCGCGGACACCGCTCCCTTTCACGCCTGGTACGAAGGCGAGCCGCCGCGCCCCCCGAGGCGGAGAGCGCGGCGCCGTCGTCATCGTCGCAGGTAAGCGGCGCTACATCATCGCGGGCTGCGGCATGGGGACGTCGTTCAGCGCGTTGGCCAGCGGGCGCGGCGCGAAGCTCGGGTCCGCCACGCCGCGGCTCTCGCACTCGCGCGCCCAGAGATAGAAGCACGTGTAATAGACAGGCTTGATGAAGCCCGAGAGCGTCCAGTAGAGGTTCACCATCATCAGGAAGATCAGCGAGCTGACGATGGGGATGGGGATGAGCTCGAGGGCCTGGTAGCCGATGCCGAAGATCACCGCGCCGAGGACGTAGGTGATCATGCCGATGCCGACCACGCCGACGCCGACCTGGGTCGGGTCGTGTTTCATCAGCTCCTTGCTGCGCTTGAAGGCGGCGAAGAAGCCGACGCCCTCGATGACCATCGCGGGCATGACCACGTAGACCGCGGTGGTCCAGACGGCGCGGACGATCAGCATCAGGACGCCGCTCAGCACGTCGCGCCGCTCGCGGGCGTAGCTCGCCAGCAGGTCGAGCGCGCCGCTGATGGCGGCGAAGATGAGGATGCCGAAGCTCGCCCGAAACGTCCGCCCGGCCGCCTGCCCGAGCTCGGCCCGCCCCGTCGTGACCTGGTCGTGCACGAGCGAGACGGTCATCGCGTTCATGAAGTAGTCGATGAAGTAGAGCGTGGTGACGCCGACCGCGAGCACGAGGAAGGCGAGCGCCCGGTACTCGGCGACGAGCGCATAGGCGATGGCGAGGACGAGGCTGACCACGGTGGCGACGAGCAGGTTGCCCGCGGCAGGGGCGACGAGTCGGGGGTTCTCCTTGACCATCCCGAGGACCTCGCCGGTGAACTTGAAGACGCGCAGATAGGGTGCGAACACGTTGGACCTCCGTTTCAAAGACGCGCCTCCATCGCCGCGACCCGCCGCCGGTTTCCTCTGCGCCCCACTTTTCTTCGCGGCGCCTCGCCCCCACGTCCCGCGCGGGAGGAACGATGAACACAGGGACGCCCTACCCGGCCGACTGGACGGTGCGCCAGGCCCGCGACGCCTACCTCGAGGAGAACGGCTTCGATCTGGCTTCCTACGAGGATCCGTGGACCAAGGCGTCGGTGCTGGGGATCCCGTTCTGGGTCCCGAACACGGCGCGCCATCGCTGGGCCATTCGCCTGCACGACCTCCACCACTGCGTGACCGGCTTCGGGACCGACCTGACGGGCGAGGGCGAGGTCTCGGCGTGGGAGGCCCGGCGCGGGCTGCGCAGCCTGGGGCTCTACGTCGGCGCGATCGTCGCCTTCGGGACCTTGATGGGCTTCGCCCTGGCCCCGCGTCGGGCGCTCCGAGCGTGGCGCGCCGCGGGGACGGGCCGCTCGCTCTTCGACCCCGCTCGATACCCCTCGGACGCGGAGTACGAGGCGCTGCTCGACCGGCGCCTGGGAGACGTCCGCCGGGAGCTCGGCGTGCCGGAGCACGGATCGGCCACCGCGCCGCGCGGCTTCCACAGCCTCGCGGCGCGCTGACGCAGGGTCTCAGCCGAAGACGTCTCTCAGCCGAAGACGTCGTCGAACGCGCCGATGGCCGCGTCGGCGTCTGCCGCGTGGCCCTTCTCGGTGAGCGCCTCCGCGACCGCGCGCACCGTCTGATGCAGGGCGTCGCGCTGCCCGAGCACCGCGCCCATGTGGCCGACGCGGAAGTACTTCGCCTTGATCGCCGGGTGCAGCCCGCCCGCGACGACGACGCCGCGCGCCTTGATCGCGCCCACCAGCGACGCGTCGACGCCGTCCGGGTACCACAGCGCGCTCAGCGTGTTGGCGGTGACGTCCTCCGACGCCGGCACGAGCGCGAGGCCCATCACCGACCACGCGGCGCGGAAGGCGCGACCGGCGCGCGCGTGCAGCGCGAAGCGCGCCTCCATGCCCTCGACCAGGATCTCGTCGAGCCCCACGGGCAGGGCACGGACCAGGGTGGTCGCCGGGGTCGAGAAGTACGACGGCCGCCGCGCCTCGTAGGCGCGCATGATCGGGATCCACTCGGCGAAGTCCATCGACATCGGGGGCGCGATCTCGAGCGCCTCACGCACCGCGAGCGCGCGGGGGCTGGCCACCATCAGCGCGAGGCCCGCGGGCAGGCCGATCGCCTTCTGGGACGCGGTCAGGTAGACGTCCGCGCCCCAGCGCTCCATCTCGAAGCGCTCGGCCGCCGTCGCGCAGACGCCGTCGAAGACGCTCAGCGCGCCGTGGGCCTGGGCCAGCCGGGCGAGCGACTCCGCGTCCACGCGCACCCCGGTGGAGGTGTCGACGTGGGTCGCGAAGAGCGCCTTGGGCGAGGTCTCGGCGAGGGCCCGCTCGACCGCCTCGAGATCCGGCGCCGCGCCCGGCTCGCTGTCGACGATCGTCACGTCGACCCCGCGGCGGCGGATCATCTCGGCCACCCGGTGCGAGAAGTACCCGCTGGCGGCGACGAGCGCCTTCTCCCCGGGCTGGAGCAGGTTGGCGACCGCCATGTCCATCGCCATCGTGCCGCTGCCCGCGACGATGAACGGCTGGCTGTCGGCGGACGCACACCAGACGGCGCGCATCTTCTCGAGGGAGGCGCCGAAGGCCTCCATGAAGTCGGCCGCGAGGTGGCCGGGGGGTGGGCCGGCCGCCGCCTCGCGCACCGCGTCGGAGATCTCGATCGGCCCGGGGATCATCAAGAGCGCCATGGCGGCTCTTTAGCAGCCCTCCCCTCCAGACGAAACGCGCCCGCGGTTTTCCCCGACGGAACCCCGCCCGACCGGCCACCCAACGCCGTGCACTGCCTCCACGGGACCGCCTTGTTCTCCACGCTCGCGCTCCTCGGCTGCGGCGGCCCTGCTCCCCACGAGGAGCCGGCCCCCGCGGACGCGGGGATGGGCGACGCCCACGTCGGGACCGACTCGGGTGTGGTCCCGCGCGACGGCGGGCCGCGCGACGCAGGGGCCAACGACGCCGGCCGCGACGCGGGCCCCGCCCTGCCCCTCTCCGACTACTGCGCCACGATTCCGTTCGAGGATGGGCTGGGAGAGCTCGACCGCGACGCGGACGGAGCCCTGACAGCCGCGGACGTCGACCCGGGCGAGGCCATCATCCAGATCGCGTGGACGGCGGCCGATGGGACCCGCTGGCTGAGTCGACATCGCTCCGACGCGGCGCGGGCCGCGCACGATGACAACCCCGGAGGGGACAGCCGCTGGGCGATCTGGTTCCGGGTGGACTGTCCGCTCGCCGCCTCTGCCTTCGTCTGGTTCGCCGGGCCCCCGGAGGCGCTGCGCCCGGGCGACCACGCGACGCTGGCGCACGCTTACGACGTCCCGGACCGCGAGCAGCTCGGCGACACCTACGACGTGGGCGGCGTGATCGTCATCGACGCGGCCGAGCCCGGCGTCGCCACCGGCCACCTCCGCGACGCGTCCGGAGAGCTGGAGCTGCTCGACCTCCTCGACGAGCGCGCGGTCGTGGCCCGCCTCTCCATCCAGGCCCTCGCGTTCCGCGCCATCCCGGCCGACCACTGAGGGACCGTCGCCAGGACCCCGCCGGCGAGCGCGAGCGGGCTCAGAGCAGCCCCACCTTGACGCGCGCCTCCGCGACGAACGCGGCGAGCTTGGCGTCCGCGACGTTCCAGCCCACCACGCCCGCCTTGTCGCCCAGCCGCTCGAGCAAGCGCCGGAGCAGCGGGTCGTCCTGCAAGAGCCACGCGGTGTACGCGCCGACGTTCACCGCGAGCAGCGCCCAGCCGTGCCCGTCGCGGTGCATGTGGTTGAGGATCGAGTCCTCCATCGCGCGCCTCGTCTCGAGCCGGAACGCGGACGAGCGCAGGAACGCGCGCGCGGCGTCGGCGCCCCGCTCGCGACGCAGCGCCTGCCACTCCTCGAGCAGCGCGTCGACGACCAGCATCTGCAGATCTCCCCCCGGAGGAGCGCTCGCCGAGATGTGGCGCGCCAGCTCCAGCGCCGCGTGCTCGGAGCCCGACCACTTCTTCGTCAGGCTGTTCACGCGGCCGGAGTGCGCGTCGAAGTGGTGGGGGTCGCGCGCGATCGCCTCCTGGTACGCCGCCTCGAGCACCTCGTCGGGCTCACCGAGCGCCTTGCAGACGAGGATCTGGTAGGTGGGAGGAGAGGGGTCGCGCGGGTCGAGCCGTGAGGCCTCCGCGAGCTCGGCGCGGGCCACGCCCAGCCGCTCTCGGAACAGGCGCCAGCCCTCCTCGCTCACGCTGCTCGCCAGCCCGGAGCCTCGCGCTTCCCACCCCCAGGCCACGTGCGCGACGCCGTTGAGCAGCCGCGCCAGCGGATCCTGCGGCGCCGAGGCCGCCCAACCTCCGAGCGCCGCCCGGCACTTGGGGAGCTCCGCGACGATGGCCGCGAGGTAGTAGCCGCGCCGGTCCCAGTCACCGTACATCCCCGACAGCTCCTGGTGCAGCGTCTGGAGATCCTGACGGAGACACGCCGAGGCGAGCCGACCGAGCAGCGGATCGCCGCGGTGGAGCGGTAAGGGCGGCGGCGTCCGCAGCGCTCGCTTCCGCCGTCGGGCGTCCTTGCCGCCCACGACCCAGAAGGCGATGCCCAGCCCTCCGAAGACGGCGACGGTGAAGCCGATCCCGATGATCTGGTTGACGAGGGCAGAATCCATCCCGCAAGACTAAATCGACGCCGCGCCGGATGGAACAGGGAAGCCGTATCGACGCGTCAGGCCTGCTTCATGCTCGCGTCGCCGACGAAGATGTCGGCCATCTTGCGGAAGCGCGTGAAGACCGACTCCTGCACGTAAGGCAAGCCGTGCTTCTCGCAGATCGCCCTCACCTGCGGGTGGAACTGCTGGTACTTCAGCATCGGCATGTCGGGGAACAGGTGGTGCTCGATCTGGTAGTTCAGCCAGAGGTGCGCGAAGTCGACCAGGTCGTTGCCGGTCGCGTAGTTGGTCGAGCCCCACACCTGGCGCGCGAGCCACTCGGCCTTCCCCTTCGGGCGGCTGTCGAAGCGCCAGAGATCGGCGCCCGCGTGGTTCGGGCCCACCACGAGGAAGGTGTGCGCGTTGGTGACCACATCGGCGAGGGCCGAGTTGATCATCGCGCTGCCGACGGCGAGCGGACCGAGCGGCGCGAAGAGCATCGGGAGCGCGCCGAGGTGATAGGCCGCGTAGGGGATCCAGCACTGCAGGACGACCTGCTTCCACACCTCGCGCTCGGTCGGGGTCTTGCCGCCCTTGCGCAGGTGCTCGCGCATCGTGCCGCGCGCGTAGTAGCTCTGGCGCCAGGTCGCGGTCAGGGCGGCCAGGAGCGCGTAGCGCGCGGGCTTCGGGAGCCGCCGCACCCACGCGACGTTCCGCTCGAACTGATCGGGGTCGTCGTCCTCGCCGGTGAAGGAGTGATGCAACACATTGTGCTCATGACACCACGCGTCGGGCTGGATCCAGTCGGGCCAGTCCAGCCAGCGGCGCCACCCGTTCGCGAAGACGCGGCTGGTGTGGCGGGGCTTCACGCCGGGCACGCGGTCGTAGCCGCGGTGGCCGATGTGGTGCATCAGCATCCAGCGCACGCCGCGCCCGAGCGCGAGGCCGCCGACGCTGATCGGGTTGGGTCCCATCCACGCCGTGAGCAGCCCCACCGCGGTGGCGGTCCGACCCCAGCGCTCCATGCGCTCGAGGTGGTCGAGGTCCTCCTGGCCGAGGCCGGCGCGGATCTCCTTCTTCAGGGCGCGGACGTCTCGGAGGAAGGCCTCGAGCGCGTCCTCTTCGCGAGAAGTGCGCATCCCAGACAGCGGGTCACTGAGCATGGAGCGCGGAAGGTAGGGGACGATCGCCGATCGGGCGAGCAAAAGATGCCGTCGCGCCTGGTCGGGGGCCGGCCCGGTGCTACGTCGGCCGCATGCGTCACCTTTTCATCGCACTGGCTCTGATGCTGACCGCGTGTGGGGGCTCCGACTCCGAGGAGGAGACCGCGCCCACGGTCGCGCCCGCCGGCGGCGAAGACACGGGCAGCGAGGACACGGGCGAGCCGCCCATCGAAGATCCGCCGCTGCCCATGGCGCCCCAGCGACCCGAGATGACGGTCGAGGAGTGCGAGGGGCAGGGCGCCACGGTGGTCGGTGACATCGGCGACGGCGCCATCCACCGCGAGGACTACGTCTGCCCGAGCGGCGCGGCGCCGATCGGCTCCGTCGCGCTCGGCGTCGAGGGCAGCGTCTGCTGCCCCTGACGCGGTGTCCCTCACGCGTCGTCCCTGACATTCGCGGCCAGGGCCCTACGTTTCGGGTAGTTCTGTGTGCGCAGGCGCACGGGCAGGCCCCGACGCGGACGGTAGAACGGACTCGGCCCAGACCGGCCTTCGGGGGAGGACACGAAAGAGACCCATGGCACGACCCGATCGACTCTCCTTCCCCGGCCGCATCCTCTTCCTCACCGATGATCTGGACCTGCTGAAGAAGCAGCTCGGGGGCGAGGACCTGCCGTACGAGCCGGACCGCGCGCTGATGAACAACATCAGCACCGACGAGATCACGCCCGGTTGGGTCTGCTTCTATTACGACGAGACCCTTGGCGAGTTCTCGATGGTCGGCCTCCGCGGCGGGCTCTTCGAGCGCAACACGCTCAAGGACGGCGGCTTCTCGGTCATCGTCAGCGGCAAGTCCAAGGGCTGCGGCTCCTCGCGCGAGACCGCCCCCTACTCCGAGATGACGGCGGGCGTGCAGCTCGTGATCGCGGAGAGCGTCGAGAAGATCTACGGGCAGAATTGCCAGAACATCGGCCTGCTGACCTCGACCGACTTCGGCCTCATCGACCGCATCCGCGCCGGCGAGTCCATCCCCATCGAGGAGTTCACCGAGGGGCTCGACGCGATCAGCGCCGAGATCGTGCGTCAGGGTGGGTTGTTCGCCTACAACCGCGCGCGCATGGCTGGCGACATCTCGCCCGCGCTCCCGAAGACGCCCGCGCGGCCGATGACGATGGTGGAGAAGATCATCGCGAAGCACGCGGTGGTCGACGCGAAGGCGGGCACGCTCGGCATCGAGGCGGTGAAGCCGGGCGACGCGCTCTTCGTACGCACCGACGTCCGGTTCAGCCACGAGTACGTCACGCCGATGGCCGACTCGCTCTTCCGACAGGGCTTCGGGCCCGAGGCCACGCTGACCGCGCCCGAGAGCGTCTTCACGTTCCGCGACCACCTCACCTTCCTCGGTGACGTGATGGACGAGAAGAAGCGCTCGATGGGCCTGCTCGAGCACGCGGAGGGGCTGGCCACGACGCAGGCCTCGTTCGCGAAGAAGCACGGCCTGAAGCTCTACGGCGAGGTGCCCGAGGGCGGCAGCGAGGCCATCTGTCACAACGCGGTCATCGAAGACCTCGCGCTGCCGGGCCAGGTCGTCAGCGGCACCGACAGCCACACCTGCATGGCCGGCGCGCTGGGCTGCTTCGCCTTCGGCGTGGGCAGCACCGACATGGCCAACGCGTGGTTCACCCAGGACGTGCGGGTGCGCGTGCCGGAGACCGTGCGCTTCGTGCTGAAGGGCGAGCTCCGCCCGGGGGTCAGCGCGAAGGACGTGATGCTCTACATCCTCAGCCAGCCCTTCTTCCGCACGAGCAAGGGCATCGGCAAGGTGCTGGAGTTCGCGGGCGAGGGCGTGCAGCGGCTGCCCTTCGACGAGCAGGCGACGCTGACCAACATGGCGGTCGAGGCGGGCGGCTTCACGGGCATCATCGAGCCGAGCGACGTGGTGGTCGACTACCTCCACGAGATGCGCGGGATCGAGAAGGACGCGCTCCGCCAGATGATCGTCACGAGCGATCCGGACGCCGAGTACCTCGAGGTCTTCGAGTACGACCTGGGCGACATCCCGGTCATGATCGCCACGCCCGGCGACCCGCGGAACGGCGTCGCGCTCGCCGACCTGGCCGAGGACGTCGCCATCGACATCGCCTACGGCGGCAGCTGCACCGGCGGCAAGAAGGCGGACATGGACATGTACGCGAGCGTCTTCCGAGACGGCCTGGAGCAGGGCCTCAAGGTCAAAGAAGGCGTGCGCTGCTACATCCAGTTCGGCAGCCAGCACATCCGCCGCTACGCCGAGGAGAAGGGCTACGTGAAGCTCTTCGAGGACGCGGGGGTCGAGCTCATCAACCCGAGCTGTGGCGCGTGCATCAACGCCGGCCCGGGCAACTCCGCCAAGCGGAGCGAGGTCTCGGTCAGCGCGATCAACCGCAACTTCCCCGGCCGGAGCGGCCCGGGGCAGGTCTACCTCGCGAGCCCCTACATCATCGCCGCGAGCGCCCTCGCGGGCCGCGTCGCCGGACCGGACGAGGTCCTCGGTCGCGCGCGCGCTGGCGCCGCCTGATCCTCAGAGCCGCTGATCGAAGGACAGG
>SHBB01000282.1 GCA_004213565.1 Sandaracinaceae bacterium
CGCTCCCGCCCGCCTCCGCTTGCCGCTCCCGCCCCCGCCCGCCTCCGCTTGCCGCTCCCGCTCCCGCTCCCGCTCGTCGACGCGCCCACGCCGAGTCGCGCGGCCGCCGCTCGACGACCCCGCTCAGGCCGCCGCGCTGACGTCGCCCAGCACCGCGGGCGCGGGGGCGGCGCGCGCGTCCGCGGTCCCGCAAACCTCTCGAAGCGCGATCGGCGCCACCACGATGACGCGCGCGACCCGGTGAGGCGCCACGGGCCGTGCGTGGTGGCGCCGCCCGAAGCCGTCGATTCCGATCCGCCACCCGTCGAGGCGGCCCGAAGACGGCCGATTCCCGATTCCCGCGCGCGTCGGTCGCTCGAAACCGACGAGACGGTGTCTCGAGGCTCACCGAGGTCCGCCGAGACGCACCGAGGAGCCTCCTCGCGGGGCCTCGAGGGTCGCGAGATCGCTCTTCGGGGCGCCA
This sequence comes from Sandaracinaceae bacterium, assembly GCA_004213565.1. Lineage (GTDB taxonomy): Bacteria > Myxococcota_A > Polyangia > Polyangiales > Sandaracinaceae > JAVJQK01. Next base: position 464 of record SHBB01000282.1, read on the forward strand.
GGCACGTGCCCGGAGGTACCTCGAAGCGCCCGAAGTCCCGGTTCGGCCCGCCTGGAGGTCGCCGCGGTCGCACCTCGCCCACTTCACCCGGACCGCGGGGCGCCGCGGATCGAGAAATTCCTCGTTCACATCCACCGCGACGGGCGGCGAATGCAGTTCTCCCGAACGGACACGGCCGCGAAGCGCCGGCTCGGGACGACGACGAGGATCACCGAGGGGCTCGCGACCTCCGCGGAGGGGATCGAGGCGCGTCAGGTGACGTCGAGGCTGAGCCTGGCCGCCAGCCCACGGCGCGCCAAGCTCCCCCGATGGGCAAGGTGATCAAGACCAACGCCGCGCGGCTGCTCGATCAGCGGGGCGTCTCGTACGAGGTCCGCGAGTACGAGGTCGACCTCGAGGACCTCTCGGCGCCGACCGTGGCGGCGAAGGTCGGGCTCGCGCCGGCGCAGGTCTTCAAGACCCTGGTGGCGCGCGGGGATCGCAACGGGCCGTGCTTCGCCCTCGTGGCGGCCGACGCCGAGCTGGACCTGAAGGCGCTCGCGAAGGCGCGCGGTGACCGGAAGGTCGCGCTGGTCGCCCTGAAGGAGGTGGAGCCGCTGACCGGCTACATCCGCGGAGGCGTGACCGTGCTGGGGGCGAAGAAGCGCTTCCCCGTAGTGGCGGACGCGTCCTTCGTGGGCTCCGATCGCGTCGCGGTCAGCGCCGGCGTGCGCGGCGCGCAGCTCGTGCTCGACCCGAGAGACTACGTGCGCGTCACCGAGGCCACGCTCGCGCCCATCCAGCGCTGATCTGCGGCCCGCGCGCCGCGCTGTGACGGAGCCCGCAGCGCCGGGAGCGTCGCGGCTGGTAGGTTCCATCGACGACCCAGGGAGGACCGATGAAGATTCGAGCCGCAGTCGCGTACGAGGCGAAGAAGCCGCTGGTGGTCGAGGAGATCGACCTCGAGGGACCCAAGGCCGGCGAGGTGCTGGTGAAGATCGTCGCGAGCGGCGTCTGCCACACCGACGCGTACACGCTGAGCGGCGCAGATCCGGAAGGGATCTTCCCCTCGATCCTCGGCCACGAGGGAGCGGGCATCGTGATGGAGGTGGGCGCTGGCGTCACGAGCGTGGAGCCCGGCGACCACGTGATCCCGCTCTACACACCCGAGTGTCGCCAGTGCAAGTTCTGCCTGAGCGGCAAGACGAACCTCTGTCAGGCCATCCGCGCCACGCAGGGCAAGGGGCTGATGCCCGACGGCACGAGCCGCTTCTCGAAGGGCGGCGAGACGCTGCACCACTTCATGGGCACGAGCACCTTCGCGTCGCACACCGTGTTGCCCGAGATCGCGGTGGCCAAGGTGCGCAAGGACGCCCCGCTCGAGATGGTCTGCCTGCTCGGCTGCGGCATCACCACGGGCGTCGGCGCGGTCATCAAGACGGCCAAGGTCGAGCCGGGGAGCCGCTGCGTCGTCTTCGGGCTCGGCGGCGTCGGGCTCAGCGTGATCCAGGGCTGCCGCATGGTCGGCGCGACCCAGATCATCGGCGTCGACCTCAACCCCGACCGCCAGGCCTGGGGAGAGAAGATGGGCATGACGCACTTCGTGAACCCGAAGGAGGTCGACGACGTCGTGAAGCACCTGGTGGAGCTGACCGACGGCGGCGCGGACTACAGCTTCGAGTGCATCGGCAACGTCGACGTGATGCGGCAGGCGCTCGAGTGCTGTCACAAGGGCTGGGGGGAGTCGGTGATCATCGGGGTCGCCGGCGCGGGCGAGGAGATCGCGACCCGCCCGTTCCAGCTCGTCACGGGGCGGGTCTGGCGCGGCAGCGCGTTCGGCGGCTGCAAGGGCCGCACGGACGTGCCCCAGCTCGTCGACTGGTACATGGACGGGCGCATCGAGGTGGACCCCTTCGTCACCCACACCATGGGTCTCGAGCAGATCAACGACGCCTTCGACCTGATGCACGAGGGCAAGTCCATTCGCACCGTGATCCGCTTCGAGGGCTGATGAAGACCACCAAGAAATGGCGCGCCTTCGGGGGCACGCAACACTGGTGCGAGCACACCTCCGACGCGTGCGGCGGCGACATGGCGCTGAGCGTGTTCGTGCCGCCGGGCGACGGGCCGTTCCCGGTCGTCACCTTCCTCTCGGGGCTGACGTGCACGGCGGAGAACTTCACCACGAAGGCGGGCGCGCAGCGCGTCGCGGCGGAGCTCGGGCTGATCGTGGTCGCGCCCGACACGAGCCCCCGCGGCGCCGGCTACGCGGGCGAGGACGACGACTGGGACTTCGGCACCGGGGCGGGCTTCTACGTCGACGCCACCGAGGCGCCGTGGTCCGCGCGCTACCGCATGTTCACGTACGTCACCGAGGAGCTGCCCGCCCAGATCGACGCGGCGTTCCCCACCAAGGGGCCGTCGCATCGCGCGATCTTCGGCCACTCGATGGGCGGCCACGGCGCGCTGGTGATCGGGCTGCGTCAGCCCGCGCGATGGCGCAGCGTCTCGGCGCTCGCGCCGATCGTCGCGCCCAGCCAGGTGCCGTGGGGCGAGAAGGCGTTCGCGGGCTACCTCGGCGACGACCGCGAGGCGTGGCGGCGCTACGACGCGACCGAGCTGGTCCGGGAGACGCAGCGCGCCGACACCTTGCTCATCGATCAGGGCACCGCCGACTCGTTCCTGGAGCGCGAGCTGAAGCCGGAGCTGTTCCAGAAGGCCTGCGCCGACGCGGGCCAGCCGCTGACGCTGCGCATGCAGGACGGCTACGACCACAGCTACTACTTCATCGCGACCTTCGTCGAAGACCACCTGCGCCACCACGCCGCGCACCTGGCCTGAGCGCCACCGCGCGGCTGGAACACGGAGGCCGCCTGGCGTCACGCGGCCGGGGACCAGCCCGACGCGTCGCGGCGGTAGCCGAGCGCGCGCAGGACGCGGTCGAGGCGCTTCTGCGGCACGCCGAGCCAGCTGCGGACCTGCGCCGGCAGCGCGAAGGGGGGCTCGAGCGGGCCGAGCGCCTCGAGCACGCGCTCCACGAGATCGGCGCGGACGGCCTGCGGTCCGAGGGGCACGAAGCCGAGGGCGGGGGCGAGCGCCGCGCTGCGTTTGTCCACCGGGTAGGAGACCGCGCCGGGCTTCGGCAGACGCGCGTCTCGCTCGGCGAGCGCGACGAGCAGGGCGCGGCGGGCGAGGGCCTCGCTCGTCAAGAGCGGGCGCGCGTACACGCTGTGGCGTCCGAGCACGACGCCGCGCTCGGCGAGCGCCGCGCGCTCCGTGGCGTCCAACGCCGCGAGCTGCGGCGCCGCGTCGTCGGCGAGCACGGTGCCCAGGCCGATGCGCAGCTGGTAGAGCAGGCCGCGCAGCGCGCCCTCCGCGTCGGCGTCGTCGAGGGGCGCCCACAGCGCCGCCGCCCAGTCCTTCGCGAACGCGTGCAGGCGGCGCTCGAGGCGCGCGCGGGCGCCGGCGCCGAGGTCCTCGGGGAGCTCCGGTCTCGCCTCGGGGGCGTGACGCTCGCGGCCGCGCACCAGCGCGCCGACGCGGGCGCCGCGGAAGGTGATCACGCCGGCGGCGTCGACCTCGAAGTCCTCGTGTGGCGCCTCGATGGCGTCGTCGACCCAGCGGCGGCTCGCCGCGTCTTCGTCCTCGCGCGCGTCCTCGAGCATCCCGCGGAGCTGCGCGAACGGGCCGCTCGCCGGGGTGGGATCGATCTTCGCGCGCGAGCGCTTCTTGCCGATCTCCACGAAGCGCTCGACCAGCCGCTGGTGCAGCGCGTCACCGAGCCGATCCTCGATGGCGCGGGTGCGCTCCTGCCAGCGGGCGGCGTCCTCGAGCCAGCCCGCGCGATGGCTGACGTAGGTCCAGACGCGGATGGCCGAGAGCCGCGCGGTCAGGCCGTCGACCTCTCCGTCCACGCGGTCGATGCGCTCGACCTGCGTCGCGACCCACCCCGGATCGAGCCGGCCATGGTCGACGAGCTGGACGTAGATCTCCCCGAGCAGCGAGACGTGCCGGGCGAGCAGCAGCTTGCGAAAGTCCGGGACCTGACAGACCTCCCAGAGGAGCTCGACCCGGTCGGGCGAGGTGGCGCGCTCTCGCACGGGATCTTGCGCCGACAGGGCGCGCAGCGCGTCGAAGTCGTCCGCGCGCTCGACCCGCTCGAACGCCTCGCTCGGGGGCGGGGCCGACAGCGACCCGATCAGCGCCTCGGGGCTCTCGAAGTCGAGCGCCGCGCTCCGCCACACCAGGCGCCGCACGGCGGGGAAGCGGTGCTCCTCGATCGCGCGCACCACGCGCTCGTCCAGCGCGGGCAGCGGGTTGAGCGTGCCGAAGGTCCCGTCGCGCTTGTAGCGCCCGGCCCGCCCCGCGATCTGCGCCAGCTCCGGCGCGGCGAGGTAGCGCTGGTCCTTGCCGTCGAACTTCCGCAGCGACGCGAACGCGACGTGGTCGACGTCGAGGTTCAGGCCCATGCCGATCGCGTCGGTGGCCACGATGTACTGCACCTCGCGGGCCTGATAGAGGGCGACCTGCGCGTTTCGCGTGCGCGGGGACAGCGCGCCGAGCACCACCGCGGCGCCGCCGCGGCGCGCCTTCAGCCGGGCCGCGAGCGCGTAGACCTCGTCGGCGCTGAAGGCGACGACCGCGGTGCGCGGCGGCAGCCCGCCGAGCCCGCTCCGGCCCGTGTGCCGCAGCTGGGAGAAGCGCATCTGGCGACGGAGGTCCGCGTCGGGCAGCAGCGCCCGCCCGATCGGCGCCATCGTGTCCGCGCCGAGGAACCACGTCTCGCGCCGGCCTCGCAGCCTGAGCAGCCGGTCGGTGAAGACGTGCCCGCGCTCGCGATGCGCGGCGAGCTGGATCTCGTCGACGGCGACGAAGTCCACCACGCGCTCGGTCGGCATCGCCTCGACCGTGCACACCCAGTACCGCGCGCGCGGCGGGGTGCGCTTCTCTTCCCCCGTGACGAGGGCCACCGCGGCCTCGCCGATCTGCGCGGTGATCCGGTCGTAGACCTCACGCGCCAGCAGGCGCAGCGGCAGCCCGATCATGCCCGAGTCGTGCTCGAGCATGCGCTCCACCGCGCGGTGCGTCTTCCCGGTGTTGGTGGGCCCGAGCGCCAGGGTGAGCTCGGCGTCCGACACGGGAGGAGCTTAGGGTGCGTCCGTCTCCACGCCAGCCGGAGATCAGCGCGAGAGCAGGTACGCCTCCAGGTCGCGGAGCGCCGGCTCGTCGAGGCCCTGCGTGACGCCGTGGCGATCGTCCGGGTTCCGGTCGACCAGCACGTCGCGCAGGGTCGCGGCCGAGCCGTCGTGCAGATACGGCGCGCTGCGCCAGAGCCCGCGCAGGGAGGGCGTGTCCAGGCCCACCAGAGGGCCGCCCATGCGCTGGCCGCTCGCCTCGCCGAGCGTGCCCACGTCGTGCAGGACCGGGGCGCCGTCGACGAACGCGCTGTCGGTGAAGTCGGGCCCGGCGTGGCAGCCGTCGCAGCCGGACGCGCGGAACACGGCCTCGCCCCGCGAGGCGGTCGCGGCGTCCGCTCGGTGGGGGCTCTCCCCGTACTCGCCGAGGCTGCGCACGTAGCTGGCGAGGGCGTCCAGCTCCCGGCTGAGCCCGGCCTTCGGGGCGCCGAGCGGGGCGTCTCGACCGTCCGCGTGGAAGTCGTCGTCGCTGAGAAAACCGGCCCCGCCCTGACCGTCGCGGATGTCGTGCTCGAAGTCCTGCACCTCGTCGAAGTTCGCCGACCAGTGGAGCGGCGCGGCGCCGGCTCGCCCCCGCAGCGAGATCGTGTCGCGCACGCCCTCGCCGCGCTGCGTGAAGTCCCAGCTCAGCCCGTCGCTCTCACCGTCCAGGTGACAGCTCGCGCACGAGAGGTAGCGCGTGCGGCTCATGCGCGGATCGCGGCTGCGGTAGAAGACGCGCTTGCCCTCCAGCACGTCGGGCGCGAGCGGCTCCGCCGCGGTCGTCGAGATCTCGGCCGACAACGCGGGCTCCCGCGACAGGTCGGACACGTCGTAGACGCGCACGGAGCGTGACAGGAAGGCGTGCACGAAGAGGGTGTCGCCGTCGTCGGAGAGCGCGAGCCCCTGCGGCGCCTCCCCCACGTCGTCGATGCTCGAGAGGGTGAAGAAGTCGAAGCCGTCCGCCACCACGACGGTCTGGGCCCCCTGCATCGCGAGGTAGAGCCGGTCGCCCAGGGGCGAGAAGACGCCGGCCGAGGCGCGGTCGAGGTCGTCGAACGAGTGGCGGAAGCTGTCGCGCGCCGGCTCGCTCGGCGCACCGATCAACACCTCGCCCAGCGCGGCGCGCGCGGTCGTCTGGCTCGTCAGATCCTCGGCCGTGCGGAAGCGGCCCGTCACCACGTTGGCCTTGAGGCTCGGGATCACCACGCGACTTCCGTCCGGGGTGGGGACCAGCGCGTCGAGGAAGCTCAGCACGCCGCTGTTGTCGGTGTCGCTGTCGAGGCCCTCCTGACGCGGCAGGAGCGTCTCGCCGGTGAGCGACAGCGCCGCGGGATCCGACGCGTCGACGGTGGTGACCCGCGCGCCCTCGAGCGTGGAGCGCCAGCGCGAGGTCACGAGCGTGCCCTCTCCGTTCATCGCCATGCCGCGCGGCTCGGGCCCCACCGCGATCCGGTCGCGCTCTCGCCCCTCGAGGTCGACGCTCACGACGAAGCCCGTGCGGAGCGCGACGAAGAAGCCGCCTCCGCGCGGGTCCGCGAGGACCGACCAGGGCTCGCTGCCCGCCTCGAAGTCCACCACCCTCCGCGCCTCGCCCTCGCGGCTCAACAGGTGCAGGGTCGCGTCCCCTTGGCAGGCCACGGCGAGCACGTCCCCGCTCACCGCGAGCGCGCGCGGTCGATCCCCCACCTCCACCTCTCGCTCGAGCGCGGGCGGCTCGACGCGGAACACGGCCACGCGGTCGGCGTCGGGGCTGACCACCCAGCCTCGGTCCCCTTCGACATGGATGGGGCTCGAGCGGGTAGGGCGCGGGTCCGAGGGCCGGAAGACGACCGTCACCGCGTGCGTCGCCTCCGCCCGCGCCGCGCCCCGCGTCACCGTCACGCCGATCACGCGTGCGCCGACGTGGTCCCAGGCGTGGCACGCCTCGTCTCCCTCGGCGGTGACTTCGTCGCCGAGCGTCCAGCGCGCCTCGCCCTCGCCCGCGTACCGCGCGCGGAAACACGCCCGCTCCCGCGCGAAGGGGTGGGTCGGTCCCTCGATGACGACGCGCAGCGGCGGCGCCGCGTCGGGCGTCGCGCTCGGGGCGGGATCGCACGCCGCGATCAGGACGGCGGCGCTCACGATGAGGAAGCGCCGCACGCGCCTCACTCCTCGCAGGCGACGGTGGTGAACGTCGCGCGGAACGTGGACGCCGTCGCGTTGCCGATCAGATCCGTCACGCCCCCCGCCGGGACGGTCAGCGTGTACTCCGTGGCTGGCGACAACGGGTGCGTCGGCCACAGGTTGACCACGCCCTCTTGCCCCGAGAGGTGCGCCTGCACGACGCGCCCGCTCTCGGTCTCGCGGAGGAGCACCGAGCCGGCCCAGACGCTGTTCATCTCCACGAACTCGTCGAAGGTCAGCCCGATCCGGGTGCTCAGCGGCTGATCGACGGCGCCGTCGGTGGGCACCACCATGTTCACCGCGGGCCCGCGCGCGTCGACCGCCTCGAACATGGGCATGATCGCGCTCGCCTGTCCGGCCACCGCGTCGTCGTCCACGCTCACCAGCGCGACGTTCCCGAAAGGCGTGACCGTGTCCAGGTCCCCCGTCAACTCGAAGCGGCGAAGGAGAACGGGCGCGCTCGGATCGCGCACGTCGATCGCCGCGCCGTAGTCGCTCAGCCCGACGTAGGCGACGCCCTCCTTGAGGTAGACATAGCCGCCGTCTCCGTCCGGGGCGTCGAAGTCACCGACGAATACCGGCGCGAACGGGTCCCGCACGTCGAAGATGGCCAGCCCGCCGCCGATGCCGATCCGCGGGTGGTAGGCGTAGCCGCCGCTGACGTGTCCGAAGTACGCGGGGAGGGGCACCGGGCGCTCGAGCCGGTCCTCCTCGCCGTTCGTGATGGTCCAGCGCCCGCCCGGCACGGGGCGCGGGCTCCTCGGGTCGCGCACGTCCACCACCGCGGCGACGCTGCCCTCGCTCGAGAACGCGTAGAGCCAGTTCCCGATCACGATCACCTGACCGACGCGGAAGAGCGGCTCGGGGAGCCACTGCGCGACGATCTCGGGCGAGGCGGGATCGCCCGCGTCGATGACGTAGATCCCGTTGTCGGACGCGCCGACGAAGAGGTAGGGCGCCTGCCAGAAGACGCTCATCACCACGCGCATGTAGGAGTCCGGGTAGCGCACGCCCGGGAGCGCGAGATCGGTCACGAGCGCGGGGGCGGTCACGTCGGACGCGTCCCAGATCTGGATCCCCTGGAGGGACGCCACCGCGATCCATCGGCCTCCGATGCGCGAGAGCCCGGTGGAGTGCGTCTCGCGGATCTGCGCGTCCAGCACGTTGGCCACGAGCACGGGCGCGCAGGGCGTCGAGATGTCCCACACCGCGACGCCGCCCCGCCCCCGCTCGTGGGCCCACGGTCGCACGAGGTATCCGTCGAGGAAGAAGCCGGTGTTGTGGTGGTCCTCGTCGGTATCCCCCATGGGGAGGTACGCGCACGGCGCGCCCAGCTGGTCGGCCGAGAACACCGTCGCGGGGCCGCCCGGACCGCGGGGCGGATCGAAGGCGTCCGGCGCCGGCATCGGCCCGGCGTCGCCGACCAGGCCGCCGTCGCGCGCGAGATCACAGCCCGTGACGGGCGGGCCCGCGTCCACGCCCGCGTCTCGACCCGCGTCTCCACCCGCGTCGGAGTGGCCGGCGTCTTCGACGGCCGCGTCGGGGGCGTCCGCGCTGCCATCGCAGGCGGCGAGGAGGGGAAGCAGCAGCCAGACGTAGCGCGGCACGCGGGGAGAGTAGCGAGTCGCGCCGCGCCGAACAGCGTTCAGAGGATGTTGGCCGCCAGCTCCGCGAGCTCCGAGCGCTCGCCCTTTCGGAGCGTGATGTGACCCGCGATGGTCTGGCCCCGCAGGCGGTTGACGGTGTGCACGAGGCCGTTGCTCGTCGCGTCCATGTAGGGGTTGTCGATCTGGTACGGGTCGCCCGTCAGGATGATCTTCGTGCCTTCACCCGCGCGCGAGACGATGGTCTTCACCTCGTGCGTGGTGAGGTTCTGCGCCTCGTCGACGATGAGGAACTGGTCCGGGATGGAGCGGCCGCGGATGTAGGTCAGCGGCTCCACCTCGAGCATGCCCAGGTGGAGCATCTCCTCGTAGCTGCGGCCGTTGCGGCGGTCCTCGCTGGTCAGGCCCATCAGGAGCTCGAGGTTGTCGAAGATGGGCTGCATCCAGGGCCGGAGCTTCTCCTCGATGTCGCCCGGGAGGTAGCCGATGTCGCGGCCCAGCGGGAAGATGGGGCGCGAGACGAGCACGCGCTGATAGACCTTCTCCTCGTGCGCCTTGTGGAGCGCGGCCGCGAGCGCGATGAGCGTCTTGCCGGTGCCCGCCTTGCCGACGATGGTGACCAGCTTGATCCGGTCGTCGAGCAGCAGGTTGAGCGCGAAGCTCTGCTCGCGGTTGCGCGCGCCGATGCCCCAGACGCGGTCGCGCTTCGTCGGCAGCTTCACCACGCGCTGGCCGTTCGGCTCCACGCGCCCCATCGCGCCGTGGCTCGGGTTGCCGCGATCGATGAGCTGCACGAATGCGTTGGGCTTGGCGTCCTCCGGCGGGGGCATCTCGCCCTCGCGGTAGAAGGCGTCCACCGTGTCGCCGTCGACCTCCACCTCGAACACGCCCGTGTAGAGCTCGTCGAGCCGGGTGCGGTCGTGCTCGTAGTCCGCCGCCACCAGGCCGAGGGCGTCCGCGCGGATGCGCAGGTTGACGTCCTTGCTGACCAGGATGGTGGGCTTCTCGGGGCCCTGGTCCTTGACGTCGAGCGCCACGGCGATGATGCGGGAGTCCACCTCGTGCCCGACGCTCGTCATCGCCGTCGGCAGCCGCCGCTCGCTGAACGCCACCCGGAGATGACCGCCCTCGGGCAGGTCGACGCCCTCCGCGAGGTTCCCCTGGGCGCGCAGCTCGTCGAGCATGCGGCTGACCCCGCGCGCCGAGCGCCCCAGCTCGTTCATGTCGCGTTTGAACTTGTCGATCTCTTCGATGACGTAGATCGGCACGACGACGGCGTTGTCCTCGAACGCGTAGAGCGCGCCGGGGTCGTGGAGGAGGACGTTCGTGTCGAGGACGAAATTCTTTTGCACGCTGCTCCCCGGGCACCGGGCTCGGCCTTCGGCAGGTCGCGCCTCGGGTGCCAGCTGTTCATGGGGTGACGCGGCAGGTGGCCTGGCCGCCCCGAAAGCTAGCGTCCACATGCTTCGTACGCGAATGCAAGCAAAGGCGTTCGCCTCCGCACACGGCTCCCGCGCCGCCGGCCGGGGGGCAGGCGTCCAACGCAGCGGGATGGTTGGCGAAAAATGGCGTCGAACCGGGCTGGGGCGCCGAGCCCGAGGCGGGTTAGGGTGAGATCGTGAGGTGTCTGCTCGCGCTGAGCATCGTGGCCCTCTCGGGCTGTGGGTCGGCCGGGGAGGCGTCCGACCAGGGTGCGCCCGCGCCGCCTCCCGCGCTCCCCGAGACCGCCCCGGCGCGCCCCATCGCCCCTGACCCCGAGCCTGCGCTCCAGCCGCCGGGGCTCGCGATCCGGATCCCCGTGGCGCTCGAGCGCGAGATCGACGCCGCCGTCTGGCGGACCCTGGACGCGGGCGGCGCCCCTGGCGCGGTGGTGGTCATCGGGCGCGCGGACGGAGTCCTCTTCCAGCGCGCCTACGGTCGGCGCGCCCTCGAGCCCACGCCCCAGCCGATGACGCTCGACACGGTCTTCGACCTCGCCTCGCTCACCAAGGCGGTCGCCACCGCCAGCTCCATCTGGACGCTGATCGAGCGCGGGCGGCTGTCGCTCGACACGCCGGTCGTCGAGCACGTCCCCGGGGTCGATCCCCGCGTCACGGTGCGGCACCTGCTCCTGCACACCTCCGGGCTTCCGGCGGTGAACCCGCTCCGCGACTACGAGGGCACCCGCGAGGAGGCGATCGCGGCCATCGCGGGGCTGCCGCTCGAGCACCCTCCGGGCGCGCGCGTCCGCTACAGCGACCTCGGCTACGTGCTGCTCGGCGAGGTCGTCGCCGCGGTGAGCGGGCGGGCCCTCGACGAGTACGCGCGCGAGGCGGTCTTCGAGCCGCTGGGCATGGCGGAGACGCGCTTCTCGCCCCCCGAGGCGTGGCGCGCCCGGATCGCCCCGACCGAGCGGGCCGAGCGTCGAGGCGGCGTGCTGATCCACGGCGTCGTGCACGACCCGCGCGCGTGGCGTCTGGGCGGCGTCTCCGGGAACGCGGGGCTCTTCTCCACCGCGGCGGATCTCACCCGGTTCGCGCGGGGGCTCCTGGGCGGCGAGCACGTGCTGTCGCCGGAGAGCCTCTCCGCGATGACCGAGCCGCATCGCCTGCCCGGCGGGGCCCGCGCCCTCGGCTGGGACGTCGGTCGCGCTGGGCTCGGCGCCCGCGCCTACGGTCACGGCGGCTACACCGGCACGTCGCTCTGGATGGATCCGGAGCGAGACGTCTTCGTGCTGCTGCTCTCCAACCGCGTCCACCCCGACGGCGAAGGCGACGTGCAGCCGCTGGTGCGCGCGCTCGGCCCGCTCGCCGCGCGCGCGGCCGAGCAGGCGTTGCCCACGCCCGC
>SHBB01000283.1 GCA_004213565.1 Sandaracinaceae bacterium
GAGTCGCCCACCTGCAACATGGACTGCTCCGCCGCGATGTGTGGCGACGGAGTGCTCAACGTCATGGCCGGCGAGGTCTGCGACGAGGCGGGCGAGACCGCGACCTGCGACGTGGACTGCTCGGCCCCCGCGTGCGGCGACGGCGTGCTCAACGTCAGCGCGGGCGAGGCCTGCGACGACGGAGGCGAGTCCATGCTCTGCGACGCGGACTGCACGGAGTCGGAGTGCGGGGACGGAACGCAGAACCCCACGGCCGGCGAGTCTTGCGACGACGGCAACACGATCTCCGGCGACGGCTGCAGCGCGCTCTGCGTGAGCGAGGCGTGCGGGAACTCGGTGGTGGACGAGGGCGAGAGCTGCGACGACGGCGGCGCCTCCGAGACCTGCGACGAGGACTGCACGGAGGCGGTCTGCGGCGACGGAGTGCGCAACGACCTCGCCGGGGAGGACTGCGACGACGCCGGCGAGAGCGAGGCGTGCGACGACGACTGCACCGAGGCCACTTGCGGAGACGGGCTCGTCAACGCCACGGCGGGCGAGGAGTGCGACGACGGCAACACGGTGAGCGGTGACGGCTGCTCCTCCGCGTGCGTGCCGGACGGTGTGGACGGAGGCACTGTGGATGGAGGCAGCGCCGATGGAGGCGGCCTGGCGGACGCGGGGCCGGCCGACGCGTCCGTGACGGGTCGACCGTCCGGCAGCGGATGCAGCTGCTCCGTGGGTGCGCCGCGCGCGTCGCTCGCCCCGCTCGGCCTGCCGCTGGGCCTGTTCCTGCTCTGGGCCGCGCGCCGTCGGCGGCGCGCCGCCCAGTAGCCAGAAAAAAGAACGCCGGCCGCTGCGGGAGCGGCCGGCGCAAAGCAAAGCGTTGGGGTCGGGGTTGTATTGGCTACCCGAGACTCGCCTTCACTGGATGAAGGTGAGCCGGAAACTCTCGATGCTGCCCGTGTCGGCGTTGGCGCGGTCGCTCACGCGGAGCGTCCAGGCGCCGCGGCTGTCGGTGCCGGCGAAGTCGGACAGGGTGTAGGTCTCGACGAGGTCGTCGGCGCTGCCGCCTTCGCGCTCGTGCAGGGTGACCCGCGTGCCCTCGTGCTCCAGCTCGACGACCAGGTCGCCGCGGTAGCTGTGCGAGATGTCCACGCTGACGCTGACCTGCTCGAACATGAGCGCGTCGTTCACCTCGATGACGCTGCGCGCGCCCGCCTCGTCGTCGTCCGGGATCGCGACGGTGACGTCGTTGACGTAGGTGCCGGTCTCGGTGACGGGGGGCTCGTCGGTCGTGTCCTGGCGGCTGAGCTGGATGAGCATGCGGACCGTGTCGAGGTCGACGTTCGGGTTGCTGCGGCGGTTCCAGCCGGTGCGCGGGCCAGTGGGGACCCAGAGGAAGTCGGGGTGGTTGTCGATGCTCTCGCCGACCCACTCGCCGCCGATGATGCGGCCCTCGGCGTCGAGCTCGAGGATGTAATGGTAGTGGTCGTGGCGGATGTAGCCCTCTTCGCCGAGCGGGCGCGTCTCCTGGTGGCCCTCGACGAGGTAGTCGGTGGTCATGCGGACCTCGACGAACTTCACCGCGTCGGCGTTGAACGGGTAGGCCTCGCCCTCGCTGTTGAGCAGCTCGAGCGCGCGGCCGAGCTCGATCTCCTCCTGCGCGGTGATCTCGTACGCGAGGAGCGGCTGGTTCCAGACCTGGAAGTCGAAGGTGCGGTCCTCGACGAAGGCGCGGCCGTGGAGGCCGAGGAGGTTGGCGATGACCACGTGCCAGGCGCCCGCGTTCACGTCGCGGCACTCGTCCGCGATGATGCGGCCGGAGTCGTCGTGCTCGACCTCGCGGAGGTTGCAGCGGCCGCCGACGCCCGTGCTCACGGTGCCGTCGTAGGCGGTCATGATGAGCGCCTTGATGTCGGCCACCTCGAAGCGCTGGCCGTTGTACTCGACCGCGTGGAGCGGCTCGGGCTCGAGGATCGCGGCCGGCGCCCAGGCGTGGCAGAGGCCCCACCAGCTCTCGATGCCGTCCTGCTCGCCGAAGCCGCACTCGTCGGCCTCGCCGTCGTCGTCGTTGTCGCGGCCGTCGAAGAGGCGATCGCGGTTCTGCGCGGTGGCCTGCCAGCTCGCGGCCGGGCCGAGCCAGTCGACGTAGCGCCGGTAGTCGCTCGCGGTCTCGCCGCACTCCTTCGGCACCGTCTCGGAGAACTCACCCTCCGCGGTCCAGTCGTGGAACGCGACGTCGTACTTCTCCATCGGCGACAGGACGCCCTCGCCCTGCCAACGGTAGTTGCTCGAGCCCTGGAGGGTGGGCCAGTAGCTCGCGGCCCACGCGGTGCCCTCGAAGCGACCGTTCGCTGGCAGCTCCTCGTAGCGGTACTCGAAGTTGTTCGCGATGCGGGTCGGGTCGTTCACGCCGTCCCACGCGTCGCCCTTGCCCCCGAGCCCGTCCTCGGAGCACTCGGCCGCGCCGGGGAAGCGCGCGAGGTACTCGGCCGAGCAGGGCTCGCCGCTCGCGCCGCCGGGCGCGTCGACCGCGCAGCCGCCGAGGGCGAGGAGACAGGCGACGGAGAGGGTCTTGGTGAGCGTTCGCATCGTGTTCTCCAGTGAATCCGGCTCGATGGTTTGCAGCGTCGGTGCCAACCCGGCCGGCCCTGTGAAACAGGCGAATCGCGGACGGGGTGGCAAGCGGCCTGGTCACCCGGAACAGCAGTGAGTGGCAGCCCCCCGCGAGCCATCGGCGCGCGAATCGAGGAACGACGACGAGGAATACCCCGAGTATTTCGAGGAGGAGTCACGCTGAGTCGCGCGTCGAGGGCCGAGGGGGGCTGCCATGAATCGCTGTTCCGGGTGACTAGCCGATTGGCCGGTACGGCGGATGCTCCGGTGGCGGCTCGGGTGTCCGGTCCGCGGTCCCTCGAAATCCGCGGTCGCGTTCAGTCGAGGATCTGGCATGCTCGCGCGCATGTCCGCGCGGAAGAAGACGGGAAAGACGGTCGCCTCCAAGGAGACGGCGAGGAAGAAGTCCCCCACCAAGGCGGCGAAGACCGCGCGGAAGCGTCCCGCCTCCAAGAAGGCCGCCTCCAAGAAGGCCGCGCCGAAGAAGGCCACCTCCAAGAAGCCCGCCTCCAAGAAGGCCGCGCCGAAGAAGGCCACCTCGAAGAACGCCGCCTCGAAGAAGGCCGCGCCGAAGAAAGCCGCGCCGAAGAAGGCCGCGACGAAGAAAGCCGCGCCGAAGAAAGCCGCGCCGAAGAAAGCCGCGCCGAAGAAGGCCGCGACGAAGAAAGCCGCCTCCAAGAAGGCCGCCGCCAAGAAGCCTGCCGCCAAGCAGGCCGCCCCCAAGAAGGCGTCGGCGAACGAGGCGGCTGGCGACAAGGCCAACGGCGCCCTCAGCCCCGTCTCGGCCCGCCCCACTCGCGGCGAGCGGGACAAGGTCCGCGAGCGGGTGAGCGAGATCGATCTGACCTGCAACGCGTGGGCGACCATCGTCGCCGAGCGCATGAACGCCGATCAGAACTTCGCCGACCTCGTCGACCAGTTCCGCGCCCAGCCGCCGCGCGACCTCCGCGGGCTCTTCCTGATGGACGCCTTGCAGGCCGCGGAGGCGCACGTCGCGGTGATCACGCAGGTCCTCGGCGAGCACCTCGAGGGACGGCGGGGCGACCCCGTCATCATCCTCGACGAGATCCGCAAGCGACAGAAGCGCATCGCCGCCGTGTACGCGGTCAACGCCTTCCTCGCGGTGCTCAACCAGATGAAGCCCGAGAAGCCCAAGTGGCAGGCGTTCGACGCGCTCGATCCGCGCTTCGCCGTGCTCGCGCTCGCGCATCAGACCCTCGGCTACGCGCTCGAGGCCGCGCAGATCGTCGCCCCGCCCGACGTCACCGAGCAGATCATCAACGCCACCCAGGACGAGGCGGTCTGGGTCTGGCGTCGCATGCCCGAGCCGGGCACCGACACCCTCGCCGCCTGCGCCGCCGCGGCCGCGTTCTTCAGGCACCTGGGCGCCGAGTCCATGGTCACCACCGACGAGGTCGCCGCCTTCTACGCCGAGCAGAACACGCAGCGGCCGAGCTGACGCGAAAGCGGTTGGCATCCCGGCCGGGCAAGCCTGCAGGCTCCGGCGAAGATGCGCGCGATGGATCGCCGAGCGCGACGGCGTGTCCAGCGCGCCGGGCCGACGACGAGATGCTGGAGCATTTCGGAGGAGCGACTGGCGCGCTGGGCGCGTCGTCCCGCCGGCGAGGCGCGCGCGGTCATCTTCGCCGGAAACTGCTAGAAGGACGGCGGGAGGATCGACCATGGCCAAGACCGCGCTCAAGGGAAACCCCGTCTCCACCAGTGGCGAGCTGCCGCCGAAGGGCAGCAAAGCGCCGCCGTTCAAGCTCGTCGCCGCCGACCTGTCCGAGAAGAGCCCGAGCGACTACGCCGGGAAGAAGAAGGTGCTCAACATCTTCCCGTCCATCGACACGTCCGTGTGCGCGACCAGCGTGCGCACCTTCAACGAGAAGGCGTCGGGCAAGGACGGCGTGGTCGTGCTGAACATCTCGGTCGACCTGCCCTTCGCGGCCAAGCGCTTCTGCGCGGCCGAGGGGCTCGAGGGGGTCGCGACGCTCTCCGCGTTCCGCTCCACCTTCCCCACCGACTACGGCGTGAAGCTGATGGACGGCCCGATGAAGGGCCTGCTCGCGCGCGCCGTCGTGGTGCTCGACGAGAACGACGACGTCCTGCACCGGCAGCTCGTCGACGACATCGTGCACGAGCCGGACTACGACGCGGCCCTCGCCGTCCTGTAGGCCGCTCCGCGTCAGGAGCCGTCGGCGCTGGATTCGTAGTCGTGGAAGAGCGCGGCGAGCCGCAGGCCGCGCGCCATCTCCTGCACGCTGCGGAACCGGTCGGACGCGTCGGGGGACAGGGCGCGGGCGAAGAAGTCGTCGACGTCGCGCCCGAACGAGCCGTGTCGCGACGGAGGCGTGAGCTCCCCGCCGAGGATCTGCGCGTTCAGCCTGGCGGGGTCGGTCGCCGCGAACGGCGGCGCGCCGGTCAGCGCGAAGTAGAGCGTGGCGGCGAGCCGGTAGAGATCGGTGCGGAGGTCCACCCCAGCCCCCGGGCGGAGCTGCTCCGGCGCGTGGTAGGGGCTGCTCCGGATCGCGACCCCCGGCTGGAGCTCGTCCTGGAGCGGGTGGAACGCGAGCCGCACGCCGCCGCGCCGGCTCGGCAGCCAGACGTGGTCGGGGTCGATCTCGGCGTGCGTGCGCCCGGCGTCGTGCAGCACGTCGAGGTGACCGAGGAGCTCCTGGCCGAGGAACGCCACCTCGACGAGGCCGATGTGGCGGCCGGAGAGCAGCACCCGCTCGGTCAGCGAGCGCCCGGTCAGCGGCTCGAGCACCGCGAACGGGCCACGCTCCTCGTCCCACCCGAGCTCGTAGATGCGGGGCAGCCCACGGCTCTCGAGCCCGCTGAGCGAGCGGTGCCGGATCGGGAGCTCCCGATGCCCGAGCTCGATCCACACGGTCCGGTCCAGGTTGGACTGCCACGCCGAGAAGATCGTGGTGCGCGTCCCGCGGAAGAGCGCGCGCTCCAGCAGGTACTTCCCGCGCGCGAGCGGAATGTCCAACGACTCGAGCCCATCCGCTGGGCCCACCCCTGAATCCCTGACCGACACGCGGGACCTGAATGCATCGATCGCACCCTCCGCGATCGGGGAATTTCGTCGCGCATCTCGGGCTGGTGTGGGTGATTCCCCTACGGGGGTTCTCCCGACAGCGTGGCGCTTCTCCCCCGAGCGGCCGCGAAGGGCTCAGGGCGCGATGGGCACGTCGATCACACGCGCCGCGGCGCGCATCGCGCCGACGAGCGAGGTGGGGGAGTCCGGGTCCGCCTCGGCGGAGACTCGCTGCCAGAGCCGCCCGTAGGCCCCGTCCAGGTGCGCCGGGTCCGGCTCGTCGGGGTTCCAGCCTTCGGGGACCGGGGGCAGCGAGTCCCCGGAGAGCGCGCCGTAGGCGGCGTCGAGCCGGTCGAAGCCGGCGGCGACCTCGTCGTCGGCCTCGGGGCCGTGCGCCCGGACCCACGGCTGGAACGCGAGATAGATCTGCCGCCCTCCCTCGAGGTTCGCGCGCATGTCGGCGAGCGTGGTCTGGGCGTAGCGAGACTCGTCCTCGCCGGTCGCGGCGAGGGAGATCTTCTCCACCTGCTCGCCCATCGAGCCGATGACACCTCCGAAGGCGGTCGCGGGGTCGAGGGCGAGCGGCGCGAACTGCGTGCGCATCGTCTCGATGTCCTCGATGAGGCGCGCGACGAGCGCGTCCCGGAACCGGCGCGCCTCGGCTTCGGTCTCGGGGAAGCGGGCCGGCGCGTAGCCGACGAGCGAGGACTCGAACGCGACGACGTTCGGAGGATGCGCGTCGGCCCACAGGATGCGCTCGATCGCGTGCATCCCGGTGGCGCCCTCGCCGTCGAAGAGGTCGGCGTCCGCCTCGAGCTCGATGAAGCCGTCGTAGCGCTCGTCGGTCGAGACATCGAGGTGCGGGAAGAGCACCGCGATGGCGCCCTCGATGCGCTCGTACGCGGCCCGCGCGCGCGCCCACTCGCGCCGCATGGAGGCGACGGCCTCCGCGTCGTCACGCGCGTTCCACCCGTCCGCGTCGGGCTCGGGGGCGGCGCGCTGCAAGGCGACCGACGCCGCGTGGAGCGTGTCCAGCTCGGCCTCCACGTAGCCCTTCACCGAGAGCGTGGCCGCGGCTTCCGGGTCGTCGGCGCAGCCGCCGAGGAGGAGGAGGCCGAGGAGGTTGATGCCGAGGAACGCGCGTCGCATCTCAGAGGCCTTCCACATAGCGGAGGAGGGTGTCGCGCGCCGCCTCGGGGAGCGCGGCGAACGCCTCGGCGGCGCCGCGCGCCTCTCCGTCGTGCGCCTCGATCGCCTCGAGCGCGGTGCTCGCGCGGCCATCGTGGAGGAGCGCGCGCTGGTGTCGCAGCCCGATGAGCGGCGCGGTGCGCCACTCCGAGCCGAGCGCGTCTCCGTCTCGCAGGCCGTCCGCGAGCCCATCGCCCATGTCGTGCAGGAGCAGGTCGGAGAACACCGGCGCGTCGACGTCGGCGAGCGCGGCGATGGGGTAGTCGGCCCGGGTGCGGAGCGTCGGCACGTGGCAGCGCGCGCAGCCGACCTCGGCGAACAGCGCCGCGGCGCCCTCGGGGGGCGCGGCGCGGGCCGGGATGGCGAGCAGTCGCACGTAGTCGGTGACGAGCTCGATCGACTCGGCGTCGAGGTCCACCCCCTCCCGCGCGTCGTCGAGGAGCCCGTCGGGGTTGGACAGCTCGCGAGGGCGGAGCGGTGAGGTCAGGCCCATGTCGCCCTGGAACGCGTCGGCGACGAACTCGTCCAGCGTCGCGAGGCGCGCCTTGAGGCCGAAGCGACCGATGAGGTTCGTCGCGCCCGGGCCCAGGCCGTGGGTCGCGAGGGGGTTGGCCTCCGACTGCCAGGCCACGCGATGGACGCGACCGCTCACGACGCCCTCCCGCGCCTGCTCGGCCTCGACGCGCTCGATCTCCGCGTCGTCGATCGCCTCGAGGTACCCGCGCGCGAAGACGGGCGGGCCGAAGCGGCGCGTGATCCAGACCTCTCGATCGGCGGGCGGCTCGACGCCTCGCGTCGCCCCCGCCGCGCGCTGCGGCCGCACGGTGTGCCCGTGGACGAGCGCGGACTGGTCCTCGCTCACCACGCCGTCGGGATCGAGGAGCACCATCTTGCGCACCGCGCCCGGCCCGCGCGCGTCGTCCTCGTGACACGAGACGCACGCGTGCCGGATGTACACGGGGCCGAGGCCCTGCGACGCGCGGAAGGGCTGCTCGAAGAGCGCGTCCCCCGCCTCGAAGCGGCGCAGCGTCGCCTCGTCGAGGCCCGCCAGGGGAGCGTCGCTCGGATCGTCCCCCACGACGGTGAGACCGGCGAGGGGATCGGCGCAGCCCGCGAGCAGCGCCGCGAGGCACAGCGCTGGGGAACACAGCGCTCGAGAACACGATCCTGAGGGCCACACGCGCCGCACGCACGGAGCCTGCCGAGGCGCGCGGAGCGCCGCAAGTCACTCGCCGTCTTGCACGACGCCGCGCTCGCGCAGTCGATCCATCCGGCGCTGCGCGGGCGTGAAGCGAGGCTCGATCTCCAGAGCCCGCCGGAACATGGCCGCCGCCCGGTGAAAGCGGCCGGTGCGCATATACAAGTCACCTTGCAACGCGACGGGCAGGGGGTCCTCGGGGTCGAGCTCCGCGGAGCGCTCGGCCCAGGTCATCGCCTCTTCGACCTGCCCCTGGCGGAAGAGCGCGACCGCGAGCCGGTAGGCCGCCGCGGCGTGGCGCGGGTCGCGGGCCAGGGCCTGCCGCGCGAGCTCGCCCGAGCGAGCCCAGTCCGCGGAGCGAGCCGCCGCGACCGAAGAGGAGACCAAGGCGTCGGTTGCAGGATCCGCGGCGGGGGAATCCGCTGCCGCTGTCTCGGCTGCCGCCGCCGCTTCCGGTGCCGCTGCCGTCTCCTCCGCCGTCTCCTCCGCCGCCGCTTCCGCTTCCGCTACCGCTTCCGCTTCCGAGTCCGCTTCCGCTTCCGAGTCCGCCTCCGCTTCCGCCGCCGCTTCCGCTTCCGCCTCCGAGTCGGCAGCCGCTTCCGCCTCCGCGTGGACGTCGGCTTCGGGGTCCGCTTCGGCTTCCGTTCCCGCTTCGGATTCGGTCTCCGCCGCGAGGGCCGGCGTCGCCTCCGGTTCCGCCTCTCGGAGCGGCTCCGCGGGGACGGAGCCGGAGCTGGGGGTGGAGGAGCTGGGGGTGGAGGAGACGGGAGCGGTCGAGGCGGGAGCGATCGAGGCGTTGGCGAGCGCCGCCGGGTCTCGCTCTGGCTCCTCCTCCGCCAGGCGCCAGGCCGCGAAGCCGCCGAGCGCGATGGCGGCGGCGGCCCCGAGGGCC
This sequence comes from Sandaracinaceae bacterium, assembly GCA_004213565.1. GTDB lineage: Bacteria > Myxococcota_A > Polyangia > Polyangiales > Sandaracinaceae > JAVJQK01. The sequence continues at coordinate 8,923 of SHBB01000283.1, forward strand.
AGGGCCACGCTCGTCGCGCCGCGACGCTCCGGCGGCGCCGCGCCCGCGACCTCCCCGTCGCCGCCCCGCTTCGCGTCGACGAGCGGATTCGCCTCGAGCACCGGCTCGGCGCCTCGCGAAGCCTCTCCCAGCTCACCCCCGGCCCCGGCCCCCGCCGATCGCCGGGTCCCGGACGCCCCCCGGTCGGAAGCGGAAGCCGCCCTGGAAGCGGACTCGACGCCCGCCGCGGACTCGGCGTCCGACCGGGACGCGGAAGCGGGAGCGGACTCGGAAGCGGAAGCGGACGCGGAAGCGGACTCGGAAGCGGACGCGGAAGCGGACTCGGAAGCGGACTCGGAAGCGGACGCGGAAGCGGACTCGGAAGCGGACTCGGAAGCGGCAGCGGAAGCGGACTCGGAAGCGGACTCGGAGGCGGAAGCGGACTCGGAAGCGGAAGCGGACTTCTTCGGCGCCGAGCCGCGCGGTGCAGCCTGGGCCAGCCCGGCTGCCTCCTCTTCGGTCAGCCGCAGCTGCTCCCTCAGCTTCTCCACCGCCGACGGCTCGTACGAGCGCGTCGGCTCGTCGTCGTCGTCGTCCAACCAGTTCGACTCCGGCGCAGGCGCGACCGGCTTCGGGATCGCCACCGGGCGACGCAGCCCGGTCGCGTCCGTGCGCTTGACGACCACCTCGTCCCGGACGAGGCCGCGACGCCTCACTCCGTCGCTCGGGGTCGTCGTGATCTTGCCCACGATGCTCGGGCGGCGTCGCGCGCGGCGGACGCCGTCGAGTCGACCCAGCGCGTCGGGCGGGCCCGCGAGCACGCGGCCGAACGGGAGCCCGAGCAGGGTCTGGATCGCGGCGCGCCCCTCGATGGTCTTCCCGCGCGCCGCGGGGTGGAACGACGCGCCTCGGATCTTGCCGTCCGAGAGATCGACCCGCCCTCGACCCGCCGCGGCGAAGACACGGAAGCTGACGGGGTGGCCACACTTCCCGAGGAGCTTGAGCCAGCGCGCCGTGCCGAGCGTCTCGAGGCGCTCGGCGACCGCCTCCTCGTGCCGGAGCTTCTTGCGCAGGGTCAGCTCGCTCATGCAGAGGCTCGCCACCAGCCCGAAGAGGCTCTCCGTCCCGGCGTGCGCGAGGAAGGCCTCACCGAGCACGAGCAGCGGCGCGCTCGACAGGCGGATGTCTTCCCACAGCGGGCTGCAGCCCGGCTCGACGAGCGCCTCCGCGGCCACGATCACCAGGCTCGGATCGAGCGCGCGGCTCGCCTGGATCGACGCCTCGTCCACGACGACGGAGCGGGTCTCTGCCCCCGCCTCGGCGAGCCGCGACGCCATCTGCGCGCCGCGGGCCTCGTCCGGATCGATCACCACGAGGCGCGTGCCGCGGATGGCGGGCGCGGTCTCTTCGCGGTGACTGGGAGCGCGGTCGAGCACGACCACCCGGCCCGGCGCGCGCTCGGCGAAGATCATCTCGAGCGTCGGTGTGCCGCTCAGGGCGGCCACCATGGTGCCCGGCGCAGGGGCCACCTCGCCCGCGGCGTCGATCGCCAGCGCGCCGGAGCCCTGCGCGATGAGCAGCCCGGCCCGCCCTCCCCCGGCGTAGCGCTCGGCGAGCTCGGGCACGCGGACCAGCTCCACGCGGTTCTTCCAGCGCGCGGGCCGACGGCTCAGGCCGCGGAGCAGGACGCCGAGCTGCTCCGCGAGCTGCTCGGCGGGCGTCTCCTCGCTCATGCGGACCACGAGGCCATAGCGCGCGCGCGGCTTGGGGCTCGCCTTCTGCGCGGGGCCGATCGCCGCGACCGCGGTGGCCGCGCCGAGCGGGCTGCCCCGGAGCTGCTCGAGCGGACCCTCGGGCGCCGACCCGGCGAGGCCGGCGAGCACCACGAGATCCGGCGCGCGATGCGCGACGCGACCCGCCAGGCCGTCGAGCGGGGACAGCTCCACCCGCACGCCCGCCTCCTTCAGCGAGGCCTGGACGGCACCCTCCTCCGGGCTCGCGCCCCCGACCCAGAGGACCAGGAAGCCTTCGCCCGGCGCGCGTTCGTCGGAGCTCGCCGCGGTCATCGCGTCTCGTCGATCCTCATCGTGATGCGGCGCCGTCCGGCCAGGGCGCAGGCGGAATCGGATACGCCGGACGCGCGAAGAGATAGCCTTGCCCATAGTGGACGCCAGCGTCCACCACCGCGCTCAGCTCCTCGCGCTGCTCGATGCCCTCCGCGACCACGTGCGCGCCCAGATCGGTGCAGAGCGCCGTCAGGTGGCGCAGCATCTTCTGCCGACGCGGATCGAGGTGGATGTTCGTCACGAGCGCCCGGTCGAGCTTCACGATGTCCGGCTCGAGGTCGAGGAAGCGGACGAGGTTCGAGTGACCCGCGCCGAGGTCGTCGAGGACCAGGTGGGCGTTGGTGCGGTTGCACACCTCGCGCAGCACGCTCTTGCACAGGTCGAAGAACTCGAAGGCCGCGGTCTCGGTGATCTCCAGGAACACGCCGCCGTCGTGGAACCCGATGGGATCATCGGTGCGCACGAGCCAGCGCGAGCTGAGCTCGTGCGGGTGCACGTTGACGAACACGCGGTGGCCGCCGCAGCGCTCGAACGCGACCTCGCGGATCAGCCGGCCCAGCCGCCCCGTGGCGCCCTGCTCGACCGCCGCTCGGAAGAGCGCCTGCGGATCCGCGAAGTGCGGACGGGTGCACCGCGCCAGGCCCTCCACGGCCCAGATCCGGCGGGTCGTCAGATCGACGATCGGCTGGAAGAGGACGGAGATCTCCGCCGCGGTCAACCCGCGGACGTCGTGCGGGTCACGCGCTGGCTGGTTGGCCTCGCTGAGGGTCCAGAAGTGGCGGCGACGAGACAGTGGGCGGCTCCCGGAGGGAGGCCGAGACTATCACGTCCGCCCTCTCAAGTAGGGGGTCGCACACGGGCGCGCGTCCCGCCGAGCAGGCCGAGGAAGAGGAGCACGAGGAGGAAGCCTCCGAGGCCCCCCGCCGTCGCCTGCGCCACCCGGTCCCAGAGCAGCGGCTGCGCCTCGAAGAGCGCCCATCCCCCGCCCGCCAGGGCCGCCCCGACGACGGCGGCGCTGGCCAGCACGCGCGCGCGGTAGGCCGCCGCGGCGGGGAGCACCCCGAAGACCACCAGCGTGGCCACGTAGAGGAGCCAGTGCCGCCCGTCCACCTCGGGCAGCGCGCGGCCGCTCCGCGCCAGCGCGAGGGAGCCCTCCCAGGCGAGCCACCCCGCGACGACCGAGGCGCTG
>SHBB01000284.1 GCA_004213565.1 Sandaracinaceae bacterium
CCGAGCACGCCGCCGCGATCGTCGGCGCGGATGAACTCGAGGAAGAAGCGCAGGACCGCGTAGAGCGCCATCGAGACGATGAAGACCTGCCCGTCGAAGCGCTTGCGAGGGTGCAGCCAGATCATGCAGAAGGCCGCGATCGACAGGCAGCCCACGGCCTCGAAGAGCTGGGCCGGGAGCACGGCCAGCGACTCGTGCCCAGGATGATCCAGCAGGTGCTCGCGGAACTGCTTCTCGCTCGCGGGCGACCAGGCGGGGAAGCGCACCGCGAGCCACGAGTCGGACCGCACGCCGAAGCAGCAGCCGCCGAACCAGCAGCCGAGCCGACCGAAGAACACGCCGAGGGGGATGGCGTAGCCGGTCATGTCGACCGCCTTGGCCACCGGGAGGCCCTCACGCTTCAGGAACCAGATGCCCGCGATGGACGCGCCGATGAGCCCGCCGTACCAGACCAGCCCGCCGTTCCAGAACTTGGCCCACGCGAGGCAGTCGCCCTCGACCGGGCGGCAGACGCTCGCGGCCGCGTCCCACGCGCCGCCGATCTCCGCCGTGCACTGGGCGCGCGGCAGCGGCCACTCCACCTGCGTGTAGTCCGTGCACAGGTGCACGTAGTCCATGAAGTAGCCGTCGACGAAGACGTGCAGGATGCGCGCGCCGGCCACGCCCGTGATCAGGCAGACGAGCCCGAGGTCGATGATCGACTCGTGGTCGACGCCCGTGCGCAGCGCCCAGATCACCGCCACCGAGATGGCGACGATGAAGCCCATCATCAGCATCGAGAAGTACGCGGGCAGCGGCTCGTCGAGGAGCGGCGCGGCCACGGGGGTCGCGGCGACCACGCCCACCACGACGGCCGCTTCGAACCACAGCTTCGGGATCTTCCGCGCCCGGTAGGCGGCGTAGGCGCCGGCCACGATCGAGCCGACGATCACCAGCACGAGGATGGCGACGTCCCGGTCGAGCTCGAGCGCGAAGTCCGGATTCATGGCGGAAGACTCAGACGATGACGCCGCGAGGCGCTCGGATCACGCCGTACGCTTGCGCTTGGGCTTCGGTTTCGACGCGGAGGCCTCTTCGTCGTCGGCCTCCTCGTCGTCGTCGCCCGCCTCGTCGTCCGCGCCCTCTTCCTTACGGAAGCCGTCGAGCAGCAGGAGGACCACGCCTATCGTGATCGTGATGTCGGCGACGTTGAAGGTCGGATAGGTCCACTGGTCTTGCCAGTGGAAGTCGATGAAGTCGACCACGTAGCCGAAGCGCACCCGATCGACGAGGTTCCCGACCGCGCCGCTGACGATGAGCGGCACGCTGTAGGGGAAGAGCGGCCCGCCCTTCCCTTGCGCGAACATCCAGAACAGCGCGATGGCGGCGGCGAGCGCGGCGAGGCCGAAGACCGAGCGTCGGACCCAGTCCGGCGAGTCGTTCAGGAGCCCGAAGGCCGCGCCGCAGTTCTCGGCGTAGCTGAAGCCGAGGTAGCCCTCGATGAGCGAGATCTCCTCCGAGCGCACCCGCTGCATCGGGATGCCGCCGCTCGAGGTGGGCTCGCACACGGGGGGCGGCTCGCCGATCCGCTCGCTGGAGAGCGCGTCGACGGCCCAGCCCTTGGTGCCGAGGTCGGCGGCGACGAGCACCGCGGTGGCAGCCACCGCGATGGCGATGGCCTTGGAGCTGCGTCGGGTCACGTGCTTCCTTCGGTGGTCGGCTCGGTCGGGGTCGCGGCGCCGTTCCCCTCGCGTGAGCGGAAGAGATCGACGACGAGCAGCCCGAGCCCGGCCACGATGAGGGCGTCGGCGACGTTGAAGGTCGCCCAGTCGAAGACGCCTCGCCAGTACATGTGGACGAAGTCGATGACCTCGCCCCAGAGGACGCGGTCGACGAGGTTCCCGAGCGCGCCCGCGAGCAGCAGCATGAGCGCCCAGCGGAGCGCCACCTGGCCGCGCTCGGCCTTGGCGTACAGCCGGCCGATCAACACCGTCGCGGCGAGGCTCGCCGCCACGAAGACCACGCGGCGGATGCTCGGGTCGAGGTCGGCGCCGAGGCTGAAGAAGGCCCCCGGGTTGCGCGCGTATCGAAGCTCGAAGAAGCCATCGACCACGCTCACGAGGCCACGGCCCCGCAGATGGAGCTCCGCGAGCTGCTTGGTGATCTGGTCGACGGCGACGCCGACCACGACGACCGCCGCCAGCAGCCCCCACCTACGCCTGGGATCGATCGCTTCGCTCATGCTCGGTCACTCCTCGGCGGCCGCCGGGCGCTCGTCTCCGCCACGGGTGAAGACGGGGCAACCGCTCAGGGCACACGCGAGGGCGAACAGCACGAAGGCGACGATGATTCTGCGCATGAAAAGCTCCGTGGAATCGGCGGGCGACCATACCGGGAAACCCCCGCCCGCGCACGCCGCGACGCGCGAATCACGTCGTGACACAAACCGGTTGACAGGTCACACGATGTGACACATACCTCTGGCGTGTCACACGACGACGAAGACGACCGGAAGAAGCGGCGCGAGGCTCCCAAGGAGAAGGTGCTCCATACCCGGGTGCCGGCGGTGCTCGACCAGGAGCTGAAGCGCCTGGCGAAGAACCTGCGGGTGCCCGTCTCGAACGTGGTGCGCGCCATCCTCGAGGACGCGGTGGACGCCGTGGACACCGTGGGCGAGCGGACCGAGAGCGAGCTGATGGGCTTCGTCGACCGGCTGCAGCGCCAGCGGGACGAGCTGCGCTCGCGCATGAAGAAGGCGCCGGAGCCAGCGACCGAAGACGAGGACGACGAAGAGAGCCCCGCGGCGGACGCGCTCGCGTGCCCCGACGCGGCGCCCGACGTGCTCGACGATGTCTTCGGCTACCAGCCGCTGGTCCTCGCGACCGACGCGGAGTGCACCGTGTGCGGGCGAACGCTGCCAGCCGGCAGCGCCGCACATCGGGGCTTGTTCGACGAGCCGGGGAAGAGAGTCTTCCTCGGCCCAGGATGCCGGCTTGTGCCGGAAGGGAGCGCGACATGACCGACGAGACCACCCCCAACGACCCCAGCACCCACGACTCCGCGGAGATCGCCGAGACCGTCGAGCGCGCCATCGACACGCTCTTCGACATCGGCCGGCTCTGGGCCTCGCATGGCCTGAGCGTCGGACGAGGCGCGCTCGAGACGAGCGCCCAGACCTTGCGCACGACGGCGGAGCTCCTCGGCGAGCTGTCGGAGAAGGTCTCCGACCCGCGCGCTCCGAGCGACGGCTGATCAGAGGCGCGCGAGCCAGAGCCGCGCGCGGAGGCCCCACCCGGTCGTGTAGCCGACCTCGGTCGAGCGGATCTGGCCGTCGCCGTCGACCACGAACGTGGTGGGGAACGCGTGCACGCCCCAGCGATGCGTGATCTCGGAGCCCGGATCGTTGACGACCGGGAAATCGAGGCCGCGCTCTTCGAGATAGGCGGCCACCTGGGACGGCGGCCCCGACTGCGCCGCGATGGTGATCACGCGGTGATCGTCGGCCAGCGCGTCGATGGTGCCGTTCTCGGCCTCGCAGACGCCGCACCAGGTGGCCCAGAAGTGCACCACGACCGGCTCGTCGGACGCCCCGAGCTCCACCGGCGCGCCGCTCAGATCGTAGGCGGAGAGCGCGGGCGCGGGACCGGTCGGGGCGTCTCGCTGCTGCCACGCGCGGATGCCGAAGAACACGAGCGCGATCACCGCGACCTCGATCGCGATGCGCTTCCACGAGCGCTTCTTCTTCTTCGGCGCGCCCTCGGGCTCGGCGTCGGCTTGGTCCACGGGCGAGTTCTAACAGCGCCGAGGTCGACGCGCCTCTCCGCCTCACCCTTCGTCTTCGGCTCGGTCCGGGAGGACGCCGTCGCGCAAGATGGACTGAGCGCTGTCGACCGCGGCCTGCGTGCCCGTGAGCGCGAGCAGGTCACCGGGCTCGAGGGACTGGTCCCCGGCCGGGAGCGTCGAGCTGTGCTCGCCGCGCCGAACCGCGATCACGGTGGCCCCGGTGCGAGCGCGCAGATCGAGCTGCGCGAGGGTCTTGCCCGCGGCCGCGCTCTTTTCGGAGACCGTGAACGTGACCACGTCGTCCAGCCCCGAGATCAGCCCCGGCGTCGAGAGGTGGGCGCTCGGGGGGCTCTCGTACGGGTGGGTCGACAGCGCGTCGCCGATGCGGAGCACGGCCGTCCCGAATTCGGTGTCGACGCGACCGGCCGTGCGCCAGAGGTGGATGGAGACGACGATGATGCCGACCCCGAACCCGAGGGCCGCGTAGCCCACGCCGACCACGAACCCGAGCGCGGCGGTGAAGGGCACACCGAGGGCGAGCACGATCAGCGCGAGGATCATGCCGCCCAGCGCCCGCGAGCCCACCTCCGCCGACGGCGTCGACGCGTTGGCGCGCCCCAGCAGGCGCCCGGAGCGCAGCCGCGCGTAGCGAACGGCGTTGCGGGCCACGCCGACCAGGAAGGGCACGGCCACCAGCAACGCGGCGAGGGTCACCGCGATCCGCGCCGCCTCTTCGCTCATCCCCGACCAGCCGGCGACCCGCGCGGGCGCGGCCGGGGCGAGCACCGCCGCGAGGACCAGCAGCAGCAGCAGGGCCACGCTGTCGACGACGAGGTTCCGCATCGCCCGCCGGGTCGGCGCGGCGACCGCGCTGCCGCCGGCGCGGAGCCGCTCCAGCCACTCCTCGTGAAGCGAGATCAGGCTCTGCAGCCGGCGCGGCATCGCGGCGTCGAGGGCGTGCACGACCCGGCTCGACACGCCGATCGCGAGCGGGGTCGTGAACGCGGTCAGGACCGCGACGGTCACGAGGATGGGCTGCAGGCTCTCCGGGACGACGTCCGCCCCGATGCCGATCGCGGCGAGGATGAACGCGAACTCCCCGATCTGCCCGAGCGAGAGGCCGGCCGTGACCGAGCGGCGCAGGCCGTTGCCCGCGAGCAAGCCCGAGAAGCCGACCGACAGGAGCTGGCCGACGACCACGACGGCGAAGACGAGGAGCGCGAGGGGCAGGTTCGCCCACGCCTCGAGCGGATCGACCGTCATGCCGATCGAGACGAAGAAGATGGCTGCGAACATGTCGCGCACCGGCTGGATCAGGTGCTCGATCCGCTCCCCGAGCCCCGACTCGGCGACCAGGATGCCCCCGATGAACGCGCCGAGCGCGACCGAGTAGCCGAGCGACTCCGCCAGGAGCGCGAGCGCGAAGCAGAGCCCGATGGCCACCACCGCGTCCAGCTCCACGCTCTCGAAGCGCGCGATGCGCTTCATCAGCCGCGGCACGATGAGCATGCCTCCGCCCAGCATCGCGATGAGCACGCCGGCGAGCTTCGCGAGGGTGAGCGCCAGCGCCGCGGGCGCCATCCCACCCCCGGCCGCGACGCCGGTCATGGCCGCGATCAGCACGATGGCGATCACGTCCTGGATGACCAGGATCCCCAGCACGAGCTCCCGCACGTCCGCGGGCACCTTCTTCTGCGCGAAGACCTTGCTCACCACCATCGTGCTCGAGATGCAGACGCACGCGCCGAGGAAGAGCGAGGCGACGAGATCCCAGCCGAGCAGGCGCCCGACCGAGAACCCGGCGAAGATGAGGAAGCTGACCTGGATCAGCCCGGTCAGCCCCGCCGTGGGCAGCACCCGGAAGAGCTTGGCGATCCGGAACTCGAGCCCCACCGCGAACATCACGAGCACCACGCCGAACTCGGCCAGGGCCGTGGTCCGCTCCACGTCGGCGAAGATCGGGACGGGCAAGTACGGCCCGACGATCAGCCCCGCGAACAGGTACCCGAGGATGGTCGGCTGCCCGAGCCGGCGCGCCAGCACCGCGATGACGGCGCCGACCCCGAGCACGATCGCGATGTCCGCGACGAAGTGTGCCTCGTGCATGCAAGCGCTGGAGTAATGACCCCGGGGTCGATGTCAATCAGGGTCCGCGGCGGTCGCGGCGAGGCGCGCTATTCGCGGCTGTCGGCCTGGTCCGCGTCGGGGTCGTCGCCCTGGCCGCCGTGAGGCCCTTCGGGGCGGTCGAACCCGGGGTAGAAGCCGTGGCTGATCTGCGGGCCGGTCGGCCGCGCGAGGGCGCCCGCGGGACCGAACGCGAGGACCGCGGCGCCGAGCGCCTCTTCGTCCGGGCGCTTCGGATCGGGCAGCTCCTTCTCCTTCGCGCGCGTCGTCACGTGCACGGTGCGGGTCGGGAAGGCGAAGCCGACGCCCAGCGCGTCCGCGAGCCTGAGGACCTCCAGGAAGATGAGGTGGCGCTGGCGCAGCTCGTCCGCCCAGGAGTCCACGACGAAGAAGAAGTACAGCATGATCTCGAGGGCCGAGTCGCCGAAGCCCGTGAAGTAGACGTGGTAGCCGTCCTTCTTCACCGCGGGGTTGTTGGCGAGGATGGCGCGGATGCCGTCACAGAAGGCCTCGATCTGCTCGGGCGTGGTGTCGTACTGCACCCCGAGCTTCAGGAACGTGCGCCGCGACTCGCGCGCGCCGTAGTTGTCGATGACCCCGTCGGCGACCTTCGAGTTCGGGATGCTGACGAGCGAGCGGTAGAACGTGCGGACGCGGGTCGAGCGCATGCCGACCTCCTCCACCACGCCCTCGACGCCCTGCATGACGACCCAGTCGCCCACCTGGAAAGGCTGGTCGGAGAAGATGCTCACCGAGCCGAAGAGGTTCGCCACGGTGTCGCGCGCGGCCAGGGTGAAGGCGAGGCCGCCGAGAGAGACGCCGGCGATGAGGGAGGCGACGTCGACCTCCATGTTCTGGAGCACGAAGATCACGCCGAGCACGACGGTCACGACCTTCAACGACTTGCGCACGAGGGGCACGAGCTGGTCGTCGAGCTTCGTCTCGGTGTCGTCGGCCCGCTTCGCCATCACGTCGGCGAACACGTCGACGAGGCGGTAGACGATCACCACCGCGCTGACCGCGGCCGCCACGCTCAGCCCGAAGATGATCACGCGGTTGACGTCGACGCTGAACCGCAGCATCGGGAACGCGTAGATGAGCAAGAGCACCATCACGACGGTGCCGATGGGCTTCGCCGCCCGGTCGAGCAGCCGCCGGTCGAGCGTCTTGACGATGGTCGTCAAGAGCCGCGAGCCCTGCGCGACGGCGACCCACGTCACCACCCAGCGCACGAAGAAGGCGACGGCGAGCAGCAGCAACAACGCCATGAGCTGCCACCAGGTCACGCCGAAGACCCGCTCGGTCAGCCAGCTCGGGGCGCCCTCCAGGTAGGTGTCCACGTCGAAGGCGAAGGTCTCGTCGTACCAGGCCGGCACGTGCCGGATGGTCTCGGCGCTGACCACCCACTGGCTGCCCTTCCGCACGAGATAGAACTGCGGGAGGGTGTTGGAGAACGGCACGACCCGCAGCGTGTCGGCGGGGTCCTCTTCGTCCGGGATGTCGTCCATCTGGACGTAGAGACCGCGCGCGTCGAGCACGTGCTTGAAGCGCTGCGCGACCTGACGCTGGCGGTCGTGGTCGCCGATGCGCACGGCGCCCCAGTCGAAGCAGCGCGTGGCCTGCTCGGGGTGCGCGTCGCCCTCCTGGAGATTGGCAAGGAACGTCAACAGCGCCCGGCGCGGGGTGGAGCAGTCGGCCTCTCCGGCTTCGACCACGTGCTGGGCCGAGGCCGACGCGGCCGTGGAGAGTGCGAGCAGGAGTGCGGCGAGTCCGAGACGCTTCATGGGCGCGGAGGGTACACGACCGAGGGGGCAGGTGTAGGCTCGCGCCATGACGATCCGGGTGGAGAGAGCCGGCGCGATCACCACGGTGATCCTCGATCGGGAGGCGCGGCGGAACGCGGTGGACCGCGCCACGGCCGAGGCGCTCGCGGACGCCTTCCGCGCCTTCGACGCCGATCCCACGCAGAAGGTCGCGGTGCTCCACGGAGACCACGGGACGTTCTGCGCGGGGGCCGACCTCAAGGCCATCAGCGAAGGCACGCCGAACCGTCTGGAGCCCGACGGCGACGGTCCGATGGGGCCGAGCCGCATGCTGCTCGACAAGCCCGTCATCGCCTCGATCGCGGGTCACGCGGTGGCGGGCGGGCTGGAGCTGGCGCTCTGGTGCGACCTGCGCGTGGCGGAGCAGAGCGCGGTGCTCGGCGTGTTCTGCCGCCGCTGGGGCGTCCCCCTGATCGACGGGGGCACGGTGCGCCTCCCTCGGCTGATCGGGCTGAGCCGCGCGCTGGACCTCATCCTGACGGGGCGCCCCGTGGAGAGCGCCGAGGCGCTGTCGATCGGGCTCGTCAACCGCGTGGTGCCCGACGGCGAGGGCCTCGCGGCGGCGCAGGCGCTGGCGGCCGAGCTCGCGGCGCTGCCCCAGACCTGCATGCGGAGCGACCGACGCGCGGCGTACGAGTCCTTCGGGCTGCCTCTGCCGGAGGCGCTCGCGCACGAGTTCCGGCTCGGCCTCGAGACGGTCCGCGATCCCGGGATGGTCGAAGGCGCGACCCGCTTCGCGAAGGGCGCGGGCCGCCACGGCGCGCCCGAGTGACTCAGGGCGCGCAGGCCTCGAGCCGGGCCACCCGCATGTCGTCGAACTGCATCCCACACGCCACGCCGCCCCGGTCCTCGGCCCGCGTCGTGTTGCTCGAGCTGGAGTACGAGGTCGAGTAGCGCGTGACGCGATACTCGGGCGGGAGCGCGAACCACCCGTCGGGCGCGTTCCCGCCGGTGGCCGGCGCGCCGTCGACCCGGATCTGCGCGAGGTGGTGATCGCCCCCGGCCATGAAGCGCACCTCGAGCTCGAAGCGATGCCAGCGTCCGTCGGCGCCGAACGGGACGCCGGTGGACATGTAGCTCAGCGCGGTGGGCGAGCCGCCCCCGTTTCGCCAGCCGTACGCCCGCTCGGTCCAGCCGGCCCACGGGATGCCGGGCCGGTCGCCGCCGTTGTCCCCGAGGTTCACCGCGCCGTCCTCGCCGCCGTGGAAGGCCACGTAGAAGCTGGTCTCGGTCCACGGCACGCCGTCGACCTTCATGCCGTAGTAGCCGCCCTTGAGGTTGACGCGGATCGAGTCCGGGTCGGGGTTGTCGAAGGTGTCTCCCTGCCAGTGCGCGTCATCGAAGCGAAAGTCGTGGGAGATGATCAGTCCCAGCGCCTCGGGTCCGTCCAGCGGCAGCCCGCTCACCTCGACCGTCGCGCGACCCGTCCCCTCGGCGGCGATGAGCGGGTCGACCCGCCCCGCCATCAGGTTCACCCGCGCGCACCGAGCGCCCTGATTGCACGAGGCGTCGTCGATGACCTCGGCCGACGAGAGCGTCAGGTCCGGCTCGCCCTCGAAGTCCTCGGACCACACGAGGCGCGCCGCGACCCCCTCGCATCGGCCACCGTCTGCGACCTGTCCGTCCGCGCGGGCCCCGGCGTCGAACGCGGCGTCGGACGCGGCGTCGCTCGGAGCGGCGTCTCGCGAGCCGGCGTCGGAGCCCCCACCATCGCCCGGGGGCACCGCCATCGCTGGCCCCTCGCAGGCCGGGAGCAGGAGCAGGAGCGAGGTCAGCGCGAGCGTGGAGGTCGACATGGGGAGACCGTAGAGAGCGTGACGCCCCCGCGACGACGGACCTCACCTTGCGCTGGCTGTCCCCCGAGGTCTCTCAGCCGAGCCCGCGCGCCCGCCGGTAGACGCGCACGCCCCAGAGGGTGATCGGGTAGAACACCAGGCCCAGACCGACGCCGACCACCAGGCCGCCGAGCCAGAGCTCCGCGCCGAGCTCCCAGAGGGTGCGGCCGACCTCCTCCCAGAACTCGGCCGAGACGAGCCGGTCCCAGGTGAAGCTGGTCTCCGCGCCGACGAGCCGGCCGATGATCTCTTCGCCGCGCTCCGGGTCGCCGTCGGTGCCGAGGAAGAACGCGCCGATGCGCCAGCACCCGTAGTAGATGGGCACCACGGTCAGCGGGTTGGTGATCCAGACGATCGGCAGCCCGCTGATCTTGTTGGCGCGCATCACGGTGGCCACCGCGACGAAGATCATCATCTGCAGGCCGACCGTGGGCGTGAACGCCACGACGAAGCCGAGCAGGACGCCCCAGGCGATACGGTGAGGCGTATCGTTGAGGCCCAGGATGCGGTTGACGACCACATTCCGGAGGCGGGACCACCAGCGCATCAGGTGGACTCTCCGTAACCCCCGCCGCCCGGTGTCTCCAGTCGAATGCGCTGTCCGGGCGAGAGCTCGACCACCGCCCGCCCACCCAGCGGCTCCTCACCGGCCAGGTTGCGTCCCTTCGCGCCGTCCTCGCCGCCCGCCAGCCCGAACGGCGCCCGCGCCCGGCGCTCGCTGAGGATCGAGAACGAGAGCGGCGCCAGCGCCTCGATCTCCCGGATCACGCCGTCCCCGCCCTCCCAGCGCCCTCCCCCGCCCGAGCCGTGGCGGCGCGCGAAGCGGACGAGGCGGACCGGGAAGCGGTCCTCGAGGATCTCCGGGTCGGTGATGCGCGAGTTGGTCATGTGGGTGTGCACGCAGCTCGCGCCGTCGAAGCCCGGGCCCGCGCCCGCGCCGCCCGCGACGGTCTCGTAATACCCGAAGTGCGCGTCGCCGAAGGTCACGTTGTTCATCGTCCCCTGGCTCGCGGCGGCCAGCCCGAGCGCGCCGAGGAGCACGTCGACCACCCGCTGGCTGGTCTCGACGTTGCCGCCCGCGACCGCGCGCTCCGGGGACGGATCGAGCAAGCTGCCCGGGGGGATCGTCAACGAGACGGGGCGCAGGCAGCCGCCGTTGAGCGGGATCGGCGCCCCCACCATGCTGCGCAAGACGTAGAGCAGCGCCGCGACGGTGACGGCGCGTGGCGCGTTGAGGTTGGCTTCGGTCAGCTCGGGCGCGCTCCCGGTGAAGTCGACCCGCATGCGGCGCCCGTCGACCTCGATCCTCACGGCGACGCGCGCGCCGTCGTCGAGCGCGTCCTCGAAGGCGTGCGCGCCGTCCGGCAGCGCCTCGATGGCGTCGGCGACCTTCTCGGCCGCGTCCGTCTGCACGTGCTCCATGTAGGCGGTGACCACGTCGGGCCCGTGCCGCGCCACCAGCGCCCCGAGCAGCTGCGCGCCCTTGTGGTTCGCGGCGAGCATCGCCTCGAGATCCGCGACGTTCTCCTCCGGCCTCCGCGCGGGGTGCGGGCCGCCTCGCAGGATCTCGAGCACGCGGTCCCGGTCGAAGGCCCCCTCGTGGACCACGCGCTCCGCGCGGAAGACGACGCCCTCCTCTTCGAGCGTCTTCGAGAACGGCGGCATCGATCCCGGCGTGATGCCGCCCACGTCGGCCTGATGGCCGCGCGAGGCCACGAAGAACCGCAGCTCCCCGTCCATGTGCACGGGGCTGACCACGGTCACGTCCGGGAGGTGGGAGCCGCCCGCGGCCGGATCGTTGCTCACGAACACGTCGCCCTCGGCCGGCTCGGGGTGCGCGGCCACGACCGCGCGCACCGTCTCGCCCATCGCGCCGAGGTGGACCGGGATGTGAGGCGCGTTGGCCACCAGGGAGCCGCTCCCGTCGAAGAGCGCGCACGAGAAGTCGAGGCGCTCCCGGATGTTCGTCGACACCGCGGTGCGCTGGAGCACGGCCCCCATCTGCTCGGCGATCGACATGAAGGCGTTCGCGAAGATCTCGAGCTCGACCGGATCGCAGGCGGTGGTCGCGGTGGCGCGTTGCGGGCCCTCGCGATCGACGAGCCGCAGTGTTCCGTCCGCCGCCCGGGAGAGCGACCAGCCGGGCTCGAGCACGAGGGCGCCGGTGTCCTCGAGCACGATGGCCGGCCCCTCGAGCGCCTCACCGACGTCCTCGCGGGCGATCACCGGGACGTCGTCGACGAAGCGGCCCGTCATCCAGGCGCGCACGCTCCGCAGCGCCTCGCCGGGGCCGGGGGCGGAGCGAGGGAGGGCCGGCGCCGCGGAGTGACGCACGAGCTCGACCCGCGCCGTGGTCGCGACCACCGGATGGCCGTGGCGGGCGTAGCCGTACTCGGCGCGGTGGCGCGCCGCGAAGGCCTCGAGGAGCGCCGCGTCGTCTCGCCCCTGGACCTCGATGGCGATCGAGCGCTCGGTGCCCGCGTAGCGCACGTCGAGGCGCCGGATGGTCCGGGTGTCGCCCGGCAAGGCCGCTCGCCCCTGGGCCTCGAGCTCCGCGAAGCGCGCCTCGAGCCCGGCGAGC
>SHBB01000285.1 GCA_004213565.1 Sandaracinaceae bacterium
CGCGCTCGAGGCCATCGACGCGGTCTCGCAGGCGCTCGTCCTGCCGATCGACGGGCCCCTCGGGCTGCGCCTCCACGCGTGGGTGGTGCCCGCGCGTGGCGCGACCTTCGACCCGGTGCGGCTGCGCGACGCGCTGCGCGCCACCCTGCCCGAGCCGATGATGCCCGCGACGATCGACCGGATCGGGACGCTGCCGCGCGCGGCGTCCGGCAAGGTCGACGCCTCTCAGCTCCCTCCCCCCGAGGCGCCGCGCGCCCACACCGACGACGCCGCGCGCTGGCGCACGGAGCCACGCACCCAGGCGGAGGACGCGATCGCCAAGGTGTTCCGCGACGTGCTCGGACTCCAGCTCCTGGACGTGCACGCGAGCTTCTTCGATCTCGGCGGCACCTCGCTCACCGCCGTGCGCGCGCTCTCCCGGATCCACGACGCGCTCGGCGTGCGCGTGCCGCTGAGCGCCTTCGTGCGTTCGCCCAGCGTGGCCGCTCTGGC
This sequence comes from Sandaracinaceae bacterium, assembly GCA_004213565.1. Lineage (GTDB taxonomy): Bacteria > Myxococcota_A > Polyangia > Polyangiales > Sandaracinaceae > JAVJQK01. The sequence continues at coordinate 493 of SHBB01000285.1, forward strand.
CGAGCACCTCCACGGCGAGGGCGTGCTGGCCGAGGAGCCGCTCGTCGTGCGGATCCGAGAGGGTGAGGGGCCCCCGCTGTGGCTGCTGCACCCGGTCGGAGGGCACGTGGTCTACGGCGAAGAGATCGCCAAACGCCTGGACGCGTCCATCCCGCTCTACGGGATCCAGGCGCGAGGGCTGGACGGCCATCAGCCGCCGCTCTCGCAGATGGGCGAGATCGCGTCGCTCTACGTCTCGCTGATCCGCGAAGCGCAGCCCGAGGGCCCGTACTTCATCGCGGGTCCGTCGCAGGGCGGGCTGGCCGCGCTCGAGATCGCCCAGCGGCTCCGCGCGGCGGGACAAGACGTGCGGCTCCTGGCGATGCTCGACTGCTGGGCGCCTGGCTTCCCCCGCAGGACGGGGCTCGGACGCAGGGTGCTCGACCACGCGGCGGCGATGCGAGCGCGCCCCTGGACCGAGCGCCTCGGCTATCTACGCGAGAAGGCGGAGCGGCGCTGGAAGAAGCTGGAGCACGAGGTGTGGCGCTATCGCTACCGCGAGCGCGGCGACGAGGGCGCGATCTACGACACGCTGCTCGAGGTCCAGAGCGCCTACGAGGCCGCGGCGGACGCCTACGAAGTGCGGCCCTATCCCGGCCGCGTCCACGTCTTCCGCGCGCTGCGCGTGCCGGTCAGCCCCGGCCTCCGCTTCGACGATCCCACCTGCGGCTGGGCCGCGTTCGCGCGCGGCGGCGTGGAGGTCATCGACGTCGACGCCGAGCACAAGGACATGCTCGACCCGCCCCACGTCGAGCAGGTGGCCGAGGCGTTCGAGAGGCTCGTCACCACCCTGCGCGGCTGACCCCGCGCAAGCGTGGTAGAGCTGGGCGATGGAGGTCCTCGACGCATCGTTCGTCGCCGCGGCGACTCGCCAAGAAGCGCTCCCCGCGCCCGCGTTCGCCGAGATCGCGTTCGCGGGTCGCTCGAACGTCGGCAAGTCGAGCCTGATCAACAAGCTCGTCGGGCGTCGAAAGCTCGTCCGCACCAGCTCCACCCCGGGCGCCACGCGCGGGCTCGCGCTCTTCCGCGCGCGGCTCCGGCTGGACGAGGACGAGGCGCTGCTCGACCTCGTGGATCTCCCTGGATACGGCTACGCGAAGCGCAGCAAGACCGAGCGGCGCTCGTGGGGCCCGATGATCGAGAGCTTCCTGACCGATCGCGTCGGGCTGCGCGCGGTCGTGGTCATCATGGACATCCGGCGCGGGCCCGAGGACGACGACGCGCAGCTCCTCGAGTTCCTGGCCCACATCGGCGTGCCCGCCATCCTCGTGGCCACCAAGCTCGACAAGCTCCCGGCGAACAAGCGCAAGCCGGAGCTGGCCAAGCTCAAGGGCGTGCTCGGCCAGAAGCCGGTCGGGTTCTCCGCCGTGAGCGGGGACGGAGTCGACGCGCTCTGGACGCGCATCCTCTACGCGGCGTCCATCCTCGGCCCCACCCTCGAGGGCGCGCCCCGCGAAGACGAGCCTCAGCGAGACGCGTAGGCGCGGCCGCCCGAGCCGTGCATGTAGGTGCGGATGGTCTCGGGGACGCGGAGCATCCAGTCGTGGATCTCCCCGCGCACGAGGCCGCCCAGCATGCCGCCGCCCGGATCGGCCATGACGCCGAAGCTCACGAGCGATCGATCTTCGTCGTCCTCGAAGGGCGCCACGGAGAGGAAGCCCCACGCGGCGCGCAGATCGTTGGGGCGCTGCCGATCGAGCCGGAACGTGATGTCGCGCCGGTCGTGGTCGTAGCGCATGCGCAGGTGGTAGCTCGCGCTGGTGAAGCCCATCGCGTGGCGGAAGCGCACGGTGCGCTGCCCCGGGGCGTGAGAGACGACGCGCGCGGACTCGACCGCGGGCAGCATGCGGCGATAGCTCGCCTCGTCACACATCGCGCGCCAGGTCACCTCGACCGGCTGATCGACGACCTGCCAGCTGTTGCCGCCGATGAGCCGGAGTTGCCCGCGGCGGCGCTGGCTGCGGCGCACCACGAGCCGCCCGTCGGCGAGGCGCTGACGCTCGTCGGCGCTGAAACCCTCGGCCTGCTGCGCGCCCGAACGGGAGAGCAGGCCCGGCGAGACCAGCACGGCCCCGAGCGCGAAGAGCGCGCCCATCGCCAGGACCGAGGTCCGGACGAAGCCGCTGCGCCGTAGATGCGTGCTCATCCCTTCGGCAAGCATGTCATGTGCGGATGCTCCATGCACGGCGAGCCTCTGGCAGGCTGCTGCCGCAGCAGCCTGCCACCCTTGCCCCTGCCCTTGCCCGTGCCCATGCCCGCGGGTTCCCGGGAAGATCACGACGCGCCCCAGAGAACCAGAACACTACTTCAACGACGCGGCGGACGACCCGGGTACCACGGATGAAACGGCCCGCGATCTTCGCAGCGGGGGCGCTCGCGCGGGTTGCAGTACACGCGCACGTGGAAGTGGTTGTCGTGGGGATGGCCGCTCGGCTGGCCCATCACGCGTGACGCCCGGTCGAGCAGCACCCGCGGCGCGCCCCGTCGGCGGCCTTCGCGGAGCAGCCGGCGGCGCAGCGCGTTCGAGACGAAGATGTGCTGCACGCGGGCGTCGCCGTCGGCCACCAGCTTCGCGACCAGCTCCCAGTTCCGGGCGTCGTCGAAGCGGAGCATCGCGTTCGGGCCGCGCCCGACCCCATCGGCGCCGAAGCGGGCGAAGGCGAACGCGTCGTAGGGGCGGCCGTTCGCGTCGGTCATGTAGAAGCCGATGTCGACGTCACGCCCCGACTGGTGGCTGCGGTGGCCATCGATGTGTCCGCCTTCGCGGGCGCTGATCTCGCCGATCGACAGCTTCGCGCCCGGGAGGCGCTGCTCGACCCGGGCCGCCGCGCGCTCGAGGAGCTGCACGAGCTGCCACGTGCCCCAGTGGTTGCCGGCCTCTGCGTATTCGCCGACGTACCGCACGCGCGCGCTCTCGCGGAGCTTCACGCCTCGCGCCAGGCGGCCGCGCCAGGCCAGGCCGATCGAGCGGCTCCGGTGCGCGCGCGGGCTCCTCGCCTCGCGTCCCCCCTCGCCCCGCGGGGTCGCCGAAGCGACCGAAGCGAGCGAAGCCACGGAGAGGAGCACGAGCAGGACGGCGAAGCGGCGCATGGCTCCCATCTCCCGGACGGAGGGCCCTGGGGGCAAGAAATCCGCAAGTCGGCGCTGAAAACATCCGCTGTCGTGGCGCGAGCGGTCGCGGGTGCCCTACCCTGTCTTCGTGAACCGTGCGCCGATCTCGCCGATCGGGGCGGCCTTCGCGGTCTTGGCTTGTTGGTCTCTCGCGTGCGGGTCCCCCACCCCGCCGCCGCCCGTCGACGCGGGCAGCGGCGAGGACGCGTTCACCCCGCCGCCCACTCCAGACGCGGGGCCGGCGTACGTGCGGAGGCCGCCGCCGGACGCGGTCACCGTCGCCGAGCTCGCGGGCGTCGAGGTCGAGGTGCCGGACGCCCTCTTCGATCATCTGCCCGACCGCATGGGCGGTGGCGTGTGCCCCCTCGATCTCGACGGGGTGCCGCCGATGGATCTCGCCTTCGCGCTGCGGACCGGGGTGAGGCTCTACGCGGCGTCCGCGCCGCTGGCGTATGTCGACGTGACCGAGGCGTACGCGCTCGACGCGGACAGCGCGATGGGCTGCCTCGCCTTCGACGCCGAGGGGGACGGGGACACGGACCTCCTGGTGACGGACCGCGGCGCGATCCGGCTCTTCGAGCGAGAGGGAGGCGGCTTCACGGAGCACACCGAGCGGCTCGGGCTGACCCTGGACCCGCGCGACGTCTACACCTCGGCCGCCGCGGGCGACGTGGACGGAGACGGCGACATCGACCTGCTCGTCGCGGGCAACATCCGCTACGACACCGCGAACTTCGACGCGCTCTGCGAGCCCTACTGCGGCAGCATGCTCACCATTCACGACGCCATCCCGAACCTGCTGCTGGCGCGGGACGGGGAAGGCTACGAGGACGTGACCTGGGAGCTGGCCCCCGAGCTGACGGTGGCGGAGATGACGCTCGTCGTCGCGATCACCGACCTGAACGGCGACGACGCCGTCGACCTCTACGTGGGCAACGATCTGGGCGGGACGTACCACGACCGCGCGTTGAGCCGGGAGGCGGACGGCGTCTACCGCGACCACTACCTCCGCATCGGGCTCGGCCACGACGCGCGCGGCTTCGGCAACTGCACGATGGGGTTCTCGAGCGCCGACGTGGACGGCGACGGTCGGATCGACCACGTCGTGACGAGCTTCGCCAACGACCCGACCACGCTCTTCCTGTGCGGCGACGACGGCTGGTGCGAGCCGCAGCGCGCCGAGGTCTCGGGCACTGACGCCACCCGCGCCTCCTTCCGGTGGGGCGCGATGCTCGTCGACCTCGATCTCGACGGCCGCCCGGAGCTCTTCGAGGCCACGGGCCACATCTTCAGCGACGCGGAGCTCGAGAGCTCGGGGGAGCTGCGCGACCAGCCCGCGAACCTGATGTGGAACGTCGATGGCGCCTTCGAGCCCGTCGAGGCGAGCGCGGAGGACGGGCGCGCCACGCCCCGGAGCACGCGCGGCGTCGCCTACACCGACGTCGATCTCGACGGCCGGCCGGACGTGGTGCTCGCCCCCGCGGTCGGGCGGCCGGCGATCCTCCGCAACACCTGGGAGTCCGCGGGCCGGGCCCTGTGGGTCAGCCTCCGAGGGCGCGCGCCCAACGCCGACGCGCTGGGCGCGCGCGTGCGAGTGCACACCTCGGAGGGGGTGCTGGTCCAGGATCGCCGCGCGGGCGAGGGATACCTGGGGAGCTTCGATCCGCGGCTCGTCTTCGGGGTCCCGCGGGGGCGCCCGGTCGACGTCGAGGTGCGGTGGCCGAGCGGCGAGACCTCCTGGACGCGCGACGTGCGAGGAGGCGACGTGACGATCCGCCAGTGATCGCCACGTCGCCGCGCTTCTACGCCACCGCGATCGTCAGCCTCGACTCCTCTCGCTGACGCGCCCGCGAGCGACGCGCGTGCGGGAGCCAGCCCAGCCGCTCGAGGCGCCACCAGAACAAGATCGCCGCGGCGGAGATCTCGAAGCAGAGGCCGATCCAGCCGCCGAGCGCCCCGAGGCCGAGCACGCTCCCGAGGAGCCACGCGGCCGGAGGCGTGCACACCCACGCGGCCACGATGCCGATCAGGGCGGGGTAGCGCACGTCCCCCGTCCCGCGGAGCACGCCCCGCGCGATCACCGCCGCGCCGTCCGCGATCTGGAAGAGCGCGCCCGCCCAGAGCAAGCCGACGGTGACGGCCCGCAGCGCCGGATCCTCGGTGAAGACGGAGGCGATGAACGGCGCGCCGACGACGAGCCCCACCGTGCAAGCCGTCATGTAGACGAGCCCGACGGTGCCCGCGAGCCTCGCGACCCGCCTGACGAGACGCACCTCGCCCGCGCCGACCGCGTGCCCGGTGAGCACGCCCGCCGCCTCCGCCAGCGCCACCGTGGGCAAGAAGCAGAAGTGCACGACCTGCAGCGCGATCTGATGCGCCGCGAGCTGAAGCTCACCCGTGGTCGAGATGATCGTGGTCAGCAGCGCGAACGAGCCCACCTCGAGCCAGAACTGGAGCGCGGTGGGCAGGCCGACCGTCCACAGCGCGCGGAGATCCGCCACGCGCACGGGCGAGAGGGTCCACGGCACGCGGAGCGCGAGGACCGACAGCTCCACCGAGTGCCCCACCAGGGTCGACCAGGCGGCGCCCGCCACCCCCCAGCCGAGGTGCACGATGAGCACGTAGTCGAGCGCGACGTTGACGAGGTTGCCCGCGATGGAGGCGACCATCGGTTTGCGCGTGTCGCCGAGCCCGTAGCGGTGCTCGCGGAGCGCGACGTAGGTCAGCACGATCGGCGCCGCGAGCATGCGGATCGCGAGGTAGGTCTCGGCCGCGTCCGCCGCCGCGAGGCTCGCGGTCAGGTGGTGCAGCTGGCCCGCGACGAGCCGACCGACGCCGAGCATCACCACGCCGAGCGTGACGGCGAAGACGAGCCCGCCGCTCAGCCAGGTCGCGGCGCGCTCGGGACGGCCCGCGCCCACCGCCTGGCTCGCGAGGATCTTCACGCCCCGCATCAGCCCGAACCCGAAGCACATGATCGTGAAGGCGGCGACGCCGCCCAGCCCGACGCCCGCGAGCGCCGACGCCCCGAGCCGACCGACGAAGAGCGTGTCGGAGAGCGTCATGACGCTGTAGCTCAGCGTCGAGACGACGATCGGCCACGCCAGCCGCATCAGCTCGGGGAAGGGTCTGTGCCTCCATTGCGAGGTTCCGCTCGGTGTCGCGCTCTCCACGACGTCCTCCAGGGCTCTGCCGCGATCGGCTCGAAAGAAAGAAAAAGAAACGAACGAGAGAGAAGAAGAAGAAAAAACGAAAAAGGCCGCGGGACGAATCCCACGGCCTCTCCGAGCGCTCTGATGACGCGACTATCGATCGCGTCGATCGTCGAGGGCTCCAGCGCAGGCCGCGGGCGCGCAGCTCCGACCGTCTGCCGGGAGACAGACATTGGAGCTGACGTGCATGGACTCGCGGCGCTTCATGGAGATCACCTCGGACTCTCTTCGTGCATGAACGGGGCGCGCGACGCGGTCAAGCGAGAACGCCTCTCAGCGCGCTATCGGGAGACGCCGAAGTCGCGTCGGAACTCGAGGCACTGACGCGAGCCGCGCTCGAACTCGCGGCAGGTCGTGCCGCGGATCTCGTAGATCTGACACGCGTTGACGCTCTCGGGGGTGCCGAGGTGCACGCAGGTTCCGTCCGCGTGGGTCGCGAAGGCGCGCTCCCCGAAATGGCCGGGCTGGGTGGCCTGGACGAGGTCCTCGCGGCCGAGCCGACGCCATCGCACGAGATCGTCCGCGGGCACGAGGATGCGTCCGTCGTGACCCGTGCGGCAGCAGGCGCCGCAGGTGAGACAGTCGAGCTCGACCGGCTCGCTCACGCCGGGGGCTTCAGGTGTCGCTCGAGCAGATCGAGCCGGTCGTTGCCGAAGAACAGCCGCTCACCGACGAAGAACGACGGCGAGCCGAAGGCGCCGCGATCGACCGCCTCCTGGGTGACGTCCTTCAGCTTCTGCTTCAGCTCGTCTTCGCCGACGCGGCGCATGAGCTTCCCCGCGTCCCCGCCCGCGCGGTTGACGCGGAAGGCCAGCTCGTCCCCGTCGGACATGTCGGCGCGCTCCACCCACATGCCGTCCATGAAGACGCGGGCGAGCTTCTGCATCGCCTCCTGCCCGTGCAGCTCCTCCGCCGCGGTCAGCGCCCGCTGGGCCGAGAGCGTGTTGACGGGGAAGTGCGGGTTCATGTGGAACGGCACCCCGTAGCGCTCCGCCCAGAGCGACAGGTCCGAGAGCATCCACTTGCCCTTGGCGGCCACCCGGGCGGGCGGCGCGTTGCCCGTCAGCTGGAAGACCCCGCCCAGGAGCATCGGCTTCCACACGACGGTGGCCCCCGTGCGCTCCACCAGCCCGTCGATCTGGGTGGCGGCGAGGTAGGTGTAGGGGCTGCCGACGTCGAAGTAGAAGTCGACCGTGGAGGACTCGCTCATGTCACCTCTGACCAGGGACTCGCCTGGGAAACGGGGCGGGGCGTCGAAGAATCCGGGCGGGTGAAGGGTTGCAGCCCGGAGACATACGGTTTAGCAGCTTGGAGCGCCCATGAAATATCTCTGCGTCCACTGCGACAAGACGTTCGAGCACGATGACGAGGACGCGAAGCCGCGTTGCCCGGAGTGCTTGCGCAAGAACGGCCTCGAGCCGGTGGCCGAGCCGAAGAAGGGCGCGGCGCAGCGCCCCACGTGGCTGCCGTGGGCGGCCGCGGGCGGCGTGCTCGTGGCGGCCGCGATCGGCTACGCCTGGTGGCAGAGTCAGGCCGCCGACGCGGTGGGCGAGGAGGTGCCCCTCGCGCCGCTCGACCGCTCCGCCGCGCTCGGACACCTGCGCCGGCTCGGCATCGACGCCCGGCAGCTCAACACGATGCTCGTGCCGAGCGACCCGGTGGAGACCTGGGCGGAGGCCGAGGCGGGGGACGAGAGCGGCGCCCAGGCGAAGGCCGCCGCGCTCCAGGAGGCGATCCGGGCGCGCGCCGAGGCCGGCTCGTTCCAGCGGTGGTCGTTCGGGGTCCCACGCGACACGCCGATCTCCCCGCCCGAGACCGTGCTCGAGCGCATCGGCGAAGAGGACGGCCATCACCACCTCTACCCGCTGGAGGTCGCGTCGCTGATGGCGAGCGGCCTGCGCGCCCTCGACGTCGACGCCATGGTGGCCGAGGCGGTGCGCTTCCCCGGGGACCGCACGCCGCCCGACCCGTCGGGGCAGCTCGGCTACTACGTGGTGGCCGTGTACGACGGCGAGGCCGGCGAAGGTGAGCCCACCGTCTACGACCCCTACCAGGGTCGCGAGGTCGCGCCGGAGGAGCTGCGCGTGCTCGACGACACCCAGGCGATCGGCGCCGCGCTCGCGACGCGCGCGCTCTACCTGCTCTCGCGGGAGAGCGACCCGGAGCGCGCGATGGAGGGCGCGTCGCAGGCCACGCGCCTCGATCCCCGCTCGCCCTCGAGCCGCGCGGTGCTCGGCGCGGTGCTGCTCGCGGGGGGCCAGGGCGAGCGCGGGCTCGACGAGCTGGTGGCGGCCAAGCAGCTGCGCGCCGACGCGCCGCGCCGCAACCTGCTCGCGGGCGTGCATCTGCAGCTGGGGGAGCTCGACGCAGCCTCCCGCGAGATCTCGGCCGCGCTCGAGGAGTACCCCGACTTCGCGCCGGGCCGCGCGACGCTGGCCGCGATCCACCTGACGCAGCAGGAGACGGACCTCGCGCTCACCGAGCTCGAAGAGGCGGAGCGCATCGACCCGCAGCTCCACATCCTCGACCAGCTCTGGGCGGGCTACTTCGCCACGATCGGCGATCTCGACCGCGCGGTGGAGCGGGCGCAGCGCGCGGTGGAGCGCAACCCCGACATCCAGACCCGGCTCATGGCCGCGCGCGTCTACCGACAGGCGTCCCGCTACACGCTGATGCGCCAGGAGGCCCACGCGGTGATGGACCGCACCCCTCCGCAGCGTCACGACGAGATGCGGCAGCTCATCCAGCGCATGCTCGGTCCCACCGCGCTCGAGCCGGTCGACGACCCGGCGGACTGGGCCGACGAGCCGCTCGACGACGAGGAGCTGGACGACGATCTGGAGCTCGGGGACGACGGGCTGGAGCTCGAGTCGCCGCTCCTGGGTGACGACGACGGCCTGCAGCTCGGCGGCGGCGGTGGCGGCCCGAGCTTGCTCGGCGACGAGGACCGACTCGGCGGCGGGGGCGGCGGCCTCCAGCTGGGCGGCGGCGGCGGCGGTCTCCAGCTGGGCGGCGGCGGCGGCGGAGGCGGAGGCCTGCGCCTCAACCTGAACGAGTGATCGCCTGGCCGCTCCCGGTGTACTGTCCGTCCGGGGACCCATCATGAGCGACGATCCGAACCTGAACCTCGGCGTGGGCGGCGGTCAGCCTCCCTTCCTCCAGCGCGGCCCCTCCCTCGAGGAGGAAGAGAAGGCGATGCGCAAGGGCAACACCGGCGTGCTCATCGGGGGCGCGGTCGCGGCCCTGCTCGCCGTCGTGGGCCTCGCGGTGCTGCTGTTGAGCGGCGACGACGGCGGCGAGTACCGCGCGATCGGCCAGCAGATCAACGGCATGAAGACCGAGCACTTCGACGGCTTCTGGACGTGCGCCCTCCCCGGCGAGGCGCTCTCGGGGCTGCGGAGCGATCAGGATCTGCGCTACGCGATCACCAAGCGCGCGCGCAGCAACCCGAGGCGCTACGCCGAGCACGTGCGGCAGGACTGCATGGTGAAGCTCAACGAGCACGGGCCCGCGTTGCAGCAGCTCATCCCGCCGCCGGACCTCGCCGACCAGCTGGTGTCGCTCGAGACCGCGCTGAACGACCTGCGGACCGGCTGGACCGAGTACCTGGGCGAGATCGAGAGCGCCGAGGGCTACGAAGAGGACACGTACCGCACCGAGATGAACAAGATCGCCAAGGGCTGGTACGACTACCGGAACGTGCACGGCGACCTGAACGACGCGATCCGCGAGAAGATCCAGTAGCGACTCGCGACGCGCCCATGTCTCGCCTTCGCGCGCCGGATCTCCTCGCGCTCCTCGCCGCGGCCGCGCTGCTCGGCTGCGGCCCGAGCGCGCCCCCGGACGACCCCACCGACGTCGCGCACGGTCGCGACGATGAGGCCGTCGATCGCGAGCCAACCGAGCGGGCCGATCTGCGGGCGCTCGGACCGACGGCGCGCTTCTCGGACCTCGCCGGGGCGGCGCGTCAGCTCGACGATCTGCGGGACCAGGAGTCCGACCGGGGCTGCCTGCTCGCGCGCGGATGGCGCCTCGAGGCCGACCTCGCCGTCGCCGTGCGGCCCCTCCCCACGCCGCCCGACGATCTCGACGCGCGGCTCGCCGAGGATCCGGGCCCCGTCACCGTGCTCAGCCGCTGGGGTGCGTACGGCTCGGGTGATCCCTCGCATCTCTCGTCGAGCTCGGTCACCGCGACCCTCCCCCCTCGCCGCGAGCCCGCGGTGCTGTGGGTGGTGACCGACCAGGGGGTCTACGTCCGCTCGACCGAGGGGGCGGCGACCGCGAACGGGCCGCGCGGCGCGGAGGAGGCGGCGTCAGCGCTGGGGGATCCGGCCGCGGTCGGCGCGCTCTTCGTGACCGCGGAGGCGGGCGTCTCGCTCGAGCGCCTGAGCGAGGTCCTCTCCCGGATCCCGTCCGCGCTCGCGGGGCGGATCGGGCTCGCGGTGACGCTCGCGGAGGGCACGCGCCTGCCCGACGCTCCGGCGCCCGAGCCTCCGCGCGACGACGCGCATTGCCCCGACGGGCTGCCGTCGCTGCCCGAAGACGCGCCGGTCGGCCAGCTCCGCCCTCAGGCCATCGTGGGGAGCCTCGGGCCCCTCCGGCAGGCCGCCGCGAGCTGCGTGAGCGCGGCCGAAGGCGCGGGCGCCGGCGGCGGTCGGGTCAGCCTCGCGATCCGGATCGGCCCGGACGGACTCGTCCAGGAGGCGTGCGCTGTCGAGGACTCGACGGACGACGCCACGCTGCGCGCCTGCCTCGCGCGCGCCGCGCGGACGACGGCGTTCCCGGCGCCCGATCCCTCCGGGTCCGTAGACGTGCAGCTCCCGCTCGCGCTCGTCCCGCCCGAGTCGCAGCGCCAGCGTCCGCTCTGCGCGGATTGAGATCGACGCCGACGGATCGACGCAGCCCTGGCGCGCGGGCGCATCTCCTTCGCGAGCCCGGCGCTCAGGGGCGCTCAGGAGGCGCGCGCCTCTGCGGCCCGGTGCACGTGCACCACCTCGAGCCCGCGCGCGTCGGCCTCGTGCGCGGCGCGGCCGGCCATGCCGATCGCGATGTCCGCGCTGCCCTCGTCGATGTCGCTCTCCGGCACGAAGGTGAAGATGTCGGGATCGTGGCTCGCCACCACCCAGCCGGGCCCTTCGTCGACGCGGATCACCGAAGCGTCGCCCGCGGCCGAGCCGGGGCGGCGGTTCTCGTCGG